>CAIOJL010000152.1 GCA_903858595.1 uncultured Spartobacteria bacterium | reverse complement strand
GGTTGAAGGGTTGAAGGGTTGAAGGGTTGAAGGGTTGAAGGGTTGAAGGGTTGAAGGGGGCGTTTTCGCTTGAGGTTGCCTGCCAAACTTCAAGCTCTCGACTCATCTCCTTTTTAACATTTTAACTCATCACTCCTTAACTCCTCCGTTTTTGATTGATCGGGAGGCTCTCTCCGTTTGCTCTTTAGAGGTGGAACAACCTACTCCGTCACCATCTTCACCCGCGTCGCCCACTTCACCTCTAAGCGAGCTTGTTGCCGTCCGTCGGCAGAAACTTCAGGCCATCCGCGATCTCGGCATCGATCCCTTCGGAGGACTCTTTGAAACTACCGGAACGGTCGCCGAGGTGAGGGATGGATTTGAAGAGGGGCGCTTCGTTTCTCTCGCGGGACGCATCACCGCCTATCGTGACATGGGGAAGAGCCGTTTTCTCGATCTCTCGGACATGGGGGGAAGAATGCAAGTCTATGTGAATGCCAAGGAAGTCGACGAGACCTCTCTGGCCGTTTCTACCCAGCTCGATATCGGCGACTTCATCGGCGTGGAGGGGGAGTGCTTCACCACCCGGACGGGCGAGTCGAGCATCAAGGTACGGAGCCTCAGGATTCTCTCCAAGTCCCTCCGTCCCCTTCCGGATAAATGGCATGGAGTTCAGGATCCCGAGACGCGCTACCGCCAGCGCTATCTGGACCTTATTGCCAATCCCACCTCGCGTGCCATTTTCCTCCAACGCTCGGCCATCGTGCGTGAGATTCGCCGCTTCTTGGATGAGCGGGGCTTCCTCGAGGTGGAGACTCCGATGATGCAGGCTGTGCCGGGGGGGGCTGCGGCCGAGCCCTTCAAGACTCATCACAACGCCCTCGGCATGGATTTCTTTCTGCGCATTGCACCCGAGCTCTACCTGAAGCGTCTTCTGGTCGCTGGGTTCCCGAAAGTCTTCGAGCTCAATCGCAGCTTCCGCAACGAGGGAATCTCACGCCGTCATAATCCCGAGTTTACGATGCTCGAGGCCTACTGGGCCTTTGCTGATTTCCAGATCATGTCGGTGCTGGTGGAAGAGTTGGTCTGTCATCTGGCGGTCATGCTCGGCAACAAAGACCATCACGTGCATCACCGCGATGAGGAGGGGAATGTGACCAAGACCATCAATCTCTCCCGACCCTGGAAACGTGCTTCCTACCATGATCTGATCGAGGAAGCTGTTCCGGGATGGTTCGCACTCGACAAGGCCGGGAAAACCGCGCGCTGCACCGAACTGAAGCTGAATATCTCGCACTGCCCCGAAGAGTTCGAGATGACCCAGCATGTCTTTGAAAAACTGGTCGAGGAAAAGACGATCGATCCCTGCTTTGTCACCCATGTTCCCAAGGAACTGGTGCCTCTCGCGCGTCTCAATGACGCCGATCCCTCGAAGGTCGATGTCTACGAACTGATCATCAACGGCCAGGAAATCTCGCCGGGCTATTCCGAACTCAATGATCCGGACCTTCAGCGTGAACGTCTGGAACACCAGGCCGGCGAGGAGCAGCAGAAGATCGACACCGAGTTCCTGGAGGCACTCGAGTACGGCATGCCTCCGGCCGGGGGAATCGGCATCGGCATCGATCGACTGGTGATGCTTCTTACCGGTGCGGAGTCGATCCGCGAGGTCATTCTGTTTCCCCATCTCAAGCAACGTCTCCAGGCTGCTGCTCAGGATGTGGGCTCCAAGGCATGACAAGTCGGATCGACGACAACTCAGGCGGAGTTGGAGGTAAACCGGGCTACCGGGGGCCCCTGAGCCTCTTTCCCGTTCCGTACACGCAGGGGGTATTCAACTTCCACTGGTTCAGTTTTTACAACGCGGTCTGCTTCCAGATCATCCTCGGTGCCCCGACGGTGTTGCTGGCCAAGGATCTCGGGGCCAACTCGCTGATACTCGGCTTCATCGCCGCCTTAACGCCACTGATGACCGTGCTCCAGTTGCCTGCGGCGCGATATCTCGGAAAATACAACTACCGCTCCTTCGCCCTGATGGGTTGGGGCCTTCGCTCCATTTTTATTGCCATATCGGCGGTCGTGCCGCTCCTTTTCTTTTTTTCCAATAACGTGCGCCTCGGGTTGCTGCTCGCGAGCCTCTTCCTTTTCAATCTTTTGAGGGGGATTTCCTCGACCGCTTTTCTCCCTTGGATGACGAATCTGGTGAGCTCCCCGATCCGTGGACGCTTCATCTCCATCGACCACACCTTCGTCAATGCTGGTTCCCTGATCGCGATGCTTGTCGCGGCTTTGCTCATGAAGGGGCACGTGGAGTCGTGGAAATATTCGCTGGTGCTGTGGGTTTCCGTGATCACCGCTGCCATCAGCCTGTTCTATCTGCGCCTCATTCCCGACACGAAGCACGAGGAGACGGCCGCAAGATCCTCGGAGAACGTCCCTCTCATCACGATGATGCGTCTGACTCCGTTTCGTCATTGGATTCTTTTCAGCCTCCTTTTTGTCTTTGTGGCGGGAGGGCTCGGTGTTTTTCCGGTGGAATATCTGAGGGATCAGGCCCATTTCTCCCCCTCCCTGATTTACGGGCTTGCTGCGTTTACCTTTCTCGGGCCGATGCTGATTCTTCAGTGGCTGGGTGTCCGTGTGGACCGCGTCGGGAGCATCCCCTTCATTCAGGTCTCCCTACTCGTTTTTTCCATCGTGCTTGCACTCTGGTTCGCGATGTCTGCGGGGGTGATTTCGCCGAGTTGGTGGCTTGTGCTCCTCCTTAACATCCTTGGTGGTGCAGCGACGGCGGGTTACATCATGGCCAACAGTCACCTCTGGATGGCCGTCGTGCCGGTGCAGGGAAAGAACCACTACTTCGCGATGTCGACAGTCATCATTAGCTTTGCCTCGGGATTTGCCCCCCTCCTCTGGGGGGTGCTGCTGGATGCGCTCGGTGGGCTGGATCTCGTGGAGGGACCATTCCACCTCAGGAGGCACAGCATTTATTTCCTCGGGATTTTCCTCATCTGTGTGGCGTCCCTCATCACTAGCAAGATCCTGATTGAGCCCGACCGGCACGGAAAAGGAGAAGGTGAGACGGGTAATGAAATTGACGGCGAGGAATGGGGCGTCGGGGCGCCAATCGCTGACTAGAGCGGTTTTGCTTCATCACTAGACATTCATTCCTCGGCACTTCACGCCTCAGTCCTTTTCACTTTTCACTTTTCACTTTTTACTCTGCTGATGTCCTCGCGTCTGCCAGCCCCGCTTTTCCTTGCGGCGCGTTATCTCAAGCCGAAGCGCACCTTCCTTGCGGTGATCACGCTTATCTCCGTGCTTGGGGTGACCCTGGGCATCACGGTGCTCATTCTGGTGATGTCTGTGATGACGGGATTTGAACGGGAACTGCAGCGCAAGGTGATAGGCTTCGACGCACACCTCCTCGTGACCAACAACGGCCTGATTGACCAGTGGAAGGACCTCGTCGGCAGATCTGAAAAGACCCCGGGAGTGCTTGCCGCCGCTCCGTTTGTCCAGGGGCCGGTGATCGTGGAGTTCAGCCACCAGCGTCTTGCCCCGAAGATCCGGGGGATCGAACCATCGCTCGAGCTCAAAGTGAGCGATCTCTCCAAGTTCATCATCTCTGGCAAGCTGGACCTTGCCGGCGACAGCACGGTGATCGGATCCGAGCTTGCACACACCCTCGGCGTCCATGTGGGAGATGTCCTCACTGTCTATTCCCCGGGGAATCTGGGCGAGGTCATCGAGCAGCTCGATAAACTCAAGCTTAAGGAGAAGGGATCCAAGAATACGAAGGGGGGTGACATCGACACGATCCGCCAGATGGTGCTACCCACCCAGCTGACAGTCACCGGCATCTTCAAGAGCGGGCGCTACCTCTACGACAGTGAGTTCCTGCTTGTACCGCTTCACATCGGCCAGGAGCTCTACGGATTGGGGGGCTCGATTCACGGGCTTTCCATTCGGACAGTCGATGCGAACCGCGCGGCCGAGATCCGGGAGGATCTCAGAAAGAACCTTCCGGAGGAGCTCTCCTGCGTGACCTGGATGGATCTGAACAAGCAACTCTTCGACGCCATCGCCATGGAGCGCCATGTCATGTTTTTCCTACTGATGTTCATTATCCTGGTGGCTGCCTTCGGCATCATGAATACCCTCATCACGGTCACGGTGCAGAAGACCCGGGAGATCGGGGTTCTCAAGGCCCTGGGAGCGCGCACCTGGCAGATTGTCTCTGTCTTCCTAGTCCAGGGAATGGTGGTCGGTCTGATCGGCGTGGCCAGCGGACTCGTGCTCGGCATGACACTGATTCGCTGGCGCAATGAGGTCAGCCAGTGGCTGGCCTCCGTGCTGGGTGTGGAGATCTTTCCGCGCAGCGTCTACCAGTTCAATGAGATTCCCGCCGAGATTGTGCCGACGGATGTCGTCCTGATCTGTGTCAGCGCTTTCGTGATCTGCTCACTGGCCGCTTTGATCCCCGCCTGGATCGCTTCTCGGATGGATCCGGTCAAAGCGCTCCGCTGCGAGTAGGAGTAAGAGACAAGGCTTGTGGGGTATTGGACTGTTAGGCTGTTGTATCAGAATGCAGAAGCATCTGGGATCCGGAATCTTTTAATCGGATTGGAGCACCCAATAGCCCAACGGACCTAAAAACCTAATAGCCCTGATATCAGCAATAGGATGCCGTAGGCTGCTCCGGCCCAGCAGACAACATCCCATCGCCATTTCCGGGCGCAGACCCAGGCGATCAGATCACGATGGAGATAGGGCATTCCGACCAGGAAGAGCCCGGCAAGTGCCCATGCGTAGGCGAGCAGTGACAAGGCAATCTTGGCAACGCCATGCTGCAGAAAGGTTGTTTCCAGAACAGGATGAGCGGCTAGGAGTAAGAGAAAGCCGAGCGAGCGGGAGGAGAGAAAGTCAGGAACGAATTTCCAGAGCAAGATACCTCCTCCGAGTACCCCCAGCATGAGGACGTTTCTGATGGGGTTGAATTCACCCAGATCGGTGGTGGCCGTGATGCCCAATGTCCAGAGAATCGCTATCCCCAGCAGGAGGGTTCCCCAGAATCTTGAGCGGGGAAAGGCTTTTGCCTCTTTGATCAGGAAGCCCGAAGCAACAATCCCTAGGAGATGAGTTACCGCAAGAGCCAGTCCTAGCAGGATGGAGAGAAGAGGCAGGCTGAGAGTGAAGGAGTTCTGCGTTTCCATGTCTGGATGAGAATGAACGAAGCGGAGTCTGTGAGAAAGCAATTAGGAAACCTGCGCTTTGGAAAGCCAGAGCTCGCGAGTAAGGGCCTCACTGGCCGCTGCGACCTCTGCTTCCTTCTTGCTTTGTCCTGATCCCTCGCCAAGCGTCATGCCCTCCCAGGCAACCTGGCAACGGAAATGCTTGAGATGCTCCGGGCCGCTCTCTTCCAGCAATTCATAGACCGGCGAGCTCGGGGCAACGGCCTGGAGCAGTTCCTGGAGCTTCCCTTTTGGGTTTATCTCTTCGGGTTCGGCGGTGACGGTTGCCAAATTCTCAGCGGCCACCCAGAGGATAAAGTGCTGGGCCGCCATAATGCCACCGTCGACATAGATCCCACCCACTAGAGCCTCGAAGGAATCCCCAAGCGTGGAAGCACGCTCACGCCCGCCACTCGACTCCTCTCCCCGTCCCATCATCAGGTGCTCGCCGAGCCGCAAAACCCGGGCATATTCTTTGAGTGCGGTGCGCGAGACAAGACGGGTACGAATCTTGGTCAGCTGCCCCTCCGTAAAATCCGGAAAACGCAAAAAAAGCTCCCCCGTGATTACCAATTGGAGCACGGCGTCGCCTAGGAATTCCAGGCGTTGGTTGTCGAAGGGGTAATCCTTCCTCTCCAGCGAAATGCTCGCATGGGTCAGAGCCTCGGCCAGCAGCAGGGAGTTGCGAAACTTATATCGGATCCGCTCCTCCAGCGGATTCATTAAGTGAGCGTCGGCTAGGTTCGTGTTATCCATGCAGCGCATAAGTAATGCGGCACCGGATCACACCGACAAGCGAAAAGACTTCCCGAGCTGCGGACTTGTACTACCGATTCCAATTTTCGCCGTGGTAACCCTGCCATTTCTGATTGCCTCCATGGTAAGTACCACTCTGCCAACTGCCATACCCACGCCGCCAGTAGTTCGTGCCGTAACCGCCGTAGTAGTGGCCGCCATAGAAGGCACAGCCCGAACGATAGGGCCAGAAGCTATTGCCATACCAGTAACCATTACCGAAGCCCACGAAGAAGGTCGGAGCGATCAGAGCCGGGGAAGGGGCATAGACATAGGGATACGGGCAACCCGGCCCAGTCATCGCAACTCCGGGAGCAACTGCCGGCAGGGGCGGCGGGGGAGCTTGCTGTATCTGCGAGTCCGGAGGGGGCGGAACAACCGTGCCGTAGGGTGGGTAACTATACGGGTAGCCGGGCACCACACAGCCTGAGAGTAGAAGAATGGAGCAGAAAGCGAGGCCGGGGAAAAGACATGAGGGAAGTTGCATGGAGTGAGAGTGACGAGAGTGAGATGGCGATCAGGACGACAATTCTTGTCATTCGTTCAATCCATGCTCCGACATGACCGAGGTAAATCAAAACATTTTGCACTTTTCAATTTGCAGAGAGGATATCTTGGGTTAATTCTACCAACCCTGTTTTTTGCAGGATCTTGGATCGGTAGCTCAATGGTAGAGCAGTTGACTCTTAATCAATTGGTTGCGAGTTCGAGTCTCGCCCGGTCCACCAGTATTTATCAGCCTCAAAAGGCGATAAGGCTGTTTTGAAAAAAAGACGCTCTTGCACTTTTCTTGCACTATGGAAATCCATGTGTGGCTACTTGTATCGCCTGTGGATGCCCACCAGTGCTGAATCAAGACCTTCTCACACGCACAACCCTTCCGAAACCTTCTTGGATTGCCTTTGGCTTGCCCTATCTCTTCTTGAAATAGGAATACAGGAACCCTGCCCCCATAATCAGCAGGAGGATGCCAACGATGACTCCTTGAAGATGGGAAACTGGATCTTCATGTCCACCCCCTCCACTGCTACCACTCTCGCTGCTGGACACGCTGAATCGTTTCCAAGGGAGAGAAACGCTCAAGGTACTTGGATGTCGTGGCAATGGATGAATGTCCAAGAGAACATTGGATATGATGCAAGCCAACACCTTCCGTTAGCATCTCATGCGAGAATAGGTGACGTAGCTGGTGTGGCGTGACTCTCTTCTCAATTCCTGCATTGCTGGCAAGTCGCTTCAGAAGGTTCCGCACATAGACAGGACGAATACTTTGTCCAGAATTCTGCTTTGAAATCCCGCAAAAGATCGGAGGATTTCCCACACCATTGATCCCAAGCGACTTTCGCTTGATCATCCACAAATCAAGGTTCATTCGTGTCTGCGAGTCCAGACCAACGATCCTCATCTTGTTCCCTTTACCAATCACACGAAGAGTTCCCTCATTCTGGTTGTAGTCGCTGGAACGAATGCCCAAAACTTCGCTTACACGAAGACCGCATCGGTATAGGACAATGATGAGAACCTTGTT
>CAIOJL010000151.1 GCA_903858595.1 uncultured Spartobacteria bacterium | reverse complement strand
TTGATGCCTCAAAGTACCTCAGTGCCCTCCTTGGCGTGATCCAGTTTTGCTCTCGGTCGTGCCATCCACTCAGCCAATCACATAGTCACCCTTATGTAACCCTATTTATACCATTATATCTGTCCGAATGGTATAAGAACACTCCTGAGGGGAAGTGGCGCCGAGTATTGAAGCGATGGATTGAACGCGAGGTCTGCCTCGCTCTTCACGATATGCTTCTTTCCCAATACGGGGGATGCGCTGGACTTCGTGAATCTGGATTGTTGGATTCGGCCCTCGCCCGACCGCTCCAGCTTCTTGCCTACGGATCGCCTTCGCTCGCCGAGTTGGCAGCCTCCTACGCAGCTGGAATCATCAAAAATCATCCCTTCCTCGACGGGAACAAGCGGACAGGCTTCATGCTCGGAGCCGGTTTTCTTGAGCTCAACGGCATGGAGTTCGTTGCCTCGGAGGCCGATGCCGTGATCAAAACCCTCGCACTAGCCGCAGGAGACATGACCGAAGGAGCTTATGCAGTGTGGATCGAGCAGAACTGCCGAAAAGCCTAGTGCACAAATCAAAACGTCTCCTCCTTCGTCAGTTATAAAGAGAAAATGGAAAACGTCATCGAAGCTGTTGAAGGACTGAGGGATTAGCTTCCAACAAAAGAAAAATCCATCCCCTATTAAGGAGATGGGTCTTCTTGGAAAAGCCTGGTTTGTGTTCTTTAGTGGATAAATACTCCGTTCACATTGGTGTAGAAACCAACACCAATCACATTCACGACGGCTCCATTCGAGGAGTATAGGGATGTGGGGATATTGGATAAACTGGTGACTGTAAAAACAGTAGGGTTATTCAAGTTAAGACCACCACCACCAGTTCCACCAGGAATTGTATTTGTCGTTGTTCCAAAGTTGGGTGGAGTGCCTCCAGTGTTAGTAAGATTCAGAGAGCCAGTACCGTTGCCAGTTCCACCTCCGAGTACATTGGTGTTGCTGTTACTATTTGAGAAACTGCCACTATTGGTGTTGGCAGCAAAAAGGTTTCCTCCATTCGTAGGTCCACCTCCCACAATGCTGAGAGATCCGCTTCCGCCCATTAGTGTCCCGCCGTTGGATGTAAGCCCTCCATTGCTTATCGTCACTCCTCCAGAATAGATATTCTGGCTACCTCCGGTTCCCAGTGAGAGAGTTCCTCCAGCTGTACCGTTTTGAGAAGCATTTGTAGGAGCATTGGTTGAAACCACCGTCAGATTCTTCAGGTAGATTGTACCGGGGAGAACGTTGTAGTTCGGGATTTCTCTACCATCTGGTTGGTTATTGGCAGCAATGCCTAGAGTTAGCTTATCAGTAGCTTTGATACTCCAACTATTAGTGAGATTGTACGACTGAATTGTAGTGAAATTTGAACCGTTGGTGCTGTAAGCAGAAGCAAGGGACTTATTCGATGCTGTGTAACGTAGTTGGAGGTAAACGTTCGTCAGGTTTTTATTTGTAGCAGTGTCTGTCTCACCATTGTTGATGTAGATGCTGCTGATGATGGAGTTGCTCAGTGTTGCTCCCGTGACCCCTGTTCTAACGAGGTTCAAATCAACTCTGTTCGGATAAATCAGTCCATTGGTGGTTGTATGAATTAAACTGATTCCGGCGCTGTAGTAGGGATTCGTCTGACTGTTGGTGAAAGCAGAGATGTGTGGCTGGATGGTAATCGTCCAGTCGTTTGAAGCCTGTAACAGACGATTGTAGGTTCCCAATCCCTCTACGTAGTTGGGATTAGTTGAGAGAAGTTCGAGACCATAGTTGGTGTCGACGACAAACCAACCACCCGAAGGGTTGTTGATGTAGTCTGAGTCAACAGTGGTGTAGCTGGTGAAGTTGGAACTTACCAAGCTGACGTTCGTCAGAGAGTTGGTGTAAGCAACAGCAGCTCCAACATTCTGAACAAGCGGGAGTAGTGAGGCCAGAAAGACGACTCCGACCAGCAAGGTGATTCGATTGTTCATAGGAGTATATGAGGATATTTTCATCTTACAGGAACAGATAATTCGTTTTTTTGTGCAGCCATCTTTGTCTACTAGATGTCGAGTTTTCACTTTTTGTGTGGTATTCCACACGCAATAAGCCACTTTACTTGAATACGGTCAAGTGTGGTTTTTCACACAGACCAGAAAAATGTTTGTGGTTCCCAGATTGCCCGGTTCCGCTATGAGCAAGGTCTATCCCAGAGTGATCTTGCGACAAAATGCCAGTTGATCGGATGGGATGTCTCCCGAGATATCATCGCGCGCATTGAGGGCCAGGTACGCTGGGTAGGGGATTTTGAATTAGCCGCCCTCTCAAAAGCATTGGGGATAGGAATCACCGAACTCTACCCCGACGGTTTTCTTGAATAAATCCTCTCCGTTGCCCTTTGCATCAAGGCTCGCAAGCTTGGATGGAGAGCAAGGCGGTCAAGGGAAGCAAGCCTCTGGGATGAGGCGCGGAGAAGTTGCCCCATGCAAACCCAAACGGCGGCACGTCTTTGCGGGAGCAAAGTGCCGTTCAAGCTGTAGTTATGTTGCCTCGCCGTCTCCCGACGGCCTCACCCCTTTCGGGGCTGTACTTCGTACAGGCTACTCCGTGCTTACCACCACTCGGCGTTACGACCGCGGGCAAACACAGCTATTCGCCGATATCCCAGGCCTTAGCACAAAGGGCTACCACTCGACGACTGTGGAGGCCCAGGTGAGCCCTCCCCCAAACACCACCATCAAGATCTTATCACCCCGCTGGAAGCGGCCTGAGCGCGCTGCCTCATCGAGGGCGATGGCGACAGCTGCTGCCGAGGTATTGCCGTAGCGATCGAGATTGACCATGAAGCGGTCCATAGAGACATGGAGTCGGTCTGCAATGGCCTCGATGATGCGGAGATTGGCCTGGTGGGGAATGAAGCAGGCGATCTCATCACCCGAGACGCCGGCATCGGCAAGTGCCTGCTGGGAGGCGCTGACCATGGCGGTCACAGCATGCTTGTAGGTCTCGCGCCCGTTCATCCTCATGGTGGCGGGATTTTCCGCGTACGTGGGGGAGTTCGCCGGATGGGCGCTGCCTCCGCCTGGAATATAAAGGATCTCGGCCAGCTTTCCGTTGCTCCCCATGCGGGAGGAGAGGATGCCACGCGATCCTTCGCGATGACGGAGGATGGCGGCACCGGCACCGTCCCCGAAGAGGACGCAGGTGTTCCTGTCGGTCCAGTCGACGATGCCTGAGAGCTTGTCAGCTCCGATCACAAGCACTGTCTCATAGGTGCCGGAGGCAATGTACTGGCGGGCCGTCTCCACACCAAAGAGGAAGCCGGAGCAGGCGGCGGAAATGTCAAAGCAGGCGGCGTTCACGGCGCCGATCTTGGTCTGGACCAAGCAGGCCGTGCTTGGAAAAAACATGTCCGGCGTGCAGGTCGCGCAGATTATCAGATCGATTTCCTTGGGGCTTATACCGGCGTTCTCAATCGCGGCTTGGGCTGCACGGGCCGCAAGTTCACTGGTCGGTTGTTCCGGACCGGCAATGTGGCGTTCGCGAATGCCGGTGCGTGACTGGATCCACTCGTCGCTGGTCTCGACTAGCTTCTCCAGGTCGGCGTTGGTCATCACGCGGTCAGGAGCGTAGCTGCCAGTGCCGATGATGGAAGCGCTGCGCAGGGAGGGAATGGACCGGACGGGGGGGGTATCAGACGGCATGGGACTCTTCCAAGGTTGAGTTATCTGGGGCAACGGCTGCTGCAGGGGGTGCTGCAGTCAGGGCTAGATGGGCATTCTTCAAATTGTAGGCCCTGACCGCCTCAACGATACGGGGGTTTACCTGCTGCTCGATGAACTCGGTGGCAACGCGGATCGCGTTCTTGACGGCCAGCGGTGTGCTGGAGCCGTGGGCGATGATACAGATGCCGTTCACTCCCAGCAGTGGACTGCCGCCGTAGTCCTCGTAGTTCGTCTTTCTGCGGATGGCACGGAAGGCATTCCTGGCAATCCATGCTCCGAACATCCGGAAGGGAGTCTTGGTGAGTTCGTGCTTCAGCCAGCGGAAGACGGCTCCAGCAGTTGCCTCAGCGGTCTTCAGGACGACATTGCCGGTGAAGCCGT
>CAIOJL010000150.1 GCA_903858595.1 uncultured Spartobacteria bacterium | reverse complement strand
CTACGGCCAGAAGGATCCGCTCACCGAGTACAAGACCGAGGCCTACGCCATGTTCGTCGAGCTCATGGAGAGCATCAAGAACGAGGTCCTGAACAACCTCTTCCGTAGCACGACGAACCTCCAAGCCTTCGAGCAGTTGCTGGCTTCACTCCCGCGCCATCTCATGCAGAAGGATCTGCTTGGATCTGAGGGACACCTCGGAGCGAATGAGGGAGAGGCCGATACGATGCAATCGGCGCCAGCCGCCCAGTCCGCCTTTGATCAGGCCATGCAGAAGGCTCCGGTCCAGCGGGTTCAGAAAACAGTCGGCCGCAATGATCCCTGCCCCTGCGGGTCAGGCAAAAAGTTCAAATCCTGTTGTGGGCGGACTGCTTAAAAGCATCCGCTTGCACTTTTGGCGCGGGGCGATGTTGCTGTTAGTTCGCAGTAGCGCTACTACAGCTGCACTCGCGCGCCTAGCCCCGCATCTAAGACTACGGCGCCACAATTGAGACCGCAGCGATCAGATAACCTCGAGACCAATCTTCTTTAGGAATTCGAAGGTGTGGTCGTAGTAGGCTGGTTTGCGCGTGTGGTCAGCCTCATCTCCGGGAGGAACAAAGATAGCCATACCCTGACGGGCACGGGTAAGGAGCACCCGATAGGCATTCAGTAGATATTGCCGTGTTTCCAATTTGTGGACATTCGTCCACTTATCCCCGCGGAATGAGTGATAGTTCCAATTTTGCGAAGGAGACAACCGCAGGTCGGCATCCCAGGTCATGCAGACCCAATCAAGCTCAAGCCCTTGCACCTGAAACTCGGTGGCCGGGTCTTCCATATAGAAGCTGGATCGCACGTCAGCAGATCCATTCAAAAACCAATGGATGGGATTGATTTCAATCCGTACATCGACGGCATGAGGCCTTAGACGCTCGGCACCAGAAGATGCAACGAGACCGAAGCGTTCGGATCCACGGGCTTTACTCCGGATCCAATCTTTTGCTCGAACCAGATCTCTCGTGATCACGATAGGGAATCGATCCCGCAGTAGGGAAAGCTGCTCTTTGGCCGCCGCCATTTCACAATCCAAGACCGACTTCACAAACCCAGAGACATTCTCGGCGCGGAAGGATCGCATGGAAACGGCTAGATGAAGCTCAGGATCCTTGTTGACAGTTTTTACGCCCGAAAGATGAGAAAGAGCTTCGCCCGTTGCATATTCCGAGTCGGTGAGGTTCGGTGATACGTGAACATTCCAATCTGGGAAGGAGGCTTGTATGGCATCAAGCCACCCCGTGATGCCAGCTTCACCGCGATTGATTTCCTGCCCTCCACCAACCAAACAAATCACGACGGCCCAATCGTCATGACGGTTCAGATAAGAGATCAGAAACTCGGGCTCGGATTGATTAAAGTCTGGCCGATTCTTTTTCCGAGCCATGAAGCCGGAAGTCATTTCCTTATTCCACGCACGTTGTGCCTCATCAAAGATCACAACACGATCACTTGGTGGAGAGTCACTTCTAAGCGCTTCATCCCGAAAGTGGTGCACATTCTGAATGAAGGACTTCACTTTTTGGCCCACTTCACCCTTACGAACTTTTTTCTGAACAGCCTTCAGGCGTTGGACTTCATCACGGGTCAACGCTTCACGTAGTACAGCAACGAGCGGACCATTGCCGGAGAGAAAAACAGCATGTGTTTGCTGATGCTCATCACGCCTCTTGGTAGCCACATTCAGGCCTACGAGCGTTTTCCCGGCGCCGGGCACTCCCGTCACGAAAATGATGTGTTTTTCTCCCTGGCGTGCCGCCTGTGCAATCAGCTCCTCAACGCGCTTGGAGGTGATGGCGAGATTTCTAGCTCCCGCATCATGCCGGGAAATGGCCTCCACCGAATGCCGGGTGTAAAGGCTTTGCGCCGCTTCAATGATCGTCGGCGTGGGTTGATAGGGTGAACAAAGCCAAGACTCGGGGTCGATGGCAGGCGCCTCGATAGAGGAGAGGGCCTCTTCGATCAGGTAAAGAAGTCCTTCGGGGTTTGTGGTTATAGGTTCGTAGACCTGATCCGCGTAGGGCTTGCTTAACACGCGGTGTCCCTGCTTAGCCTGAGTACAAATCAGGATCGGAATGATCGGCGCATTATGGCTTTCCCGGTGGAAGTTCTTCAGGTCGAGTGCGTAATCCCAGACCTGATTGATCGCCTCTCGATGATATGAGATTTCGCCAACCTTGAATTCCAAGACGAAGATACACCCGGCGGAGATGACAACTGCGTCGATACGACTGCCGATACGCGGCACATCAAACTCCAAACAGAGATATCCATTAAACCCCTGAAGGATATTCTTAAGAATGATGATCTGATCTTCCCATGCTGCAGATTGGGCGGGAGTGATCGCGAAAACGCGTGGGCGGGAAAGTTCCCCCAGGATGTGATTGTTGCTTTGTGATAGAAATGACGTGATCGACTCAGCGTAAAATGAACTTGAGGAGGCTGAGGAAGTCATCACAAGAGGCACAATAGTTAACTTCCTGACTTCCTGCTTTCCATATTAAACCAATTCCTTTCCCCATTTAATTGCGCCCTTCAGGACGGATAATTCTGAACCAACCGACAAACAGATTGAGGCAAGGCGGGTGCGGTAGTCGCTGATGAGCCGGAGGGCGTCTTCGCCCATTTGCCGCTCTCGCTCCCGCGAGCAGCGCCCTGCG
>CAIOJL010000149.1 GCA_903858595.1 uncultured Spartobacteria bacterium | reverse complement strand
GTGCAGCCATGAGGAGTCGAACCTCAAACCTTCTGATCCGTAGTCAGATGCTCTATCCAATTGAGCTATGGCTGCGTTAGGGGGAGTAATCATAAGCAGTGAACGACTCAAGGGTCAATTTGTTTCCGAAGGCATCAATTAAGGGAAACAATAGCGACAACAACGTCAGGACGTCTCACTTCTTAGTTGCCTGTGTCTCCGATCTCTTCTGGAGAAAGAAAACCAAGCAGAAAACCACCAGCAGCAGGCAGGGGAGAGCCGCCACCCGCCCCAGCGTCTGGAGGCCCGCGGCGGCTTCGATGACAGCGGTTGCTTTTTCACCCGGCGTGAGCCGTGCCGCGATGCCCGCGTCGTAGATGCGTCCCATGACGGGAAGCACGATGCTGACGCTCAACATGCCCGCCCCTCCCATAATGGCAAGACCTAGGGCGCCCGTCTTAGGGAATCGCTCGCTGACATAACCGAGCATCGTGGGCCAGAAAAAGCAGACGCCGACGGCGAAGACTGTGGCCGCCGCAAAGAGCATGGCTCCCGTGCTGATGCTGAGTGCATAGAGCCCAATCGCGCTGATGGCGGCACTGGCAAGGAGCATTCCCTCGGGGGCTATCCTGTGTACGAAGACGCCCGCGAACATGCGCCCGACTGCTTGGATGCCGGTGATCCAGACAAGGACAAGCATCCCGGAGACGCCCGCGTTAGTGAGGATGTTGGGGATCCACTGGTTCGGGGCGAGTTCTGTGGCGGCCGTCAGAAGCATACAGGCGACCATGAGGATGAAGAGAGGGTTGAGGCATGCCGCAAACATCGTTCCGGTGGAGATTCCTTGCTCGACACGCTCGGTCTTAGGAAATTTCTCCCTCATGAACATCATGCCATAGGCTGCCAAGGGGATCAGCATGCAGGCGAACTGAATCTTCCAACCTAGCCCGAGGTGTCCCAGAAGATAGGCAAGCAGCCCCCCTATCACGATCCCACCGGGAAACCAGACATGGAAGGCGTTGAGTTTTGTGGTCTTGTCGCCGGGAAAAAGCGTGGTGATTAGGGGATTGCAGGCGGCCTCAACGGAGCCGTTGGCAATTCCGAAAATCAGGGTGCCGGCATAGAGGCTCCAATAATCCCAGGCGAAGATGGTGAGCAGGACTCCCACCAGATGTCCGACAAAGGCAATTCTCATGATGGCGCCGAGTCCGAGCAGGTCGCAAAGGGGGCCTCCGACGATCATGGCGAGCGTGAAGCCCCAGAAAGCGGTTCCGTTGATCCATCCGATCTGTTCATTGGAGAGATGGAACTCTCCGGCCCAGGCTGAGGCTGCTCCGCCGCGAAGGGCGAAACTCATGGCCGTCACGATCAGCGCGACGCAGCTTGCACAGAACAAACGATTTGGATTCATGGGGGATGTGTTGGCGGCCAATCATTGTGTATTGGCCGTTCCAACTAAGATACAGGGCAAAACATGAAGTCGCGTCAATCGATTCCTTGACGATATGGTAAATAGATCCCATATTTCTGCTGATTCTTATCAAGAGTGACGGAGGGACTGGCCCGCTGATGTCACGGCAACCGCTGCGGAATTTTTTCGTAGGCCCAGGTGCCAAATCCAGCTCCGAGCAATCGGGGAAAAGATGAGATACTTGGCAGAGCCGATGATCCGCAGAGATTGAGGCACCAGGTCTCCTCGGCACTCTTGATGGGAAAACAACCGATCAAGACCTATGTCCAAGAAACCCTTTTTTAGTAATCTGAAATGCCGTGAATGCGGCCGTCTCTACGAGAAAGAGGCGATCCATATCTGCGAATTCGACTTTGGCCCGCTGGAGGCCGCCTATGACTACGAGGCGATCCGCGCAGTGCTGACACGGGAACTCATCGAGTCTCGCCCTCAGACGATGTGGCGCTATCGGGAGTTGCTTCCGATCGATGGCGAGCCGACCGTTGGCACCCAGGTGGGCTTTACCCCCCTCGTGAAGGCCGCCCGTCTGGCCAAGGCCCTCGGCATTCGCGAAATCTGGATCAAGAACGACTCCGTCAATTACCCGACTCTTTCCTTCAAGGACCGCGTGGTCTCCGTGGCACTCAGCCGTGCCCGCGAGCTCGGATTCGAGGTGGTCGCCTGCGCCTCCACGGGCAATCTGGCGAACTCGGTCGCTGCCAACGCCGCCAATGCCGGACTCAAGAGCTATGTGCTGATCCCCTCGAACCTCGAGCAGGGGAAGGTGCTTGGTTCGCTGGTCTACGGCACCAATGTCATCGCGATTAAGGGCCCCTATGACCAGGTGAACCGTCTTTGTTCCGAGATCGCCGGCAAGTACGGCTGGGGCTTCGTGAACGTGAACCTCCGGCCTTACTACGCGGAGGGGTCCAAGACCATGGGCTTCGAGATCGCCGAGCAACTCGGTTGGAAGCTTCCCCGCCACACCGTGGTCTGCATGGCTTCCGGATCGCTGCTCACCAAGATCCACAAGGCCTACAAGGAGTTCATCGATCTCGACATCGTTCCGAAGAGCGATTTCACGATCCACGGGGCGCAGGCCTCCGGATGCTCGCCAATCAGCACCGCCTTCAAAGCCGGTTCGGAGATGGTGAAGCCCGTTCAAAATCCCGACACCATCGCCAAGTCCCTCGCCATCGGCACCCCAGCTGACGGCTACTATGCGATCCGCAGCATGCGGGAGACCGGAGGCAGCTGTGAGGATTGCAGCGATGAAGAGATCGTCGAGGGGATCAAGCTGCTTGCCGAGACCACCGGCATTTTTGCCGAGACGGCCGGCGGCGTGACGGTCGCCTGCGCCAGGAAACTCATCGAGTCCGGCAAAATCCCCAGGGATGAGAGCGCCGTCCTCTGCATCACCGGCCACGGCCTCAAGACCCAGGAAGCGATCATCGGCAAGGTCGGTGAGCCCCGCGTTATCGGGGCCAGCCTGCGTGAGTTCGAGGCGCTAGTCGCCGACGAAGTAGCCAGCAAGGCCTGACGGCTGTTAAAAAAGTTATTCATTAAAAACGTTAAACAGTAACAGCATTCCCGATAGCATTTGATTCACCCATTTACCTGAGAAAATCGATACAACCCCCACTTCAACGCTTCAACTCCCTAATTTCCTACTCTTATGCCCATCGTCCGCATCCCCACCCCACTCCGCAAGCTGACCAATAATCTCGAGGAGGTCACGGTCTCCGGTGCCACGCTCGGCGTCGTGCTGGACGAGCTCAATGCCACCTATCCCGGTCTGAGCGAGCGTATTATCGATGAAAACGGCGTTATACGTCGCTTCGTGAACATCTTTGTGAATGACGAGGACGTCCGCTTCCTTCAGGAAAAAGAGACCCCGATCCAAGAGGCCGATGTCGTCTCTATCGTTCCAGCTATCGCCGGAGGCTAGTCCGACAGTCCCCACCTGATAGTCCTCTTGCCTTCGCGACTCTAAACTCCGATCTTTTCTCTTATGGAAACGACCCGCCTCTGGCTCATGTATCCGGCGAAGCTCATCACACGCCCGCTTGTTTACGAACTGGGACACAAATTCTCCGTCACGACAAATGTCCGCCAGGCCAGTGTCACGAACGAAATTGGCCTTGTCTGTCTAGAGCTCATCGGCGAGCGCGGCGAGATTAAGCGTTCGATCGCCTGGCTCGAGGAGCTGGGAGTGAAGGTCGAACCGGTCGAGATCAATACGATCGAGGGCTGATTCGCTCCATCCCAATACCGCTGCATCATGAAAGTTTCCCTCGGCAGTGACCACGCAGGATTTGAATACAAGCAGGCTTTGGCCGAGATGCTCCGCATGCAGGGGCATGATGTCATCGACTGCGGCACGCACTCCGCAGACTCCACCGACTATCCTCTCTGGTGCATTCCTGCCGCTGAGAAAGTTGCTAGCGGTGAAGCCGAGAAGGGCATCGTCGTCGGCGGCTCCGGCAATGGTGAGGCTATCGCTGCCAACAAGGTGAAGGGGATCCGTTGTGCCATCGCCTGGAGCGATGAGACCGCCAAGCTCGCCAGCCAGCACAACAACGCGAATGTCCTATCGATTGGTGAGCGCATGGTCTCGCTTGAGACGGCCAAGCGACTGGTTGATCTCTGGCTCTCCACCTCGTTCGAGGCTGGCCGCCACCTCAAGCGCATTGAGGAACTAGCACTCTACGAGTCGGGCAAACCGATGCAGTAGCAGGTGGCTACTGGATTTTTTGGAGTTCAGTCTAACCGACCACCAGAATCACTGCAGTTGCATTATCCTTCCCTGAGGACTCCACCGCTTCAGCCACGAGATGCTCTGCGGGGGTGCGGTGCTTTGAAAATTCCTTCAAGACCTCGACGATTCGTTGATCCGAGAGTCCATCGGTGACGCCGTCGGTGCAGATGAGGAAGCGGTCTCCGGGCCGGCATGGGGTTTCACCCACCTGCGGGTTGACGAACTGATTCCCCGCGCCGAGGGCTTTCTGGAGGCGGTTCTTAGCGGGGTGTGACTTGGCCTCCCGTTCACTGATCTGACCGGTCCGCTGGAGCCAGCCGACATGCGTGTCGTCCTTGGTGAGTTGAAGGATTCTTCCATCTTTGAACAGGTGGTAGATGCGGGTATCGCCGATGTGAGCAAAGTGCATCATGTCGCCGGAAAACCAGCAG
>CAIOJL010000148.1 GCA_903858595.1 uncultured Spartobacteria bacterium | reverse complement strand
TCCATCGGCGTGATGCTCTTCCCTGACTTGAGGTGAGCTAGGATGCGGTTTGACTGACTTTTGTTGGTGTGTTTTGGTTGTAGTGTTTTCATTGTTGGTTGGTGTAGGTTAGTTTAGCGGTTATATGCTTTCAGAATTTTGTTGATTTCCTCGTCTAGTTTGAGTGTTTTTCCAAGGCTGTTTAAGCTCCTGCATTCTTCCAATGTGCGGAGAATCCAGTCGATTTCGGCTCGTAGGTTGTTGATAATCTCTTCCATTATTCTTCCCCCATGAGTTGCTTTTGGAGAGCAATCTCTCGTCGAGTTTCCTTGAGGGAAATGCGGTTCAGCATCATCGTGCATTCCAACGGGCAATCCCTGTAATACACGGCGATGGATTTTTCTGTCTTCTTCCTGACAAACTCGGCAACAAGGTAGGCTCCTAGCCCAGCGCATAGTAGCAATGCGGCAATGCCGCAGGATAGAACAAGGATAATCATTTTGCGACCTTGTGGGAGTGGGCCTCAAAGCCAAAGAATTCTTCCCATGTGGCAGATCCCAGCTTATTGTCGAGGTGGGCGAAGTGACGGGGAAGAGGATCGTCTTCCAGTTCCTTGTCGGCGGCAGTAGCAAGGTTGAGGATTTCCCTGGCTCTCGCTGTGGAGATTCGGATTTCTTCTAGTCCATGCCTGTCTGATTGCTTCACCGCATTGTAAAGCAGGGGCTTGATTTGATTGATGACCGAGCGTGTGTTTTTCATTTTTTTGTAGAGCATGGTTGTATGCTCTGGATCAAGTCTTTCAGATTTTCAAAATTCGTCAACAGAAAATTTTATCGCCTGTAGATGCTGATAGAATGGGCTTCTAAAGGAAGAGGGAGGGGACTAGCCCCTCCCTCTCATGCGGTGTTCAACAGCGTAATATGAAACGCGCCCGGAGTTCTCCTCCGATTCTATCTCCGCAAATTTTAGCCTCGGCGAGACTTGGTTCCGCTACACTTCCACTTGGCTCTTGACAAGCGTAGAGGGCTGTTTGGGTTCTTCGCGGCAGATGGGTGCTTCTTCATTTGCCCAGCAGAGCGAGCGCAGTAACTATCGCCCTTGGATGTCCCTGGCTTAATGGTTGCGCCCTTCTGACCATACCTCACGGTATTCTCTCGCCCTGTCTTGGGGTTCGTGACCTTCTTTGAGAATTTCTTTTCCATGATTAAAAATCAACATCCGAATCGTCGAAGCTATTCTGCTTCGGCTTCGGCGTAAAGCTCTTATTGTTGTTGTAGTTTCCTGCCTTCTTCTCACGAGGAGGGCCAACCTTAATGGAAAGGAATGGGCTTCCCGTCTTGGATGTCTTCTCCCAAATGCTGATCTCAAACTCCTTTCCCTCTACGTTGAGAGGGCCAGAATACTTGGGGGCTTTGGGGTTTGGGTTGTTCCGCTCGAAAGCGGCTCCGCTATTTGTGTTATCGTAGGTACTCATTGGTGTGTTGTTGTCAAGCCTCTTGCTGGCTTGATCGGGTTAGATTACCATCGTGCTATGGATGGGCAAGAAAAAAGATTCAAAAGGGGGGATGTTCGGGAGGATGGGAAAATTTTTTGGCAATATTTAAAACGCGTTTTAAATGGAGAGTATTGGGTTTCTCCAGAAAGATTTTTGCTTTTGAGGGAAACTGTTAAGAGTTGCAATAAATATATTCCTATTGAAGAAAGAAAGCACAGAAGAGGGGATGTAAGAGAAGACGGAATGATATTTTGGCAATACAAGAAAAGGTCAAAAAATGGAGAATCATGGCTCACAAAAGAAAAATTTCTAAAGGAACTTCAAACAGAAAAAAGGGCTGGAGAAAAATTTAGAAAAAACAATAGAGAACAAGAGCGCATAAGGCTTGCAAATGTTGACGCAAAGAGAAGGGCGATAGGCGAAGGACGTGTTTCCCATTTATCAAAAGATGAGGCAATGATTGTAAAGACCATTTACAAAACGAGAAGCAGGATCTCACAATGCACAAGCATATCCTTTCATGTTGATCACATTATTCCTTTGGCAAAAGGTGGAGAACACAAGCCAAGTAATTTACAATTACTTCCAGCAAAAATAAACATAAAGAAGGGGGCTAGGATTTTTCATCAAAGCGCAAATACTCTGGCTTGAATGTAAGCGGGAAGCTGGCACGACTACAATTTCTTGCTAATCTTATGTCCAAGAAATAACCAATTTCTTCTTGGTTCAATGTCTTTTTTTCGTCTTGCTCTTGGTAGCGGATCACATAAAAAATATCGCAATCGTGCATAATGGCATCAGATTCACGAGCAGTACCATTGCGGTTAAGCTGGCACAATGCCAGAACTGTAATTCCCAATTCTTTTGCCACCAATTTTAGGCATCTGCTAGATTCAGCGACTTGTCTTTCTCTGTTCTCTTTAGAGTTTGACGGCATAACAAGCTGGAGATAATCGACAACAAGTAGTTTGATTCCGTGACTTGCAACGAGTCGCCTCGCCGCCGCCATCATCTGCATTGGAGTGATTGAACTTTCATCACGGAGCCATATTGGTAGCTTTGATACCTGACCCACGCCAAATGCTATCTTATCCATTTCTTGCTTTGATGGGTTTCTGGTCAATATTCCGATGTCTGTTCCAGTTGTTGAAGACACCATTCGATCAATCAATTCTCCGCTAGACATCTCTAGTGAAAGGAATCCCACATGATTCCCTGCATCTGCTGTTCGTTGCGTGAAATTGAGGGCCAAGGCCGTTTTTCCTCCCTTGCTGGGTGCGCCAAGGACGATTAACTGACCGGGCCTCATGCCCCCCGTGTGTTCGTCGAGCTTTGGGAAGCCGTAGGTGAGTCCCATGAGCTTGCCCTTGTTCTTGACCATCTCTTCATACTCATTGATGCGGCGCATTGCCGCCTCCCCGATTGATTCAATGCGAGTCCCTGACTCTGCTTCTGCCGCTATGCTGACAAGGGCTTTTTGCACTGTTTCAGATAGCTCTCCGTTCACCACTGGGTTACGGGCCGAATCAATGATCCTCTCCGCGCCAGCGATAGCAAGACGGGCCGTGTAGTAATAACGAAGGGTGTTGAAGTATTCCTCATGTAGCTGAGAAGTTGGGACAAACGAGTATATCGCGGCAACCTCGGCGGGGCCACCGCAATTTTCCATCTCGTGATGCTTCTCTAGCCACTCGGATATAGTCACAAGATCAACGCCAGAACCAGCCTTCCATAGCTCTAAAAGCCCCTTAAACAGCGTTTTATGAGCGGGATGATGGAAGAGACCAGCCTTGAGGTGATCGGCGTGTATATCCAGAATAGAGGGATTCTGGAGAGCAGAGGATAGGAATGCCTTCTCTGCGTCGATGGAATGAGGGGTCACTTCTTCTTCCTCCCACGGGGCTTGGGTGCTGGCTTCGCATCCTTTATTGCCCAGTAGAGATCAACTTGTTTCTGAAAAACAAACCACTCTTTTGAAAGGTCATCCTTCCAGACTACCTCAAAGTCTCCTTCCTCTTCCTTGCCAATCCTGACGATGGCGTGATCCTTGATCTCATGGTGGGGAGCTTGGATCATTACCCAATCTGGCTTGTTCATATTCCAGAGTTGGGCATAGCCAGCGCATTGCCGCCAGTACGACTCGCTAATCTTCTTGGATGTCTTGAAGTCCAATAGAACAAAATCGCCATTCTTTCGTTCTGCGATCAGGTCAATCGTTCCCCCGTAGCGATATGGCTCGTTGACCAACTGAATCTCAGTAGCCACCTTCACTAGCTCCTGACTCTCCCACCACTCGACGAACTTATGGTAGCAGACTAAAGCCTTGTCCCGTTCTTCCTGCGTGTAGTCGGATAGGTCGGCAACGAATCCGTTAAGGAATGCTTCAATGTAGAAGTGAGCGAGAGTGCCAATGTCACAGGCTTCTTGCGAAACCTTCCTATAGTCTTTTCCTTGTCTTCCAAGATCCCAAGCCCAGTAAATCAACCCTTCTACAGAGTCACCCAGCTTGCTGATTGTTGATCCTCCGGGGACTTGCGTTCCATCAGAGGTGAAATACTTCTGATGCTCTTTGTGGCGATCTAGTTTAACGGTTTCCATATTATTCGTGTTCTTGAACGTCCTCGTATTCAATGCCGCAACCACAGGAGCATTCCTCTGGTTCGCAATATCCCCCGTCCGCTGGTTCGCAATCTTCAGCGGCCTTCCATGTGATCGCTGGCTTGTATGGATACACC
>CAIOJL010000147.1 GCA_903858595.1 uncultured Spartobacteria bacterium | reverse complement strand
TTCCACCTCAAGAACTTCTGGGGAAGCGAGGCCGCCTTCCGCTTCGCTATCCTCGCTTACAATCTCATGAGTCTCTTCCGACAACTCGTGCTCCAAGCCTCCAACCAACCAACCTTGGCCACCCTCCGCGTCAAATGCTTTTTTATCCTGCAGCACTTTACCAACCCGTCTCGCAAAACCACATCGTCTCCCCGAATTTGGAAAGGATCTCCTGCTTGAGATCTGCAATTTTCTCGGAGGCGGTTTCTGGCTTAATCACGGCCACCATCGTGGAGCCAGATCCTGTCATGAAGGCATTCTCCACGCTAGGTTGAGTCCGCAGCCAGGTTTTCATGACTGGAAGCAGGAGGTATTTGTGAAAAACGGGTGCCTCCAAGTCGTTCACGATTTCCAGATCACTGAGATATTGCTGTTCAGGTTCGGCTGGCAGTTTTCCTGACTCCTTCAACTCAGCGAACTTTTTGTAGGCCCATGCGGTCGGCACGGGAAAGGGAGGCTTGATCAGCAAGAGTCTTCGCTTCGGAAGTGCAGGAGCCACCTCCAAAATCTCTCCCCTACCGCGACACCATGCAGAGCCACTAGCTAGGAAAAACGGGATATCGGAGCCGAGCGTCGCCGCTATCTGATGGAGTTCCTCTTCCACAAGGGGATGATCGAAAAGCTCGTTGAGTCCTTTTAAAACGGCGGCGGCATCACTACTTCCCCCTCCCAGTCCGGCTCCGTGAGGAATCCTCTTCAGCAACGTTATGGCGATCCCATGATCAAGACCCGTAGCGACGCGGAAGGCCTCGGCGGCTTTCACACAAAGGTTCTCGGCTCCCCTGGGGAGTTCGGGATCATTGCAGGTCAGCGTGATGCCATGACCAGCCCCATGGGAAAGCTCGACCATATCGGCAAGATTGATGGGAACCATGAGTGTCTCCAGTTCATGAAAACCATCAGGCCGCTTCTCGAGGATGCGGAGAGAAAGGTTGATCTTGGCCGGAGCCATGAGTGAGATGGTCTGAATCACGTTACGTCCTTTAGAACCTTGGAACCAACTCATCGTGTGAAACTACCGTCCCGACCCCAAGACAAAATCATCATCGCTCTCGATGTTCCCGATACCGACGGTGCACTTCGACTCATAGATTCCTTGTCTGATCAGGGACAACCCCCTGCTCTCTGCAAGATCGGCCTCGAGCTCTTTACCGCAGAGGGCCCTTCCGTGGTGAAGGCTGTGAAGTCCCGCGGATGCGAAATCTTCCTTGATCTGAAGTTCCACGACATCCCGAATACCGTTGCCCATGCCATCAAGTCGGCAGTGGGGCTTGGGGTGGCGATGACAACACTCCATGCGGTGGGTGGACCCGTCATGATGGAAGCCGCCGCACAGGCTGCTAACGATGCCGGGGGATCAGATTTACTGATCCTAGCGGTGACAGTCCTCACCAGCATGGACTCCGCACAACTTGGATCAACCGGCATCAATGTCGAACCCAAGGAACAGGTGCTACGTCTTGCAAGACTTGCCTCAAATGCGGGTATCGGAGGGATCGTCTGCAGTCCGCTGGAGATCACCGCCATCCGCGAATCCTTTAGTAATTCGCGTGAAGCACTCCGGATCGTCACGCCGGGTGTACGCCCCACCTGGGCAGTCGCGGGAGATCAAAAGCGGGTGATGACTCCAGCGGAAGCAGTCCAGGCTGGTTCGGATTGGCTGGTGATTGGGCGACCGATCACAGCGGCAGAAAACCCCAGGGAAGCTTACGCTAAAGTCATTGCGGAGCTGGCCTGATCCCATGGATAAAAGAGACTGGAGAGGTGTCGTGCCGACGATGAAAGAACAGAGGACTCCTGCCCCATGGATTTTCTGTACTTCGCGCTGCGCCCCAGCGTCATGTGCGGATTTCTCTCTCACAAGAGCTCTCCACCCCCCTTGGCTTACTTTCCATACCCCTCTGACCCTTTCGTTCTGAATTTCCCTTCCTGCTTTCCTGATGCGTCAGCAGGTAAGCAATTCCATACTGATCATGCAGTCTCCCCTCAAGCGACAGATCGACTAGAAGAAGCTCTAGAGCGTTTTAAACAATATTGTAGCCGTCGATTTGTGAGCGCCATTGGTGGCTTAGCAAGGAGCAAGGAGCAAGGAGCAAGGAGCAAGCGATGCGACGCTGCTATACGCCACATGCGACCGCAAAGAATGGTTATAGTATTGTTTAAATTGCTCCAGCCCCTTCACCCAACAGGCAAGCAACTGCAGAAAATATTCCGGTCCCCATAGACATTGTCAACACGTGACACGGAGGGCCAAAACTTATGCTTCTTGAGCCAGGGAGCCGGATAGGCAGCCTGAGTGCGTGAGTAGGGCCTAGTCCACGTATCGGAGGTGACAGTGAGTGCCGTATGGGGAGCCCGTTTGAGAGGATTATCAGCCTTATCGAGTTCGCCCCCTTCGATGGCAATGAGTTCCCCGTGTATCGCGATCATGGCATCGCAGAAGCGGTCGAGTTCCTCTTTCGACTCACTCTCAGTTGGCTCAAGCATGAGGGTTCCCGCAACGGGCCAGCTCATCGTCGGGGCATGGAAGCCATAGTCGATGAGGCGCTTTGCCACGTCCTCGACCTCGATACCAGCACGATTCTTCCACTCGCGGAGATCCAGAATACACTCGTGGGCGACCGTACCGTTGAGACCCTTGTAGAGGACCGGGAAATAGGCCTCGATGCGCTTGGCCATGTAGTTGGCGTTCAGGATGGCGATAGCGCTGGCTGCTGCCAGTCCGTCTGGGCCCATCATGCGGAGATACATCCAGCTGATGACGCAGATGCTGGCACTTCCCCATGGAGCAGCACTGACCTCGGAGATGCCTTGGGCACCGCCGGTTGGGATCACAGAATGTCCTGGCAGGAAGGGTGAGAGATGCTCGGCCACGCCGATCGGGCCAACTCCTGGACCACCCCCTCCATGAGGGATGCAGAAGGTCTTGTGGAGATTCAAGTGGCAGACATCCGCACCGATGTCACCGGGGCTGCAGAGTCCGACCTGGGCGTTCATGTTAGCGCCGTCCATGTAGACCTGACCACCTGCCTCGTGGATCATGGAGCAGATCTCCTTGATTCGAGACTCGAAGACGCCGTGGGTTGAGGGATAGGTGACCATGAGGGCTGAGAGACGCTCCCGATTAGCCTCAATCTTGGTTCGAAGATCCTCCAAGTCGACATTCCCCTCGGCATCGCAGGCGACTCCCACGATCTCCATGCCGGCCATGGCGGCGCTGGCGGGATTGGTCCCGTGGGCGGAAACAGGGATGAGGCAGACTGTACGATTTAGATCGCCTCTGGAGCGGTGATAGGCACGGATTACGAGCAGTCCGGCGTATTCCCCCTGAGAACCAGCATTCGGCTGGAGCGAGACAGCATGGAAGCCAGTGATCTCGGTAAGCCACTTTTCAAGCTGCCGGAAGATGACTCCATAGCCTTTGGCCTGTTCTGTGGGAACGAAGGGATGAAGATCGCCGATCGTCTCCCAGGTAACAGGGAGCATCTCGGAGGTTGCATTCAGCTTCATGGTGCAGGATCCGAGTGGGATCATGGAAGTGGTGAGGGAGAGATCCTTGGCCTCCAGACGGCGCATGTAGCGGAGCATCTCAGTCTCGGTATGGTGTGTATTAAAGACCGGATGAGTCAGATAGGCCGAGGTGCGGCGCAGGGCGTCGGGTGTCTGCCAGGAGAGCGGGTTATTCAAAACCTCGCCGGGCCCCTTGCCAAAAAGCTGCAGGAGTTGATCGATAGGCTCCTCTCTCGAGCAGGATGTCTCATCAAGGGAAACGGAAACGGCTGTGTCACCAAGGAACCTGAGATTGATTCCGGCTTTCTCCGCGCGTGAATGGAGTGAGGCGGACTCGGCAGGGGTCATATTCACCCGGACGGTGTCGAAGAAGGGGGCATTACTCACGGACCAGCCGTTCCTAGCAAGGAGTGAAGCCAGCTTAAGGGCATGGAGATGGATCTTCTCGGCGATCTCCCTGAGTCCCTTCGGACCATGGTAGACGGCATACATGGAGGCAATGACAGCGAGCAGAACCTGGGCAGTGCAGATGTTGCTCGTGGCCTTCTCGCGGCGGATGTGCTGCTCGCGGGTCTGGAGGGTGAGGCGGTAGGCGGGATTCCCTTCGGCATCGCGGGAGACGCCCACAAGACGGCCCGGCAAGCGGCGCTTGAACTCATCGCGAACCGCAAGGAATGCAGCGTGTGGTCCGCCGTATCCCATCGGGACCCCGAAGCGCTGGGAGGAACCGACCACGATGTCGGCTCCAAACTCACCGGGGGGCTTCAGGAGGACCATGGCAAGCGGATCCGAGGCCACCACGGCGAGACCGCCGGCGGCATGGATTTTATCGATCGCGGAAGTCGGGTCAATGATCGCTCCGTCCGTGGCCGGATACTGGAGAATTCCACCGCAGAGACCCGATGCAGGGATCTGATCCTCACTACCGACAATCAACAAGAAACCCAGCGGCTCCATACGTGTACGGAGCAGGGAGATGGTCTGGGGATGGCAACTCTCGGAGACAAAGAAGGCTCCTCCATTCTGAACACCCTGAGAACCCTTGAGGTCATGACACATCGCCATGGCCTCGGCGGCGGCGGTGGCTTCATCCAGCATCGAGGCATTAGCAATCGCCATGCCGGTCAGGTCGCAGACCATGGTCTGAAAATTCACCAGGGCCTCCATGCGTCCCTGCGAGATCTCGGCCTGATAGGGAGTGTAGGCCGTGTACCAACCTGGGTTCTCCAGAATATTCCGGCGGATCACGGCGGGAAGATGCGTGCCGTGATATCCCATCCCGAGGTAAGAGGGACGAAGTTCGTTCCTGGAAGCAATATCCCACAACTCTGCAAGAGCCTCTTTCTCGCTGGTAGCCGGCGGAAGATCGAGTGGCTTTGCACTCCGGATCTCAGCGGGAACGGTCTGCGCAATCAGCTCCTCAAGGGAGGAATACCCGAGAGTTTCCAGCATTGCCCCGATTTCCCGATGATGGGAACCGAGATGTCTGCGGGAAAAGCGCCCGCGCGAAAGTACGGCATTCAGTTGCTCAGCCCCGATAGTACTCATTGACCGATCTGGGCGGTATAGGCTTCGGGGGTCAGGAGAGACTCCACCTCTGCAGGATTGGAAGCTTTCATCTTGAAGATCCAGCCCTGGCCGAAGGGATCGGTATTCAGGAGAGCGGGATTGACTGTAAGGGCGTCATTCACCTCGGTAACAGTTCCAGAGAGTGGCGAGTAGATGTCGCTGGCTGCCTTCACCGACTCAACGACAGCGGCTGTAGCACCGGCCTTTACCTCGGCGCCAACTTTTGGAGGTTCAGAATAGACAATATCGGTCAACTCCGCCTGGGCATGATCGGTGATCCCGACAATGATGATGTCATTCTCCAGACGGATCCATTCGTGAGTTTTGGCGTAGCGGAGATCTGCTGGGACGTTCATGCGTTGGCGAGTATGTTGACGGTTTCGATATTACAGGGAGGGTTAAAGAGTGTATTTCTTGTAGAAAGGGAGCGTTGCAACAGTAGCGGCGTAACGGCGGCCTCGCACCTCAATTTCTAACTGCGTTCCGGGAACAGAAAGAGCGAGAGGGAGATAGGCCATGGCTATCCCCTCACCCAGACTAGGAGAGAGAACGCCGCTGCAGGTCTCACCCACGGGCTTCCCCTCGGCGAGAACAGGATAATGGGAACGCAGGGGCGGACCCTGTACGGAAAGCTTGAGAGGTGTTAAGCGGGAGGGAAGTCCTTCTGCGCATTGCTGTTTCAGGGCCTTGCGTCCGGAAAAATCAATCTTTTCGGGATCATCGAGGGAGACAAAGCGATCCAGACAAGCCTCTAGCGGTGTGCGGTCACGAGAGAGATCCGAGCCATTCAACGGATATCCCATCTCCAGACGAAGAGTGTCGCGAGATCCGAGGCCACAAGGCTTCACTCCTGCAGCCAGCAGATTCTCCCAAAGCGCCACGCCGACCTCCACCGGAACAAAGAGTTCGAATCCATCCTCGCCAGTGTATCCTGTACGGGCCACAAGTGAGGGGACACTCCCCTTCGAAGCGACAAGAGAAGAGATGAGCGGAGCGATGCCGTTTCGCTTTGGGAGGTCACAGAAAAGAAAAAGTGACCTCAGAATTTTTTCGGAATCGGGACCCTGAAGTGCGACTGCGGCATAGTCGTTCCCTTGATCCTGTAGCACAACGGAACCATCGGAAGGGAGATGCGCCCTCATCCACTCCAGATCCAGATCGCGGCAGGCACCGTTAATCACCAGAAAGTAGGCTGTTTCTCCCGTCCGGTAGATAATGAGATCATCGATTACCCCTGCTTTCTCATCCAGCATGAGGGTGTATTGACCCCGGGTAACGGCGAGCTTGCCAACACGGTTGGTCAGGAGGCTCTCCAGCCAAGCCAAGGCACCGGGCCCGGAAACAATGATCTCCCCCATGTGGGAGATGTCGAACACGCCGGAAGCCGAGCGAACAGCCCGGTGCTCATCCATGATGCCGGAGTACTGGACCGGCATGTACCATCCGCCAAATTCGACCATGCGGGCGCCACAGGCCACATGGGCTGATTCGAGAGGAGAATGCTTGAGAAGGGCAGGATCGCTCATCGGGATTAATCGGAAGTTTTTGTTCCTGAGTTCATCAACCCATTGGGACGACGGGCGTTGAAATCCAAGTAGGTGTAGGACTGGAACATCTTCTCGTACTCGTCGGCGAGACGCATGGCCTCGTTGGGCTTGAGACGGTCGCCCTTGAGCGCGGCATCGGCCTGGAACTTGATCTTGCGGGCCAGCTCCTTGGTGTCCCACTGGGTGAGGGTCAGCACCTGGTCGATGGTGTTGCCGGGAAGCACCTCCTCGATGTAGTAACCGGCATCCTCATCCTCATCGAGGAAGACATGCATCTCGTTTACCCGACCGAAGAGGTTGTGCAGATCCCCCATGATATCCTGGTAGGCTCCGGAAAGGAAAATCCCCAGGTAATAAGGCTCGCCTGGACGGACGGCATGCACGGGCAGAGTCTCCTTCACATCCTGAAAATCGATGAACTTGGCCATCTTGCCGTCGGAATCGCAAGTGATATCGACCAGTGTGCCGCTACGCTCTGGAACCTCATCGAGACGGTGAATCGGCATGACTGGAAAAAGCTGTCCCAAGGCCCAATGATCAAGCAGGGACTGGAAGACGGAAAAGTTGCAGAGAAGCTGATCAGCTAGGGCCACCTCGAGTTCCCTCACCTCCTCGGGCACTTGCTTCATCCCGGCATGGAGCTTCACGATCGCTGCGGCGATCTGCCAATACAGAGTGTCGATCTTTGCCTTCGAGCGAAGCTCGAGCAGGCCGAGATCGAACATCGACTGCGCCTGATCCCTTATCTGCTGGGCGTCGTGGAGATTTTCCAAACGACGCTTTTCACTTAGGCCAGTCAGGATCTCTAGCATGTCGGAAACTAGCTTGGGATCCTCTGGGGAGGGCGAGACTTCGGCCCCATAAGTCTGCTTATCTATGGAACCGAACGCCTCGATGATCAGCACAGAGTGGGGCGCCACGATGAAGCGGCCGCTTTCGCTTACAATCACGGGATGCTCAACCTGCTCCGAGTCGCAGACCTCCATGATATTGTAGACGATGTCGCGGGTGTACTCGTGTAGGGAATAGTTCCTGGAACTGTCGAAGCTCGTGCGGGATCCGTCATAGTCGACCCCGAGTCCGCCACCCACGTCGAGATAGCCGAGTGCGTGGCCCATTTTCTTGAGTTTTGCGTAAAAGCGGGTGGCCTCGCGCGTGGCGTGGCTGATCGTCTGGATGTCGGGAACCTGGGATCCGACATGGTAATGAAGAAGCATCAGCGCGTTGGGAATGCCCTCGGCATGGAGCGTATCGCTCATCGAGACAAGATCGGCCGTCGAGAGTCCGAATTTGGCATTCTCTCCGCCGCTGGTGGCCCATTTGCCAGCTCCCTTGGAGAGAAGCCTGACTCGGGCACCGATCATGGGAGTCACTCCGACTTGCTTGGCAACGGCGAGGATCTGGTGGAACTCCTCCAGTTTCTCCACGACAAGAATGACCTTCTTGCCGAGCTTGATACCGATGAGCGCGGCCCGGATAAACTCATCGTCCTTATAGCCGTTACCGACAACAAGGCTCTCGGGGTCGGAATGGACTGCCAAAGCAGCGATCAACTCGGGCTTGCTACCGGCCTCGATACCGAAATGGTAGGGCAATCCCGCGTCGACGATCTCCTCGACTACCTCGCAGAGCTGATTGACCTTGATGGGAAAAACCCCGCGGTACTGGTTCTTGTAACCACACTCTGAAATGGCCCTGGCAAATGATTCATTCAGCCTACGAACCCGGTCGCGAAGCAGGTCATGAAACCTTACCAGCAGTGGAAAGCGAAGTCCGCGGTCACCAGCTTCGCCGACGAGCTCCATCAGGTCGATCTCCTCGCCCTCCTTTCTCTGAGGCCGCATGGTGACATGACCAGCATCGTTGATTCGCACGTATCCCTCGGACCATCCCTCCACGTTGTAGAGGGAGGAATTCTGTGCAGTGATGGAACCAGCGGAGTCTTGCAGCATGGATGGAAGATTTAGAAATGAAATTTAAACAAACATGCCCCCCCTTGGCGACATGATGATTCCATTTTTTTTGGATTGCCGTATCCAAGTCCAACAGATGTGAATGGATAAAAGGAATTACCCTGCTTCCCGCCAGACCTCTATCATCATGAAGCTCCTGCATATCGATGCCTTTGCCGGAATCAGTGGCGACATGTCCGTTGCCGCACTCAGGGATCTCGGAGTTCCCGAGGAAGTTTTTCTAGAGGCTCTGAAGGTGCTGGCTATCGAACTTCCCTCCTGCCGCTTCGAACGCGGGGACAGGAACGGCATCTCCGGCTGGCGCTTTCTCGTGAGTGGCCATGAAGGTGTCGAGGGGGAAGAGGGGGCAAAAACCGCTCACCACCATCACCATCACGGGCATGAGCATCACCACGTAGATCATGTCCATGGTCATTATCACCATCATGATCAAGGTGGCCATCACCATGTCCATCACACCCATGGACGCAATCATGCTGAGATCGTCTCTCTTCTGGAAAAGAGCACTCTCGATGCCGATGTGAAAGCTCGTGCCCTTGCTGTTTTCCGAAGGATTGCCATCGCCGAAGGCGGAGTGCATGGCGTCCCCCCTGAAAATATTGGATTCCACGAGGTCGGGGCTGAGGATTCGATCGCGGATATCGTTTGTGCCTGCGCGGGATTCGATTATCTGAAGATCGACAGGATTACCTGCAGTCCTCTCATCGAGGGATCCGGACACATCCATTGCGCACACGGTACATTTCCCCTACCGGCACCGGCGACGCTAGCGATTCTCAAAGGTATTCCATTCCGTCAGCTCGAGGAACCTTGGGAACACATCACCCCGACAGGGGCTGCGATCCTGGCCGAATTTTCCGGAAGCTTCGGCCCGATGCCCGAGATGATGGTGACCTCTATCGGATATGGACTTGGCTCTAGGAACACACCCAATCGCCCCAATGTCCTCCGACTAATCTCGGGAGAATCGATTGATCCTGATCTCTCCCATGCCGATAAGGTCATAGAACTCCGGTGCAATCTGGATGATCTGAGCCCGGAACATGCATCCAGCGCTCTTGATGCGCTCCTAAACGCAGGAGCGCTCGACGCCACTCTCACACCTACTGTCATGAAAAAAGGGCGATCGGGATGGATTCTGGAAGTCCTCTGTCATGAGGAGAAGGCGCACGAACTCTCCGAGAGGATGCTCCGGGAAACGACGGCATTCGGTATCAGGCGGCACCGCATGAAGCGCCTCAAGCTCGAACGACACTTCGAGGAGATCGATACTCGATATGGAAAAATCCAGGTCAAAATCGGCACCCTCCGAGGCGAGACCCTCCAGCGTTCACCGGAGTTTTCGTCTTGCGCGGAAGTTGCTGCCTTCCATGGCGTAGCGGTGAGGGAAGTGCATGCGGTAGCACTTCAGGCTCTAGCCGTCCTCTAACTTTTCACTCTTCCTCGTCCTTATTATCGGATGAGGAGGAACTCCCGCGGACCGGTTTTGCCGCGCAAACTCCGCGCTTCTTTGCCGAGGCGATGAAATCCAGAAACTCCTGGGCCTCTGAGCCCCACGACATCTTCTTTGATTCATCCAGAGCCTGAGTGATGTTCAGACCACTGTGGTAGATCATGCGGAATGCCCTCTTGATCTCCAATCTGGTCTCAGCACTGAATCCGGCACGTTTGAGTCCGACGGCATTGATGCCGGCCACCATGCTCGTGCCATAGGCCGAAACAAAGGGGGGGATATCCTTGGGGAAACGCTCCCCTCCCCTCACCATGCAGAGTCTTCCCACACGCAGGAACTGGTGAAAGACAGAGCCCCCTCCGAGCACCGCACCATCCTGCACCTCAACATAACCGGCCAGCAGGCAGTTATTGGCAATGATGACCCGGTTGCCGATCGCGGCATTGTGACCGAGATGGACGCCGACCATCAGGAAATTATTGTCACCAACCCGCGTTACGCTCCCCTCCTTGGTACCGCGATGGATCGTCACGTATTCGCGGATGATATTGTCATCACCGATGAACACCTCACTCTTGGTGCGGGGCTTGAAATCATAATCCTGCGGGTCAGCACCCAGGATGGCTCCGTATCCCACGGAATTCCGAGCACCCATCCTGACATATCCCGTGATCACAGCATGAGCCTGGATACGGCATCCTTCACCGATCACAGCCCCAGACTCAATGATGGCCCCCGGGCCGACCTCTACATCGGCGGCAAGTTGGGCTGCAGGATCGACAAAGGCGGATGGATGGATGTTGGACATGGGTGAAAAGGAACCACCTCATCATCTAAAGAAGTCCAGCCTCACGGAAGCTGAAATACGGGGATTGCTCACCTCTCATTGCCCCGATGATCACATGATCAACCAGCGGAATCTGCAAGAGAGTGCCGGCTTCCGTGAGTCTGCGGGTGAGGCGACGGTCTGCATCGCTCGGCTGAGGATCACCCGAGGGATGATTGTGCACGACGGCGATCGCATACGCCCCCTTGGCGATTGCCGGGCGAAAGATCTCGCGCGGATGGGCGATGCTTTCGTTGAGGCTTCCACGGGAGACCTCCTTTTCCTCAAGCAGACCATGACGAGTATCGAGCAGAAGGATACGCAGGGACTCGTAGGGAAGTGTCTGTAACTCCCCCGCCAGCAGATCATAGATCACTCCGGCACGGTCAACTCGCGGCCTTTCCAACTCGGGACGGGCCATCCGCCGTCCCATCTCAAAGGCGGCCTTGAGCTCGGCAGCCTTAGCGGGTCCCATTCCGGGTAGCGAGGAAAGCTCCTCGACCGAACATCCGGCCAGTCGCCTCAGACTGCCCCATTCGGCCAGCAGGGATCTGGCCAAAGAAAGCACATCCAGGCCGACCTTCCCTGTCCTCAGGAACAGGGCGAGCAACTCCGCATCGGTCAGGACGGAGGCACCATGACTGAAAAGCCGTTCGCGTGGCCTCTCGGCCCGAGGGATATCCTCGAAGCATGAAGAAATCATGAAAGAAACTAGGCCACTCTCTGCAATTCGCAAGGGACACTCTCGCGACTGGATTTAAAGATAATTCCCGCGAGGAAATGCGGAGAAGGGAAGAGTAAATCTGGAACTCATGAACTCATGAGAAAACATGAGGCGAATTCCAACCATGAAGATCATGAAAGAGGATCAAGCGGAAGTTTGCTACTCCAACTGATGAAATCTTTTATTTCTTTTCTCTCTTCCTGAGTTCCATATTCATCACCTTATTCAGGCAGTGATCCCAGAGAGGCCCGCATCTTTTCTTAAGATGCTCTAGCAGAGGGAATCGAGAACTCCTCTCAAATACTCGGACATCGAGTGGAGTGCGGCCG
>CAIOJL010000146.1 GCA_903858595.1 uncultured Spartobacteria bacterium | reverse complement strand
GCAGATGATAAGGCGCAGCCCAGTTGTCTCATCAGTTATCTGGTCAAGAGGTCCGGCAACGGATTCCATTACTTGGTGGGTAAACATGGGAAAAGGATGAGTTATGAATTATGAATTATGAAGCCCTAAAGAATTCTAAGGAACTCCAAGAAACCGCTGAATAAATCCCATGGAACCCGTTCAACTCCGCGACGAAGACCTCACGGAAAGCTTCGCACGCTCCTCAGGGCCGGGAGGCCAGCATGTGAACAAGGTTTCTACGGCCGTGACGCTCACTCATATCCCGAGCGGCCTCTCTGTGATGGTCACCGACTCACGCAGCCAGAGCATGAACCGGAAGATAGCCAGAGAGCGCCTTTCGGCAAAGCTCACCGAACAAATAATCCTTAGACGACAAAAGGCTAGGGCGGCCGCAGCCAAGACTCGCCGCAGGCTTGCCCCCAGATCCCGCTCTGAGAAGAAAAAACTGGTCGAGGGAAAGCGTCACCGCTCTGAGGTCAAGAGGGGGCGGGGGCGGGTCAGTGAGTGAAACGGCGCAAGAGACTTTTAGGCTGAAGACTGAAGGCTGAAGACTGTTGGCAGGCAGGTATCGCCTTTTTCATTTCATCATTCACCATTCATCATTCATCCTTTTCCCCATGGATCTTCTAACCTGCGATCTTCCCGGCATCACGAAACTCCGTAGCGGCAAAGTCCGCGAGGTCTTCGACCTTGGAGAGAACCTATTGCTGGTAGCCACAGATCGCATTTCCGCTTTCGACTGCATCCTGCCGAACGCTATCCCGGGCAAGGGGGAGGTGCTTAACAAACTCTCGACCTTCTGGTTCCATCGCCTCGATTTTATCCCCAATCACATGATTGAGACCGAGGTCTCGGCCTTTCCTGCTGAACTGAAGCCCTACGCCGACATCCTGCGAGGTCGCTCGATGATCGCCAGAAAGGCGAAGCCTCTTCCCGTCGAGTGCGTTGTACGCGGCTATGTCGCCGGCTCCGGATGGAAGGAATACGAGAAGGAGGGCACGGTGGGCGGCTATGCGATGCCAGCAGGCCTGCAACAGTCCGACCGCCTCCCCGAAGATCTCTTCACACCCAGCACCAAGGCCGAGGAGGGCCATGACGAGCCGATCACCTGGTCGGAGTGTCGCGCCCTGCTCGGTGACGAAGTCGCCCTGAGGGTGAAGCAGATGAGCCTCGATCTCTACCGGCATGGGCGTGCCTACGCCGCTTCACGTGGCATCATTATCGCCGACACGAAGTTCGAGTTTGGCATCCATGACGGCGAGATCATCTTGATCGACGAGTGCATGACTCCTGACTCCTCACGCTTCTGGCCAGCCGACCAATACAAATCCGGCGGCAGTCCTCCGAGCTTCGATAAGCAGTTCGTCCGGGACTGGCTCGAGAACTGTGGCTGGTACAAGCAACCACCCGCTCCCGAACTTCCTGCGGAGATTGTTGCGAAGACCTCGGAGAAGTACCATGAGGCCCTCACTCGACTGACGGCATCGAATCCCACTTCCGTTTCCTGATCACGGAGATGCAGGAGTGCATCGACAGTTTTTTTCTCTATCTAGCGACAGAGAGGGGTCTCTCAACCAACTACCAACTCTCAACCCGCGCCTCGCTGGAACGCTTTGTCGCTTGGGCTGCAGGCAGGGGGATTGAATCCGTAGCGGCCGTCACCCCTACTTTCCTCTCCGAGTTCCTGATTGCGGAGAAGAAACGAGGGCTCTCCGCCACCTCGATCAAGCTCGAGGCGGTCGCCCTACGGATCTTCTTCCGATTTCTCACCGCACGTAGCCGCATCGGAAGCGATCCCGCCGAGAAGCTACCCCTGCCACGCCTACCCCAGACGCTCCCTCAACCGCTCTCTCAAATCGACATGGCGAAACTGGTCGCAGCCCCCGCAGGAGAGACTGCACTAAAAATCCGCGATCGCGCACTGCTGGAACTTCTCTATGCCTGCGGTCTGCGCATCGCCGAAGCCTGTAGCGTCCGCCTCGAGAATCTCGATGAGGAGGGTGGTGTCATTCGGGTCACTGGAAAGGGGAACAAGACCCGGTTGATTCCCGTCGGCCGAGCCGCACTCGAGGCATTGAAGTTTTACCTGAGCAATGCCCGACCCAAGCTTGTCTCGTCGAAATCCGGCGGGGAGATCTTTCTCTCCGTGCGTGGACACGCCCTCACCCCGGCACGCATCTGGCAGCTGGTCCGCCATTACGCAAAGATCGCCGGGATTGAGGAGTCCATCCACCCACACCAATTGCGCCATTCCTTTGCTACCCACCTACTGGCGGGAGGAGCCGATCTTCGCATCATCCAGGAGATGCTCGGCCATGCCTCCATTGCCACAACGCAGATCTACACCCAGGTCGATCGGAGCCAACTGAAGTCGGTCCATCGGAAGTTCCATCCGAGGGGCTGAATGAAACAGAGCACTGAAGGTCTTTAATATGGAACTCAGGAAGACAGGAAGGAGCTTATGAAATACATAATGCAGACTGAAGAGGGATTGGTTCATTGAGAACCCCCTCTACACCGATCTGATAAAGCATCGATTCTTTGGTTCTGTTCCTGAGTTGGCTAGCCCGGCCGTTGCTTCGCAGCCGTTACGGCTGAGTTCCATATTTTATTCTCCATTTCATCATTACCGCCCCTCCTTTTTGCGTGACAGGAGGGGGATGGAGAAGGCTTCCTAGTGGGATGAGTAATGGATCCCTCGCAGGTAAAGTCGGCGTCGTTTTCGGCGTCGCCAACAAACGCAGCATCGCATGGCATATCGCCAAGGCCTGGAAGCAGGCAGGAGCCACCCTACTCTTCAACTATCAGGGAGAGCGCCTGAAGGAGAACGTCGAGGAACTCGTCTCTGAGTTTGGCTCTGATACTTTCCTCCAGCCTTGTGATGTCTCCAGCGATGCGGAGATCGCCATCTTCTTCGGCAAAGTCCGCGAGGTCACCCCTAAGCTTGATCTGCTACTCCACTCGGTTGCCTTCGCTCCGAAGGAAGCCCTAGAGGGGGATTTCCTCTCCACCAGTCGCGACGCCTTCATGAGAGCCCACGACATCAGTGCCTACTCGCTGGTCGCCCTCTCCCGCGAAGCCGCCCCCCTCATGACCGAGGGTGGAAGTATCACCGCCATGAGCTACTACGGATCCGTCAAGGTCGTCCCTCACTACAACGTGATGGGCGTCGCGAAGGCTTCGCTAGAAGCCAGCACCCGCTATCTTGCCTACGATCTCGGCACTAAGAAGATCCGTGTGAATTGCATCAGCGCCGGCCCGATGAATACCCTCGCTGCCCGCGGTGTCTCCGGCCTCGGCACCATGATCAAGCACTACGAAGAGCATGCTCCTCTACGCCGCACCTGCACCGGTGAGGAACTCGGCCAGACCGGCGTCTTCCTAGCCAGCGATGGTGGCAGCGGTATCACCGGCCAAGTGATCTATGTCGACGGCGGCTACGAGATCATGGGGATGTAGGTTTGAAAAATCTGAAGGCTGAAAGTTGAAATCTCAACCTTCTCTCGAGCGGGATCTCAGGAAACTAATTCCCAGCAAGGCCGGGGTCATCATTGATCCTGAGCGTCTAGCCGAACTCGGCAAGGACAAGTGGTTTGCCTCGGCTCTTCCCGAAATTGCGCTCGCACCGGGCAACGCCAAGGAAGTCGCAGCGGTGCTCAGCTATGCGAATAAGCGCGACATCCCAGTCACCACACGCGGCGCCGGTCATGGCTATGTCGGGGGATGCGTTCCTGTCCGTGGCGGTATCCTGATGAGTATGCACCGGATGAACCGCATCAAGGAGATCAACGGCGAGGATTTCGTCGCCGTGGTGGAGCCGAATGTCATTACGGGAGTGCTTCAGACGCTGGTTCAAGAGAAGGGGCTTTTCTACCCACCTGATCCTCAGAGCTACAAGGACTGCTCCCTAGGCGGTAATATCGCCACCAATGCAGGGGGTCCCCGCTGTCTGAAATACGGCGTTACCCGCCCTTATGTGCTGGGACTTCAGGTTGCCCTTGCCGACGGCACTCTCGTCCGGGTTGGTGGACGTACCCATAAGAATAAGACCGGCTTTGATCTTGTCGGGATGTTCGTCGGCTCCGAGGGAATGCTCGGTGTCATTACTGAGGCAACCCTCCGACTCCTACCCCTTCCTCCCGCCCGCGTCACCCTCTCGGCAGGATTTGGCTCCATGCAGGATGCCGCAGCCGCCGTCCAGGCAATCTTCAAGGCCGGCTACCTCCCCTGCGCCATGGAGGTGGCCGATAGCTTCACCCTCCAATCGGCCCGTAACGCCCCAAAAGAAGTAACGGGGGATTTGAAGGGAACCCTCATCCCCCCGGGGAAGGCCCACCTACTCGTCGAACTCGACGGCCAGAAGGCAAGTGTCCTTAACGAAGGAAAGGCTCTCAAGGCCCTCCTTGCCATGAACAAGGCCCTTGAGGTGGAACTTGCCACCTCTCCCGAACGCTGCGAACGCATTTGGGCCCTCCGACGCGCCTTTTCCGCGTCACTCAAGGCCACCGGACTCACCAAGCTCAACGAGGACATCGCCGTTCCCCGTGGCCGCCTCGTAGACCTCATTACCTTTGCCGAGAAACTCCAGAAAAAAACCGGCTTCCCCATCGCCTGCTTCGGCCATGCCGGTGACGGCAACATCCATGTGAATGTCATGGTCTCCAAAGAGCAGCAGGCCAAGCGCCCCAAGGAGATCGAGGGTGTGCTCGACTCTCTCTTTACCCAAGTCATCAAATGGGGCGGAGCCATCACCGGAGAGCACGGCATCGGCCTAGCCAAGAAACGCTGGTGGAACGAGGCCACATCTTCCGAACTCCGAGATCTCCACACCCGCATCAAGAAAGCCCTCGATCCGAAAGATATCTTGAATCCCGGGAAGTTCGTGTAATTGCCTGCTCCCCCATCAGGGGCTCAATGAACCGATATCTTGGCCGCGGCCGCTCGGGCACGTGCCAGGGCATCGGGTCCGCTTGCCAAGGCCACCGCCATGCGGCGATGGGGACGGCTAGTCGGCTTACCAAAAATCCGTACATCAATCCCCTTGTCGCCCAAGGCATCCTCAACCCCGAGATATGTGGGATTACGGCCCTCTTTTGTCGCTAAGATAACGGCGCTTGCGCCCTCGATGCATTCAATCGAGGGAATTGGAAGGCCGAGAATGGCTCTGGCATGCAGATCAAACTCACTCAGGTTCTGACTGATCAACGTCACCATGCCTGTGTCATGGGGGCGCGGACTTAATTCACTGAAGATGACCTCATCCTTGGTCACAAAGAATTCTACGCCAAAGATGCCGGCACCACCCAGGTCGGCTGTGACTTTAGCCGCCATCTCTTGGGCTGCTTTTAAGGATTCAGGATTCATCTGCTGCGGTTGCCAGCTGTATTGGTAATCCCCGCGTTCCTGCACATGGCCGATCGGTTCGCAAAAAATGGTTTTCCCATTCCTTTGGCGGATCGTGAGCAAGGTAATCTCAAATTCGAAGTTGATGAATTCCTCGACAATCACCTTCTTGCGGTCGCCACGCATGCCCTGGCAGGCGTAATCCCAACTCGCTTGGATATCAGACTCGCTCTTGGCGACGCTTTGGCCTTTGCCAGACGAACTCATCACCGGCTTGATCACCACGGGGAAACCAATGGATTTGGCATGGGCCATCAGATCCTCAACGGATTCCGCATAGCTGAATTTGGCTGTCCTCACGTCAAGTCCGGCGGCCACATCACGAATCCTGTCCCGGTTCATGGTCAGGTTCGCTGCCCTTGCGCTGGGAATGACCTCAAAACCCTGCTCTTCAACGTCCAGGAGCACTTCGGTCCGGATAGCCTCGATTTCGGGAACGATCAAATCGGGCTGATATTTCGAGATGGCGTCGCGCAAAGCCTGCTCATCGAGCATGCTGAACACGCAGCTTTCATCGGCCACCTGCATCGCAGGAGCCCCCTCATAGCTGTCACAGGCAATCACATGGCACCCTAGGCGCTTGGCACTGATCACGAATTCTTTGCCTAGTTCGCCTGAACCCAAGAGGAGGATTTTTTTCATCCTCTTTTTTTATGAAGTTGCTTTGAGGCTGTCGATCCAAAGGCTCTTAGCCCTCGATTGTCATAGGGCCATAGTATCGGGAATGGGATCCGTTCTTATGATGACTCCTGCCGGGATGAAAGGGATGAGACTGCGCCAGATGCTGCCTCCAGCTAGCTGTGTACTGATCCGCTAAAGGAGGGTCGTTGGAGATCACTATCAAGTTCTCGGCATTGAAGTCCTCGGCACTCTTGGTGAAATTGAAGGAACCGGTGATTACCCGCGTTCCATCGATGATCATCACCTTGTCATGGGCAATCCGGTAGGCCGAATCGATGTAGGTCGGAATCCCGCTTTGAGAGATGAGATCGGCTTCGGTTCCCCGGGCCTGCTCCTGACTCTTGTCGAGGATCACCTCCACATCGACCCCGCGCTTCTCGGCGTCAATCAGTGCGACTGCAATAGGCTCCGAGGTAAACGAATAGGCCTCAACTAGCACCTGCTTCTTCGCCTCATGAACCGCTCTCACCACCGCCTCCGTGCATCCCCCATGCGGACTAAAATAGACCCTGATGTAAATGTTGTTAGTCTGCGCGTGGACGCAGGTGATATACAAAAAAGCACTTAGCAATGCTCTCTTGAGAAGGCTGCTTCGTCTCATCAGGCGCATGATTTTTGAGGAGATAACAAGGCGCCCAAGCGTAGCTGTATGAGACATACTGCGAGCGCAGGGCAGCAACGCCCCGCGCTAAAAGCCCCAGCCTACTGAACTTTGAGGAGTTCGATGTCGAAAACTAGCGTCGAGCCTGGGGCAATCACTCCCCCCGCCCCACGCGAGCCATAGGCGAGATTCGATGGGATGAAGAGCTGCACCTTGCCACCTTCCTTCATGAGCTGAACACCTTCTGTCCAGCCGGGAATGACGCCGTTCAGAGGGAAGGAGATGGGCTCATTCCGCTTGTAGGAGCTGTCGAACTCCGTGCCGTCGATCGTGGTGCCGCGGTAGTGGACGAGAACGGTGTCGGTGGCTGCCGGGCTCTTGCCCGATCCCTCGGTGATGACCTTGTACTGGAGGCCGCTCGGGGAGGTCTTGACGCCTGGCTGGGTCGAGTTCTGCTTCAGGAAGGCCTGGCCCTTGGCCAGATTGTCAGAGGGATTGGATTGGGACATGGAATTGCTGTTGGTGGATTGTGGTTGATGAGAACAACCGAGGGAGAAAAACGCCAAGGATAGAGCCGCGGCGGAGGTTTTGAGATTCATCGGAATCGGATCAGGGTGTCGGGTCGATCACCCCTCGAAGGAGCGGATGACGACGGAGGAATTGTGACCGCCGAACCCGAAGGAGTTGCTGAGGGCCACCTTAACCTTGACCTCGCGTGCCTTGTGCGGAACGTAGTCGAGATCGCACTCGGGGTCGGGATTGTCGAGATTGATGGTGGGAGGGACGATCCCGTCGCGCATGGCGAGGGCGCATGCGGCAAGTTCAATGCCGCCAGCCGCACCCAGAAGGTGACCCGTAACAGACTTGGTGGAGCTGATCGGAACCTTGTAGGCCTGGGCCCCAAAGGCATCCTTGATCGCCTTGGTCTCGCAGATGTCGCCGATCGGCGTGGAGGTGCCATGGGCGTTGACGTAGTCGACCTCTTCCGGAGTGACCTTGGCGTGCTTCATCGCGATCTGCATGCACCGGCTAGCTCCCTCTCCCTCGGGTCGTGGGGCGGTCATGTGGTAGGCATCCGCAGTGGCGCCATAGCCAACAAGTTCGCAGTAAATCCGTGCGCCGCGCTTCTTTGCATGCTCGAGCTCCTCGAGAACAACGATACCGGCTCCCTCGCTCATAACAAATCCGTCGCGGTCTTTGTCAAATGGGCGGGAGGCATTCTCGGGTGCGTCGTTACGGGTGCTGAGAGCACGCATGCATGAGAATCCGGCCACACCGAGCGGCGTGATGGTCGCCTCGGCTCCGCCAGCGATGAAGGCGTCGGCGTCGCCGAACTTGATGATACGCCAGGCCTCTCCGACAGAATTATTAGCCGTTGCGCAGGCGGTGACGATCGCCATGTTCGGGCCGCTAAAGCCGTACTCCATGGAGATGAGACCGCTGGCCATATTGCTGATGATCATCGGAATGGTGAAGGGGGAGAGCTTGGTCGGCCCCTTCTCAACAAGCCTGCGCGCCTCGGTCTCAAGGCTCTGGAACCCCCCGATGCCGCTTCCCACGATGACTCCAAAACGTTCCTTGTCGATCGTCTCAAGATCGAGTCCGGAATCATCCAGGGCCAGTCTGGTTCCGGCCATGGCGAACTGTGCAAAACGATCAGCTCGACGCGCATCCTTCGGTGTTTTGAACCAATTGGTCGGCTCAAATCGCTTCACTTCGCCAGCGATCAGGCAATCGAATCCGGTCGAGTCGAAGTTCTCGTAGCGTGTGATGCCGGACCGGCCTTCAATGAGGTTCTTCCAGAAGATATCGAGGTCCGACCCCACTGGACTGATAACTCCGATACCGGTGATGACAACTCTGCGTTCGCTCATAGAAAAGATTCGCCAAAAAAGGCGTTAAGAAAGTCAACCTAAGTGGGACACCCTTGGCAACCATGGAAAAAGGATGAGGGATGAATTATGAGGGATGAAAGGGGATCCCCCATCGGCACGGGTCAGGACATAGGTAACACATGTGGGTCAAGACATGGGTAACACATGACGTGAGTGTTTGGTAATGGTGTTGGTGTTTTGGTTGTTGGTCAATGGCAGGGAGATTGGGGTAGCAGGCAACGGAGCGGAAGGGGCGGGAGCCCCTGAAGCGGAGATGCCTGCTTGGCGATTTAGGCGGCCTCCTTAACGGCTTCTAGGGCATCGGGAAGGATCGGGATAAAGCTTGCCGTTTCAGGCTCGAGATGTCCCAGCAGGAGCCTTGCGAAGTAGACTTCAAGGGTTCCATCCCGCAGGGGTTTAAGACCCACATCCCATCCGTGAAGAGCTGTGGAGAGGAAGACTAACTGATTTTCGAAGCAGATATGCCCCGTGCCCTTGACCCTGCGAGTCATGAGCCCCTCGTAGTCGAGTTGATCGGGTGTTCCCTCCCACTTCCTCTTGGAAGGTTCATAGACTTCCGATGGCATCTTCATGCCAAGGGACTCGTGGGGACGTTCCTCGTTGAACTCTCGCTTCCAGACATCTAGAGCAGCCTGTCGATCCCCATAGCGAGTGCCCTCCAGTTCCCGGCTGATGTCCTTGTGCATCCTCTCATGGGCGCCGTTGTCCTGCGGGTGGGCGGGACGCCCACGGAGTAAATCGATCCCAAGAGCCACCCACCAGGCAGAGAGCTTGGAGAGTCCCATGATGCTGCGGGAGCTGGAGAAGGGTGAACCGTTGTCACTACGGATGGCCTGAGGGAGTCCATAGCGCTCAAAGAGCCTCTCAAAGCAGGCACGCACTGTCTCGGTGCGTGCGTTCTCCAAGGCCCTGACCTCAAGTAAATACCGGCTCCATTCATCACGGACGGTCAGGGGTTCACATTTCCCCTGCGCATCGTGCCACCATCCCTTGAAGTCGATCGTCCAGACTTCGTTGGATGCCCCGGCTTTACGGGTGTCTCCTATGCTGCCTCCTTGGGAGGCTCTCCTCTTGCGACGCTTTTCTACTAGCCCCGCCTTCTCAAAGACCCGCTTAAAGCTGCTTTCACTCGGTGCCTCACCGTGTCGTCTCAAGTAGATTTCCTGCAGCTTCCGTCCTCCCCAGTGCTTGTGTCGGACCCTCAACGCTACGATCCGGCAGACCTCCTCTTCGCTCAGGGCGTGGGGAGAGGTCTTTGGGCGACGGCTGTGTTCTTCCATCCGTCCCATCCCCTCCTCGAGAAGCCGGTTCTTCCACTTATAGCCCACTCTTGGGCTGATCCCATACTCTCGGCACAGGGCTCGAAAGTTGTCTGTTTGTAGCGCTCGAAGCGCAAACTCTGTTCTCTGGCTCATTAGGTCTAGGTGTTGCCACGGCATAGCCT
>CAIOJL010000145.1 GCA_903858595.1 uncultured Spartobacteria bacterium | reverse complement strand
TATCCAGTATCTCCACCGCTACACGGATCGATCGATCGGCTTGCCGCTTGGGGTGCCGACGCTTCATGAGATCTTCGACGAGAAATACTACGGCAATCTCGACGGCGGAATTCTCGAGGGGCTGGGGCGTCTTTTCAAGAAAGGGGTCCGCCTTTATGTTTATCCGACCCAGGATGAAAAGGGTCACATCCTGGAAGCAGCCTCCTACCGCGTCGAACCGGGGTTGCAGGCGCTCTACGCCTACCTGCTTGAGAACCGCTTCATCGTCCCGATGGCCGGCTGCAGGCTCGATTACCTCGGCATCAAGTCGGTCGATGTGATTGCCAAGATCCAGCAGGGGGATGCTTCCTGGGAAGGGATGGTGCCACTACGCGTGGCCGAGATCATTAAGTCTCGGAAGTTCTTCGGCTGGAAGGGGTGATCGGAAGAAGCGGACGTCATGCCATCACCGCGAAGCGGTAGAGGGTGGTCTGATCGTAGCGCATTCCGGGGCGGAGAATGATGTCACCCAATAGGGGGGTGTGCACCGCCCCGGGGCATTCTTGGCACTCCAGACAGAGTCCCGCGTGTTTTTCATAAGACCTTCCGGACTTCCCTGTCAGGGAGCCGTCGAGGATGGCTGCACTGTAAACCTGCACGCAGTCCTGGGTTGTGAGGGCCGTCATGGTGAGTCCGCTCACCGGGTCGGTGAGAATGGCGGCCGGCACGAGTTCCCCGGGTGAGGGGCGGCGGATGAAGTGGTTGTCCCCGTGATGATTGAGGAGGTGGGGTATGGCCGCGCCGAGGAGTCGCGGATGATTGAAGTCATTCCCCTGACCCGCGACGGCACTCTTGGTTCCAAGCAGTGTCATGGCATCGTCGGTGGCGGCGATCTCGTCGGAGAAAACCTGAAGCGTCTGGCTGAGGATGTTGCCGCTCCCCTCGCCGGCGAGGTTGAAGTAGGAGTGGTTGGTGAGGATGACCGACGTCGCTTTGTCCGTTTCTCCCGAGTAACGAATGACAAGCTCGTTCTGAATGTTCACGGAATAGGTCACTTCCACTCGCAGGTTGCCGGGGTATCCCTCTTCTCCGTTAGGGCTCAAGTAGGTGAGGCGCAAAGAGGCTTCCTCCGAAGTGATCTCCGGAGACTCGATATGCCAGAGCTTCTTGTTGAACCCCTCGATTCTACCATGGAGGTGATTCGGAGGCTCGTTGATAGGAAGTGGATAATGATTTTCATCGAGCGTGAAGCCACCGCCGCTGATGCGGCTTGGAGAACCCGCTCTACTTCACGCGCGTCTACGGGAAATCCCCCACGCTGGTGCGGCGCTCCCTGCTAAGGAGCGAGCCGCCCCCGCCGAATCCCCTTCCTCCGGAAATCGCCCCGCGCATCTATTGGTGAGGCGCCGCAAGTCGGTCATGTCTCACGCACCGCGGAGGATCTTCATCCAGAGATTGAAGGCGACGAGGATCACGAGCAGTCCGGTGATCTGACGGATCCGAACCGCTGGAAGCAGGAGAGCGCCGGAGCGGGCGCCGATCAATCCCCCGGCGAGCACCGCGAAGGGGAGCAGCCAGTAGGACTCAAGCCCGGCGGGGTGCCACCCCTGCTTCTGAAGTTGTCCCGCCAGTCCCGAGATGCTGTTGGTGAAAATGAAACATGCCGCGAGGGCCGCGATCTCGCGTTCCGGGGCCCAGCGCGCAAGATGAAGGATGGGGGCCAGAAAGATGCCTCCCCCGATGCCGACGATTCCCGAGAGGAGACCGAGCGGTGCACCGAGCAGCGGTTCGAAGCCACCCATTAGGCGGCGGAACGGGGTCTCGACGGGTTTTCCCGGCTTGAGCGGCACCAGCAGGAGAATCCCCGCAGCGCTGAGCGACAGGGCGAGCAGGAAAAAGAAGGTCTTTTCCCGGATCGGGTAAAGACCGCCGAGATAGGCCGCGGGAACCGAGAGCGCGACAAAAGGCAGACTGCGGCGCAGCGAGAAATGGCCGGCCCTTGCAAACTGTGCGAATCCCTGTGCTGAGACGATGAGATTGCATCCCAGTGAAATGAGCGGCAGGAGATGGGAGGGCGTCCCGTGAATCTGCAAGAGCGCCAGATAGGAGGAGCCTCCGGCAAAGCCGACGGTCGAGTAGACCAGGGCGACGAAAAAAAACAACGCGGGGAGCAGTGGGGTCATCACTGCATCACCCCCCGATGAAGGACATCTCGACCTTTGGCGGCCCTTCCCCCGAAGCCGAGAGGGCCCGTAGCTCC
>CAIOJL010000144.1 GCA_903858595.1 uncultured Spartobacteria bacterium | reverse complement strand
GGACTTGGCAACTCTCTCTCGAAAGCCGAGATGGTAGAGAGCTTCGCCCCGTGCGTTGAGACAGGTGGCAATATCGCTTAGTTCTTCCCTCCAGGTCAACTGTGCAAAGGCCATGCAGATCAACTGCTGGCGGCAACCGAAATGCCGAACCTTACTCTCAGCGTCGTATCGTTGGACCAACCGGGAAAGAGACTTGCGATCTACCAGATCGAGGACTTGGGAGAGGATGTAGCGGCCAGAGCTCATAGCCATCCATCCTCAAAAAACGTCGCTCAAAGTTCAAATGCGTCACATCTATTTTGGATAGCAAATCACTCACCTTGAAGAATCAACAAAAACCAATAACCCTCTCAATCGGACTCTAGTGATTCAGAACAGTTTCTAAAACAGGACTGCCGCTCTGATTTGGATAAGATTTCTGCATAGGAATAACCTCAGGCTTGTATCCTCTGCACCTTGCTCTGCGCGAGATTTTATTTATTTGGAATATTCCAGAATAAAGCTCAGCCGCTCTAGCTTCTTTTATTCCGGCAGCGAGTTTACCGCATTCAGGTAGGCTGTCTTAGCGCTCTCCATGGATCGAGCGCTAGTGTGAAGGTCGCGGAGAAGTCCGTCGCTCATGCCATAGATCCAGCCATGCACGGTGAGATCCTGTCCATGTTCCCAAGCATCACGAACCACGGTGGTCTTGCAGATATTGGCTACCTGCTCGATGACATTGAGCTCGCAAAGATGATTTAGCCTAGTGGTCTCATCTTGCCAGCCTGACAGTAGGGATTGGTGCTTCTGAAGGACGTCATCCACATGACGGAGCCAGTTGTCAGCAAGTCCCACACGGTCGCCGCGCAGGGTAGCCTGGACGCCGCCGCAACCATAGTGACCGCAGACGATGATGTGTTTGACCTTCAGGACATCGACAGCGAACTGCATCACCGAAAGACAGTTGAAGTCGGTGTGCACGACCACATTGGCCACATTGCGATGAACAAAGATCTCTCCGGGAGCAAGTCCGACCAATTCCTCAGCAGGCACACGGCTGTCCGCACATCCGATCCAGAGGTATTCGGGACGCTGCTGGACAGCCAGATCCTTGAAGAATTGAGGATCCCGTGAGCTGAGATCCTCGGCCCAAGCCTGATTATTTGAAAAGAGTTCGGCTAGTAATGACATGTTGGAGAAGATTGCAGACAGCTGGGTGTCGAACCGCGAGAAAATTTTGGTGTAACACTTCTTTCAAGCCCAGAGAAAAAAATCAGTGCTGTTTTTTGAGGGGCCCCGCCGACATACCCGCGCTATCTTTATAGAAGATGATCCCGTGCTGGCGCAGGTTTGCCACAAAGGCCTTAAGATCCCCAGTTGCCCCCTGAACAGAATCCATCGCGGTGTTTCCCTTCTTCAAGAAGACATTGGCCTTTTCCATCACTCCTTTGAGTTCCCGTGAAGAAGCCGCCATGGCGTCGCTGGTGGTGCGGAAGTTCGCGAGCGTCATCTGCAGGTTCTGGACACCCTGCTTATTGAAGACATCATCATGGAGCGACTTGCTCACGGAATCGATGTTGTCCAAGGCTGAGCTAAGCTTGGGCAGGATCTCGTCGTGGAGTTGGCGCTGGAGCTCCGAGATGCTGGATTCACTCTGCCCGTTCTTGACCACGGTACCAGAAGCGATCGGCTGGGGATTGCGGTTATGGTCATCCATTGTCACGGTCACGAAGTGGTCTCCAAGAAGCCCGGAACTTCCAATAGAGAAGACGCTGCCCTGCGGGATCTGGACTGTCTCCTCGATCTTCAGAGGAACAGCAACACCTCGCATGTTGGGCAGCACCGTGGGTGGAGTCGCCACTTCTCCGATCTTCGCACCTGCCATCATGACATCCGCCCCCTTCAGGATACCACTGGCATTCCGATACTCGACGGTCAGGGTGTAATATTTCTTCACTCCCTCGCCGAATCGTCCGAAGTAAATGACGAGTGATCCTATGCAGAGGAAGCCGAGGATCATAAAAACTCCTGCCCGGAGCTGATTGGAGGTGTCGGTAGTGTCCATAGTGGAATAACGGGAAGGTCTTGGTCTCTTAATCGATTTCGTGGGAACGTCCTTCGATGAAATCCGTAATCACGGGGTCCGTCGAGTTGTGAAGATCCGCAAGTGAGCCGTCGAAATGAATGCGTCCCTCGCGGAGAAGGGCTACTCGGTCGGCAATATAATTGGTGCTGATCATGTCGTGGGTCACGACGATGGATGTCACCTTGAGCTGGGATTGCATGCGTCTGATGAGCTTATTGATCGTGTCAGAAACAATGGGATCGAGACCGGCTGTCGGCTCGTCATAGAGAATGCAGGCGGGCTCGGTGATGATGGCGCGGGCAAGAGCGGCGCGCTTGCGCATGCCTCCGCTGAGATTGGACGGCATCTTCTGATCCTGCCCCTCCAGAGAGACGAGCTCCAAGGATCTGGCAACCTTCTCCCAGACGATTTTTTCACTCCGCTCACCGCGTTCACGCAGGGGAAAGGCCACATTCTCGAAAACCGTCATCGAGTCGAAGAGTGCCCCATCCTGAAAGAGCATCCCGATCTTCCGACGGATTGGCTCGAGCTGACGCTCGTCGAGATGGGCAATTTCCTCACCGTCGATCTTAATGGATCCGGAGAGGGGGTGGATCAGTCCGATGAGCTGCCTGAGAAAAACACTCTTCCCTCCGCCACTCTGTCCCAGAAGCACGGTGGTCTCACCCCGGGGAATGTCGAGGTTCACACCGCGCAGAATCTCCTGTCCGGAGAAGCTCTGGCGGAGGTTGCGGACCTCGATCAGGTTATCGCCTGCGGAGATCATCACAACTTCCCTCCGGCTGGAAAGATGATGTTCAGCCCCATCGTCAGGAAGAAGTTGATCATCAGGATGGTCAGGGAACTGATGACCACTGCCTCGGTCGTGGAGCGTCCCACACCGACGGCACCATTGCTGGTCGTGAGTCCCTGCTGACATCCGACAAAGACAACGATCAAGGCGAAGACAAATCCTTTGGTCAGCGCCATGACCATGTCCTTGGTGTGTGTGTAGAACCACATGTGCTGCAGAAAGAAGACGCTGTTCACATTCAGGATCCGTGTGGCCACGTAGTAACTGGCTGTAAGGGCGAAGAAAATGCATTCCCCCACGAGTAGGGGCATCGAGATCATCATCGCCACGGCACGGGGCACCACGAGGTAATCGATCGGATGAACCGCCAGGGCACGGAGGGCGTCGATCTGTTGGGTTACCCTCATCGTGCCGATCTCTGCGCAGATGGCGGCTCCGACGCGACCAGCCACCATGAGTCCAGTCAGGACAGGGCCGAGTTCACGGCAGAGGGCGATGGATACCACGGGACCGACTGCGGAACTCATGTTCAAGGCGTTAAATTGGAAAAAAATCTGTGCCGTGAAAACAGCTCCTGTGAAAATCCCCGTGATGATGACGACGGCCTGGGAGCCGAATCCGATCTCGACAATCTGGTTCAGAACCAGACGCCAGCGGATCCTTCCGAGCAAGATCGACGAGAAGGACTCGCCGACCAGGAAAGCAATCTGTCCCAGATAGAGGCTAAATGCCCGTGTCAGCGGAAAGGAATACGGAAAATTCATCTTGCAGGAACCTCACCTCAGCTGGCTAATCAAGGAGCGGCTCCGCCTCGAGATCATAGCCGCGGGTACCGGTGATCCTGACACGGTAGAACTCCCCTGCTTTCACGGGCCTGGTAAAGTGGACGCGGCAATCGACATCGGGGGCATCCCCCTCGGTGCGCCCGAATCCAGCAGTGTCCGCAAGAACGATCATCTCCCTGCCCACCTGCTCCAGAGCCAGTTCGACGGCGATCTCCTGCTGGACAAGCATCGCCTCACGGTGACGGCGCTTCTTGGTGCCACCATGGATCTGACCCGGAAGCTTTGCGGCGCGGGATTCCTCCTCGCGGGAGTAGTTAAAGACACCCAGACGCTCAAACCGGCGGGCATCCATGAATTCCAAGAGACTCTCAAAATGCTCCTCGGCTTCTCCAGGGAAGCCCACAATGAAGGTCGTCCTGATCGTCAGTCCGGGAATGCCGGCACGCATCCGGTCGATCAGGCGTTCGATATGTCCGCGGTCCGTTTCGCGGCGCATAGCATCCAGCATCACGTCATGGATGTGCTGGAGTGGCATATCAACATAGCGGGCCACCTTGGGATTGCGGGCGATAGCGGCGATCATGTCGTCGCTCCAGTGGGCCGGATGGGTGTAGAGAAGCCGGATCCAGAACTTGCCCGGGATCGCCGCCAAGGCGTCGAGCAGGGAGGGAAGTCCAGGACCTCTGGCTTCATCAACCGGCTGACGCGGTCCAGCCTTCTCCTCCCAAAGATCCATCCCGTAGTAAGTTGTGTCCTGGCTGATGAGGTTGATCTCCTTCACGCCGGAAGCCACCAGTCCCTCGACTTCCTTCACCACGGACTCAATCGTGCGACTGCGATGACGGCCGCGCATCCTCGGGATGACGCAGAAGGAACAGGGGTGGTTGCATCCTTCTGCGATTTTCACATAAGCGGTGTGGGAAGCCGTGAGACGGACACGCGGAGTGTCGTAGTCGGGAATGTAGGCGGCACGGCGCGAAACCTCGACCAAGGCCCCCGTCTCTTCACGCTCGTCGTCAAGAAGGCGGTCAAAGAACGAGCCAGCGCTCTTGATCTCATCCAACCCCATGAAGGCATCCACTTCGGGAAGCTGAATGGCGAGATCGCTCGAATAGCGTTGGGAAAGGCATCCCCCCACGACAAGCTTCTGTCCCGGTTTTGCACCATGGAGACGGCGGCGGTTAGCCTCCAGGATCGCATTGATACTCTCCTCCTTCGCCGGATCGATGAATCCGCAGGTATTGACAAGGACAACATCGGCCTCGTCGGTCTCGTTCGTGAGTTCGTAGCCGTGGAGCTTGGCATCTCCAAGCAGGATTTCGGCATCGACGAGGTTCTTGGCACAGCCAAGGCTGATCAAGCCGATCTTGCGGGTTTCAGTAATCTGGGTCGTGCTCATCGGTTGGAAATTATCGGGTGGAAAAGGAAGAGAGGCTGGCGTTGCTGGTGATCCAGGGAATAGATCGGACGCGCGATAGTTGGCGCATCACGCCCCAGGTACTCAGGAGTGTGGTCACCAGCAGGAAATAAACGGTTGCACGTCCCAAGGGAGCTAAAGGAGCCAGTAGTTCCAGACTCCATTCGAAGGGAGGTTTCAGAGGGCGTGCGTAATTAGAGAGATACTGGCAGTTCTTAGGTGCCAGCTCCGGCATGGAGGGAAGGGAGTCGCGGATGGAAAGTGGATCCAATCCCAGAGCTCTCGCATAGGACGCTGAATGGATGCGGGCGACATCGGAATTCAGGGATCTACCCTCCTCCATCAGTTCGATCTCCTGTTCGGAAAGCCTTGTTAACCGTGACGCCTCACCAAGGCTCAGCCCAAGATCCTGTCTCGCCTCACGGAAAAGAGGACCAAGTGGCCTGGGCGAAGATGTCGGTTGAAAAAACATATATAATGAAGGTCAGACAGGTGGAACTCTCAGTCGTCCAGACCATCCAGATCAACGAGAATCTCGCGGTCTTTCGCCCCATCTTTGGGCCCCAGAATGCCACGTTGCTCAAGAATGTCGACAATACGCGCGGCACGGGTGTAACCCAGTCGCAAACGACGCTGCAGCATGGAGGTGGAGGCCTTTTTCTCTTGACGGATGATCTCGAGGCACCTGTCGACAAGATCCTCCTCTTCGTCGGTGATCTCATCTTCCGGCATGGTATTGGAAGAGAGCTTGGCGGAGATACTGGGCTCGAAGACAGGCTTAGCCTGGGTGGCGAGATTGGCCACGACTCGATGGATCTCCTCATCGGTGACTAGGACGCCTTGTGCCCGCGTGAGCTTCGCGCTTCCCGGGGGCATATAAAGCATGTCTCCCTTACCGAGGAGTTTTTCTGCGCCATTCATGTCTAGGATAACCCGACTGTCGAGACCCGAGGCCACTTGGAAGGCGATGCGGGAGGGAATATTCGCCTTAATGACTCCGGTGACGACGCTTGAGCGGGGCGTCTGTGTCGCCACGATCATGTGGATTCCGGCGGCACGCGCCTTCTGAGTGATGCGGGCGATTGCCCCCTCGACATCGGCAGGCGCTGTCTGCATGAGATCGGCCAACTCGTCGACGATCACGACGATAAAAGGCATCTGGTCCGGAATGATCATGTCGTCACCGGGATTGAGCGGAAGTTCCGGCACCGCTGGTTCCTCCTGATCCTCTAGAATGGCAACCATGGTCGAATCGAAGGGATCATGAGCAATCTCGCTCACTTCGGAAGTTTCTTCCCCTTCGGAGTAGCCATCCGCCACCACAGTCAAGGGTGCTTTCTCGGGCTTGGGTCGGCTATTGAAGCCGCTGATATTCTTGACGCCCACCTTGGCGAAGATGCCATAGCGCTTTTCCATCTCGTCGACCACCCAGCGCAATGCCAGAAGGACCTTCTTCGGATCCGTCACGACCGGAGTCACCAGATGGGGGAGATCATTGTAGACCTGCATCTCCACGACCTTCGGATCGATCATGATGAATCGTAGGGTCTCGGGCGTGTGCTTGAAGATCAGGCTGGTGATGATGGAGTTGATGCAGACGCTCTTGCCGCTACCTGTAGCACCCGCCACAAGCAGGTGAGGCATCGCGGCGAGATCGGTGATGATGGCCTGACCGTAAACATCCTTCCCTAGAGCAAGAGGCAAGGCGGCTTTCGTCGTGTGCCAGGCCTCGCTCTCAAAAAGCTCGCGGATGCTCACCTTTACCTTGCTGGAGTTGGCGATCTCGATGCCGACAGTGTCCTTCCCGGGAATCGGAGCCAGAATATTGATTCGTTCCGCACGTGTGGCACGGGCCAGATTTTTTTCCAGCGCCGAGATGCGCTCCACGCGTACGCCGGTGGCGGGATAGACCTCGTAACGTGTGATTGTCGGACCCTTGGTGATGTCTCCGGGAGAAGCCTCAATGTCGAATTGGGCAAGCGTCTCCAGAATGATCTTCTGTACCCCTTGAAGCTCGGCCGGATCAGCGGGTTTGTGCCCCTCATCATCATAGGTCTCCAGAAGTTCAAAACCGGGTAAGGTGTATTCCTCCAAACTCAACTCACCAAGGCCGCCGGCAGCAGGAAGGGAATCACTCTGCTTAGAGTTGGATTTACTCTTCATCACTTCCGCCAGTGTGGGCTTGCGGGCCGGCGCCGGAACGCTGGCATCGATGATCTTGGGGGAAGGGAGATCAGTTGAGGGAGGTGATCCGATCGAAACACCTTCCTCAGACAATTTCTCAACCTTGGTTTCCACGGCGGGAGACTTGCGACGATTGCCCGTGCGATAGCGGGGAGGCTCAATCTCCTCCAGCAGCTCGGATTCCTTTTTCCGGTTGGCAAGGTGCTTTTTAATCAACCCGATCAAGAAACCGACGAGCGTTCCAAGGATCGAAACCAAAAAAACAAAGGCCCGGCGCAGTGCCAGGATCGGATGGAATCCTGTTGCCAGGATGAGGCTGACCAGGGCAAGGGCCATAAAGATAAGACCCGATCCGAGCGTGCCAAGCACATGTCGCCCGAGCACCAGATCAATCCGGTGTCCGAACCATCCACCGGGCCCCTGAATGTTGAATTTCTCGTGCCAATCACGCAGAATCAGATGCTGCAAATCAAGCAGGGTTGACCAACTCAGGACAAAAACAAGCGCCCATCCCAGGCGGATACCGAGTCGGAATTCCGGAGTCGTGAACTTGGCTATTCCGAGCCCAACCAGGGCCACTGAGGCGAAGTAGGAGGCGCCGCCGAAAAGAAAGTAAAACAGGCCGGCAATATCCGCTCCCACACGACCGATGAAGTTAACCGGATATTCCGAGGAATGGGCGTGTTTCGCATACGGCAGCCAGGGGGAAACATCCCTTGGCTCGAAGGAGCAGAGTGCGAGAAAGAGCAGGATTCCTCCAAAAAGCAGAAGAACCCCCGTTATTTCATCCAAGGAGCGTTTACGTCGTGTCGAGACCATCTGGTTCATCTTGCAGGATACCGTGTGGTCTTGGCAATCGCAGGCATCTTGGGAATACTACTTGTCCACACATGAATCTATCATCCCCGATCACTTTCGATCCCCTGGCCATGGAACGCGTCTGGGGGGGGCGCCGGTTCGAGACTCTGCTGGGCAAAACACTTCCGCATGCGGTTCCAGTCGGAGAACTCTGGGAAATGGTTGACCGACCCGAGGCGCAGAGCGTGGTGCATGAAGGTCCCCTAAAAGGTAAGACTCTTCACGACCTATGGATCGGACACCGTGAGGAGGTCTTCGGATCCCTGCACACCTCCAACCCCTCCCCCCGTTTTCCCCTTCTGATAAAGCTACTTGATGCCCGTGAGCGCCTCTCCGTCCAAGTCCACCCCCCGGTGGCGAGGGCCGCATCCATGAACGGGGAGCCGAAGACGGAATGCTGGTATTTTCTCCATGCCTCCAAAGGAGCCTCCGTCTATGCCGGACTCAAGAAAGGGGTTTCACGAAAGCAGTTCGAGCAGGCCCTCCAGGAGGGCACGGTTGAGGAGACGCTTCACAGTGTACAAGCTGACACTGGGGAGAGCATCTTCATTCCGAGTGGAAGACTGCATGCCATTGGTGAGGGTTTGGTGATCGTTGAAGTTCAGCAGAACAGCGACACCACCTACCGCGTCTTCGATTGGAATCGGCGGGGTCTCGACGGAAATCCGCGTGATCTTCATATCAAAGAATCGCTGGCTTCCATTGATTTCAACGATTTCGAGCCACCTCTAACTCCCTCCTCTCAAACCGTAGTTGCCGACTGTCCCTATTTTCATGTCGAGAAGATCCCCCTCCCCTGCCCCAGGAATATCGCTACCACGGGGGACTTCTCTATCGTCACGTGCCTGACGGGTGAGGTGGAGTGCTCTGGAACGAACATTCGACCCGGCGGGTTCATGCTGATTCCCTCCTTACTGGAAGAGGCTATCCTGATCCCCATCACTGGGGACACGACCATTCTAGTCACGCGTCTGCCAAGGCAGGAATGAAGTCCAATTCGAAAAAATAGATCCCGCTCATTTCTCCTGACCGGGTGCAGTCCGCTTTTTCGAGAGCACCCTCCTAACCATCGGAATGAATGTCTCTAAATGTTCCACTGGGTAATCAGGATCGAAGGAAACCTCGTCATATTTGGCGCAGAACTCGGCCGTGTGCTCGAAGTGGGGATGATCCCTGTAAATATCCCTGCCATTGGGATCGATTCCGACATGACTCCCATAAAAGTAGGTCTGGAATAGGGGGTGGTTGACAAGCATCCAGTGATTGGCTTCGCTGATGAACGGGTGCAGTACGGCACCGATGACCTCGCCGTGATTCATGGGACCAAGCGCCTCCCCCACATCATGAAGCAACGCCACGACCACATATTCCTCGTCCCGACCATCCCTCAGGGCACGAGTGGCAGCCTGGAGGGAATGCTCTAGGCAGCCACCGGATAGGCTTCGTCCCCGCCCAGACTGTTGAGCAGGCTAAGGAGAGGGTCAGGTAACTTTTCCAGGTTCTCCTCATGCACCTGCTTCAAGATCGCAAAGTCGTCGCGGCTCATTTCCTCCATGCTATGAAAATGCATCTTGCCAGTGCTGGGAGCCGGTGAACTCCTTTGATTGGAATCTGGGACGATTGGGTTATCGGACATGAGTGTGGTACTAGCGAGAGCGGGTGGTAATGTCCAGAAAGTCGCTGACTTTGGGATCTTCATGACGGGTTGAACTCATGGATCGGTTCAGAAGCCGCCAAACGATTTCACTCCTCTCCTTCGACTACACGTTTGACTCTCCTGTACCTTGGAGGGTTGAATATAGGGCCTCCTCCGAGGGGTACCGACACACTTTACGACACGTAGCACTCCATGCCTAAAGACACCTCAATTAAGAAAATCCTCCTAATTGGAGCCGGCCCCATCGTTATAGGACAGGGATGCGAATTCGACTATTCAGGAGTGCAGGCCTGCAAGGCCCTCGCCGAAGAGGGATACGAGGTGGTTCTAGTGAACTCCAATCCGGCCACGATCATGACCGATCCGGAGTTTGCCAACCGGACCTACATCGAGCCGATCACCCCGGAGATGATCGAGAAGATCATCGAGCGGGAGAAGCCGGACGCCCTCCTGCCTACCCTCGGCGGCCAGACTGCGCTGAATGCCGCCATGGAGCTTGTGCATAGCGGAGTTCTCGAGAAACACGGAGTCCGTCTCATCGGAGCCAATGCCGAAGCAATTAATCGGGGAGAGGACCGCACGCTCTTCAAGAAAATCATGCTCGAGATCGGCCTGGAGGTCGCGAACTCAGGCGCCGCGCATACGATCGACGAGGTCTTTGTGATCGCGAAGCAGATCGGCACCTACCCGCTGATCATCCGTCCCGCATTCACGCTCGGTGGAGCCGGTGGCGGCATTGCTTACAACCGCGAGGAGCTCGAGACCATCGCCCGCCGAGGACTCGATATGTCACCCACCACCGAGGTCCTGATCGAGGAATCCCTGCTTGGATGGAAGGAGTTCGAGGTCGAGGTCATCCGGGACACGGCTGACAACTGCATTGTCATCTGCTCGATCGAGAATTTCGACCCGATGGGCGTTCATACCGGTGACTCCATCACCGTCGCCCCGATCCAGACACTGACCGACAAGGAATACCAGAAGATGCGTGATGATTCCTTCGCCGTGATCCGTGCCATCGGCGTCGAGACCGGAGGGTCCAATATCCAATTCGCTGTGAACCCGAAGGATGGTCGCCAGATCGTCATCGAGATGAACCCCCGGGTCTCGCGCTCCTCGGCCCTCGCCTCCAAGGCTACCGGTTACCCGATCGCAAAGATCGCCGCGAAACTTGCTGTCGGCTACCGCCTGGACGAACTCAAGAACGACATCACCAAGACCACGACCGCCTGCTTCGAGCCTGCGATCGACTACTGCGTGGTGAAGATCCCCCGCTTCACCTTCGAGAAGTTCCCGAAGGCTGATCCCACCCTCACCAGTCAGATGAAAAGCGTTGGCGAGGCGATGGCCATCGGACGCACCTTCAAGCAGGCCCTGCAGAAGGCCCTCCGTTCGCTGGAGACGGGACGCTTCGGACTCGGCTGCGATGCCAAGGACATCGAACCCCGTAAGGCTGACGGATCCTGGGACACCGAACAGATCGAGAAACTCCTACGCATTCCGAATGCCGAGCGCATTTTCGCCGTCCGTCATGCCTTCCTCGCGGGATTCAGCGCGGAGAAGATCCACTCGATCAGCGCCATCGACCCATGGTTCCTCGACAACATCCAGGAGATCGTCGAAGAGGAACTCTCGTTCCGAAAGGATCCCTCCAATATTAACCTGCGCCGGGCCAAACAGCTTGGCTTCTCCGATCGCCAGCTGGCCCAAATCGCCGGGACAACCGAGGATGCCATCCGAGCAAAGCGCAAGACCGAGAAGGTCGAGCCGACCTACCGACTCGTTGACACCTGCGCCGCCGAGTTTGAAGCCGCGACCCCTTATTTCTACTCCACCTACGGCGACGAGGATGAGACCCGTCAGGGAACCAAGAAAAAGGTGATGATCCTTGGCGGCGGTCCCAACCGCATCGGCCAGGGCATCGAGTTCGACTACTGCTGTGTGCATGCAGCTTTCGCTCTCAAGGAAGAGGGTTTCGAGACCATCATGGTGAACTCGAACCCCGAGACTGTCTCCACCGACTACGACACCAGCGACAAGCTCTTCTTCGAGCCCCTCACCCTTGAGGATGTGCTCAATATCTACGAGAGGGAGAAGTGCGACGCCGTTGTCGTCCAGTTCGGCGGCCAGACTCCGCTGAACCTTGCCGCCCCGCTTCAGGCCCGTGGGGTTACGATTATCGGCACTCAGCCCAAGAGCATCGAGATGGCTGAGGATAGGAAGCATTTCTCGGCAATGATCGACAAGCTCGGGCTGCGCCAGACTACGGGAGCCACAGCCATTGACGAATCGGAAGCCGTCGAGGTCGCTAATAAGGTCGGCTACCCCGTTCTTGTGCGCCCCTCCTTCGTTCTGGGAGGACGGGCCATGGAGATTGTCTATACCGAAGAGGATCTCTGTCGCTATATCCGCACCGCTGTCGAAGTCAGCCCCGAGCGCCCGATCCTAGTGGACCGCTTCCTGGAAGATGCCACCGAGGTCGATGTCGACTGCCTGGCGGACGGCACGGATTGCGTCATCGGCGGTATCATGGAGCATATCGAAGAGGCTGGCATCCATAGCGGTGACAGCGCCTGTGTGCTTCCATCCGTCTCACTATCTCAGAAGGTTCTCGAGACCATCCGCTCCGCCACCAAGGCCATGGCACTGGAGCTCGATGTCCGCGGACTCATGAACGTCCAGTACGCAGTCAAGGATGAGGAGGTCTACGTGCTCGAAGTGAATCCGCGTGCTTCCCGCACCTCACCCTTTGTCAGTAAGGCGATCGGCGTACCCCTAGCCAAGCTAGCAGCAAAGATCATGGCAGGCAGAACGCTCCAGGATCTTGGCTTCATGGAAGAAGTCATTCCCAAGCACTACTCCGTTAAGGAGGCCGTCTTCCCCTTCATCAAGTTCCCGGGTATCGACATAACCCTTGGACCTGAAATGCGCTCCACCGGTGAGGTCATGGGCATCGACACTGACTTCCCGCGCGCCTATGCGAAGGCCCAGATGGCCGCCGCTCCGGGGCTCCCCGGCAAGGGGAACCTCTTTGTCAGCGTCAAGGACTCCGACAAGAAGGCCATCGTTCCTATCGTGAAAGATTTCGCTGATCTTGGATTCACGATCCATGCGACAGACGGCACAGCTGCTCTTCTTAAGGCCTCCGGCATCTCCGTAACCCGGCTCAACAAGCTGGCCCAGGGACGCCCTAATGTCGTCGACATGATCAAAAACGGAGAAATGCACTTCATCATCAACACCCCGGCCGGCAAACAACCCCGTGCCGACGAAGTAGTGATCCGGAGCACCGCCGTCGCGAACCGCATCCCGATCATGACCACCCTACGGGCCGCCGCAGCCAGCGCCTCAGCGATCAAGTCCATGGCGGAGGCACCGCTGACGGTGAAATCGCTTCAAGAATATCACCTCAAGCCCTAGGCAAACGCTGAGTGCCAGCTAACTCGGCTGGTTGCGCATCACCAATTCGGGGTTATTGTGACAAGGGTTCGCTTTGGCATTATCCCATAGAGTACCTCCGCCTCTTATGTTGCCCAAATTGAAGGTCCAAGCCGGTGCGGTCATCGCACTAAGGCTTTTTGACATCGCCTACTCTATCGATCTGCAACTGGTCGAGGATCTCTGCTCTCAAGGAAGCGGTCGATCTACCAGCCGGAGCCGCCTGAGTTCAACACCCCCAAAGGCCCTGACCTTCGATGTGCCTCCTGTTCTGCTGACGATGACTCCCGTGATGCTGGAGTTCGCAGGAGTCAGTCATCAGGCCTCGGTCTCGGCGCGTCTCTATGACTTCGGAGTGGTGGCTCTCTCCGTCCGCACGCCCGCGATGGATCTCAGTTGGGAAGAATACTCCACACTCTGCGAGGCGGTGGACCAAAGCATCGGACCAAATGCCTTGGGAGGAGGCCCGTGGCAGAATCTCCTGCAACAGATCAGGAATTCACTCACTCCTGCGATGACAAGACCCAATGCCTCGACCCTGGAGGAGGATCACCTCGTCGCCATTGTGCAAAAATGGGATAGGCCGGTCGTCGGGGCCGAGCTTCCGAAACTAATTGACCTCGTGCCGATCCTCTCCGGCGAGAACCGTCCCCTCTCCGAGAAGGCCCGCAGGGATCTGCTGAAACAACGCTTCTCCTACTATGAGGACGATCTGGTGGTGCTCACTTGGGACAGGGCCTTCATCTACGAGCCCCGCAGCGATTCCGATGTCTCCGACATCCTCGAGGTGGCGAATGCGCAGTTGCTTGAGTTCCGCTACTACGACGAACTGCTCGATGACGAACTGCCACGCATGTACGAGCTCGTGAAGCAGGCGCGACGGGCGACGAATCTCCTGGCGCCCAGACGCTTCGCAGACCTTGCTCGCAAGCTCTACACGCTGGTTGCCGAGGTGACGGAACTCACCGAAAAGGCCGACAACGTTCTCCAGGTGACTGAGGATGTCTATCTGGCCCGCATCTACTTGACCGCGCTGGAGATCTTCCGTGTGCCGACGGTCAGCGCTGCAGTCGACCGGAAACTCTCCATCGTCAGGGATACCTATGCTGCCCTCTATGCCGAGGCCTCCGGTTCACGAGGAGAACTGCTCGAGGTGGCGATCGTCGTATTGATCGTGATCGAGATCGCAATCGCTCTCCTGCACCACACAGCCTGAGTAGATAGCAGATTCTAAATGTAAGAATTGATCTTAGAATCATCGGTAACCTTGGCGTTGCCATTCATCGGATCCGGGGTATTGGTGTAGTTCCACGCGACTTTTTTCTTGATATCCAACTTTTGAGATCCCTGAGGCAGGATCTCAATCATGCCGACTCCCGGATAGGTTCCCATATTCGGACCCTGCCACCATTTTCCACAAACCGCTCCTCCGGTGATGCATGGAATACCATTCAACTCAAGGCGTTCATTAAGATGAACATGTCCTTGAAGAATTGCCACTACGGGACGGTTTTGGAGTTTTTCCATTACGAGTCTTGCATTCAGGACACGGACTCGTCCCGGTGAGGGACCGACCAGCGGTCCGAAGGACCCAGCGACCGTAGTACGGAAAGGAATATGTGTGCAAAGGATGATCGGCTCATTGGGAGGAATGGTGGAGAGCTCACGGTCCAGCCAGGCCAACTGCGCGGCATCGATCCATCCCCGGTAGGGATCCTGACCACCCACTACCTTGATGGAGTCGAGCATTAGGAACCGGTATCCGTGCCAGTGAAAAGAGCGGTAGGTATGCTCCAAGCCAAAATACTTACGCCAGCGCCAGCGAGGATCTCCCTGGGAAGGCGTGCCATCAGCCTGGAGCGGTTCGTAGCAGTCATGGTTGCCGATGATCGGTTCGAGCCTTGTCTTGAGTTTCTTAAGGAAGATATCAGCCTGCCCCCAGCGATGTTCCATGACCCTGCCCGGTGAGTGGAATCCCCCATGGACGAAATCCCCTCCCCCGATGATGAGATCTGGCTTGAGGGAGTTCATGAGTTCGGCGGTGTGGTCCAGCCATGCCGGGGCGTCATGCTCATCCATGGCATGGCAGTCGGTAAGAAAACCGAGGCGGACCGGCTTTAAGCCCGCCGGAAGCTCGACTCCTCCCAGAACCCTCGGCAGCAGAAGCTGGGAGGCAAAGAACGCCCCAAGACCCGTGACAAATTCACGACGACTCCAGGCTGGAAGGGGTTCGTTGGCAGACATAATGGGATCAGGATTCAATCAAGTAGCTAGAAATGAGAAAGCGAAGTGTTCGGAGCAACTATTATGTTTAATTATCTGAATGCTCAGCGTTCCCCGAGAGTGATGACTACCACTCCCGCAAGTACCAGAATGCCTCCGAGCATTGTTATCATGTTCAACTGCATTTCACGGAAAAATACCCAGGCAAAGAGAATAACAAAGAGTGGGTAAGAGATCTCGATAAGGGAGACGAGCGTGGGATTCTTATCGGACATCGCGGCGTAGGTCAAATAGGCACCAAGCGCCGAACCACCGATGGAGAAGATAAACAATCCGAGATCACCACGCGATAGCGAGGCGATGGCAAGGGCAGAGGATAGACGCCCCGTAGATAGGAGGGTGATCAGGGCTCCAAGAAAACCAAAGAGGGAGTATCCGAAAAAGAAAACCAAGGGGTTGAGCCCTTGCTTGAGAAGCGGTCCGCTGGCTGCATAACTTATTCCCCAACAGACGGAGGCGGCGGTGGCGTATAAGATCCACATAGGGGTGAGAATATGACACTGATCAGCCGATTCCTCAAACGGGAACTGGGACGCCTTCTCCAGCCCCTTGCCTTTAACTGAAATCGCCGCAATGCTAGCGATATGGGAGTTGAAATCGAACGTAAATTCCTCATCCGCGAAGATGCAGATGACCGCTGGCTTAGGGAAGCCCATGGCATTCTGTATGTTCAGGGATACCTCTCCAGGGAACGGGGCCGCACAGTCCGTGTCAGGATCGCTGGGGATAAGGCCTATTTGACGATCAAGGGAGAGGTGCAGGGGATTTCCAGGGCGGAATTCGAATATCCGATTCCCGTCGAAGATGCGCGTGCGATGCTAACTCTCTGCGACGGCCCGCTGATCGATAAAACACGGCACCTCATTCCCCACGAGGGGCATGTCTGGGAGGTCGATATCTTCCACGGCAAGAACGAGGGATTGATTATTGCGGAAATCGAACTTGAGAAAGAGACGCAGGAGGTTCCGATGCCCGAATGGGTGGGCAAGGAAGTTACCGGTGATCGCCGCTATTACAACTCAAGCCTGGCCGACCATCCCTTCGGGATATGGCAGGAAAGAGAAACCTGATCACGATGAGCGTTCGGAAAAAACCTATTTCAGGACGAGGGCGCAAAGCACCGATACTAAAGAAAAAACCACGCTTTAATCTCAGACTTGGCAAACCGATTGGAGAGGAGCTCCAAATAATCGGTCGTCTCCACATTGAAGAGGCACTCACCCAACTTGCTGGGAACAAGGTCTCCCCCGAGCCGGTTCATGAGGCTCGGAAAGCCATCAAAAAAGTCAGGGCCGTCATCCAACTCGCTTCCCCTGCACTGGGAAGCATCCACCGAAAACTGGTCTCTGAACTGCTGCATGATGCCATGATGAGGCTGGGACCGCTCAGGGATGCAGAGGTGCAGGTCCAAGCTCTGGATCTCCTACTGGAAACGGAAAATCTGATGCCGGAAGATTTCTCCTCTGTCAGAGCGGGGCTTGCCGATATAGCCAAACAGCGGCGCGTAAACGATATCCGCCAGATCCCAAGAGTGCTCGAATCCTTGGAAAAAGCGCTCCGATGCGTGAACAAATGGCTACTCGACCCGCTGCAGGGAAAAGATGTGAGTCGGCGTGTCCGCCGCAGCTACCGAAGGGGACGATCCCTGCTCGACCTCTGCCAGGTCAATGACGATCCGGAAACTTTCCATTCCTTCCGCAAAACAGTGAAACAGCTCTGGCACTCAATCCGTATCACCTCCAGGTTTTGGCCGGAACAAGCTGCCGATCTTATCCATGAACTCGGTCTCATCGGGGAACTCGCCGGCAAGGAACGCGATTTCACGTTGCTAGCGAAGACCCTCCGCCAAGGCCCAGCAAACAAGGCTGCTCACCATGTGATCGGGATGCTAGACGAGGAACTTCCCAAATTGAGAAGGGCCACCCTGACTGCGGCTCTGTCTTTCTATGAGCAGAAGCCCAAAGCTTTTGTCGAATCCCTGGATCTCTGAGCATCACCCCTGTTATTTTTTAAACCATGCCACCAGTAACCCTCCCCCTGCCACTCCACGAGGTACATGCCCTTCTCCAGCAAACATTCGAGCAGGCCGTTGCCATCATCCGACCCGACTTCCACATGGGTCTTGATCTCTTCCTGGCGTTCACTCCCTTTGTGATCGCACTCCTTATTTTTCGAAAGAAAAGCAGCATCCCGGGGATTCTCTGGTGGCCACTACTCGCCATCATGGTCCTATTCCTGCCCAATGCCCCCTATGTCCTCACGGATGTCATTCACTTCGTCGCCAAGGTCCGTGTCACTCCACCGCTGCCGATCTGGGCAATGAGTCTCCTTGTGGTGGAATATTTTTTCTATTTTCTGATCGGGATGGAGTGCTTTGTGATTCCGATGATGCTCTGGGGCAGAACGCTTCGGAGGCATCACTGGGGATGGCTTATTTTACCGTTCGAAATCCTGATGATATCTCTCAGTGCTTTCGGAATCTACCTGGGGCGCATCGACAGACTGAATAGCTGGGATGTGGTCACCGATCCCGAGCACCTCATGAATCAGGCTCTCCGTGACGCCATGAATCCTAAACCAGAAGAGATAATCCTATTATTTTTTCTGGCGGTCCTCGTCGTCTTCTACCTGATCAAGACTGTTAATGTTCTTATCGCCAGACTGCTTGCACGAGATATAGCCCCTTTGGCTTCTTAACGCAGCTTCCAAAACATCGCGACCGTGATGATCAAGCCGGTTGCCGTGATGAGATAACGCACCTTCTCTTGCGAAAGGCGCTGGGAATAGGTGGCGCCGATGTAATATCCGGCCACAGCACCCACGGTCATCACGGCCATACGTGGCCAGTCAATCAGCCCATGCACCGTAAACCAGATCGCGGCGATCAGATTGATCAGGGAACCGAGGAGATTCTTCAGCGTGTTCATCTGATGAATATTGGAAAAACCGAGGAAGCCAAGTGTCGCCAACATCAGAATTCCGATCCCTGCCCCGAAGTATCCTCCATAGACCGAGACCAGAAGATGGAAGGTCATGCCAGCAATCAGATGTCTTCTTCCTGATGGAAGAGGCTGGGATTGCGGCGCCTCCATAACGAGTTGATGGGCAACCCATCTCCTCACCACTCCTTGGATCATAAAGAGCACTGTTGCGAAGAGTAACAGATAGGGAACCAAACGGACAAAAGAGCTTTCGCTTCCATGAGTCAGCAGGAAACTGCCGAGTAAGCCACCGACAATACTTACTGGGATAAAGGAGGCAAGCCAGGGCCTGATCTCAGAGAGATGCTGTCTGAAGCCGTAGATACTGCCTGAAGTGCCGATTACAAGCGAGAGGGTGCTCGTGGCGTTTGCCTCCACGGGATTCATGCCGAAGAGGATCAGAACTGGGAAAGTAATGAGGGTGCCTCCTCCGGCAACAGCGTTGATCACTCCCGCAACGCAGGCAGCAGCCAGCAGAGAAATCAGTTCGATCCAAGGCATCAGAAAACAATGGCAGAAAACCCGGAGAGATGGCGATCCGATATCCGAGCCAGCAATGAGGTGAGAAATCTTCTTTTGCTGGAGCTCCTCGAAGAGGATAGCCTCTAAGGCCATCGTTTTCGCCCTCTATTTCATTCCATCATGCTGACAGCTTCCGGTCTTTCCAAATCCTATGGCGGACGAGCCCTCTTTGAGGAGGCCTCCCTGCAGATTAACCGAGGAGACCGTGTTGGACTCATCGGGGCCAATGGAGCGGGCAAATCGACGCTTTTCTCGCTGATTCTCAAAGAGTCCGCCCCGGACTCCGGAACCGTGGCTTTGGAGAGGAACGTCACGATCGGATTCCTGCCGCAGGAGAGTGCTCCATCGGGAGATGAGACCATCCTGGAACTTGCTACCAATATTTCTGCCGACATGGAGGAGGCCCAGCGACAGATGAGGGAGCGCACCGAGGAGGACCCCCTTCACCATGAGGGAGCAGGACGTTTCGTAGAACTCGACGGCCACTCACTTCAGGTGAAGGCAAAGCGGATTCTTAGCGGTCTCGCCTTTCGCGAAGGGGATGTCAACAAACCGGCACGCACACTCAGTGGCGGCTGGATTATGCGCGCCCATCTGGCCCGTCTTCTTGTGATGGAGCCCGATATCCTGATGCTCGATGAGCCGACAAACCACCTCGATCTTGAGTCACTCGGGTGGTTCCAGAGCTATCTCTCGAAATATTCCGGTGCCATCCTAGCGATCTCACACGACCGTGAGTTCCTGAATGAGATCTGCGTGGGCATCCTCGAAATCCGCAATCGCAAGCTTAACCGTTACCGGGGGAACTACGATGACTACCTGGCCCAGAAGGCCGCCCGTGAAGAGCAGCTCTTGGCCGCCTATAAGAACCAGCAGCGTGAGATCGCAGAACTCCAGCGCTTCATCGACCGCTTCCGAGCTAAGGCGAGCAAGGCTTCCCAGGCCCAAGACCGAATCAAGCAGCTAGCGCGTATGGAAAAAATCGATGCTCCGGAGCGCGACGATGCGACGGTCTCCTTCTCTTTCCCTCAGCCAAAGCGGAGTGGCCAGCGGGTGATCACACTGGAAGGTGTCAAACAGGCCTACGGCTCTCATGTCGTCTATTCCCACCTCGACCACGAAGTCGAGAAGGGTCAGCGGACCGTTCTCGTGGGACCGAACGGCGCCGGAAAATCCACCATGCTCAAGATCCTGGCGGGGATGCTCCCACTGGAAGCCGGCACAGTCACTCCTGGCCACAACCTCTCGATCGGCTACTTTGCCCAGCACCGCACCGAGATGCTGGATGTGAAGAGGACCGTTCTTGCCGAGGCGATGGAGACCCAGACTCCGGTTCCGGAACAGACAGTCCGTACCATTCTGGGATCCTTCCTGTTCCGTGGGGATGATGTCTTCAAGCCGGTAGGAGTGCTCAGCGGAGGAGAAAAGAGCCGTCTGGCTCTGGTGAAGCTGCTGCTTAACCCGCCCAATCTTCTGCTCTTGGACGAGCCGACGACCCACCTCGATATGCCTAGCATCGACGCCCTGATCGGCGCCCTGAGCCAGTACGAGGGAACCCTCCTCTTTGTCAGCCACGACGTGCACTTCATCAGGGCCCTGGCCACCACGGTCCTGCATATCAGCGCGGGTAAGCTCACCTCCTATTCGGGTGATTATCAGTACTACCTCGAAAAATCAGGGGCTCTCTCCGAGAGGGCGGCACTTGTCGCTCCGGGGGATTATCGTCCAGAGACTTCCGGAACCCTGGAAACTGCACCACGTGTGAAGATGGGACTCAAGGAGATCAAGGAACAGCGTCGCGCCGAAGCCGAGGCCAGAAAAGCGGCCAATAAAATCATCCGGGAGAAACAGGCACGTCTTAAAACCGCCGAAGAGAACATCACCAGACTGGAAGCCCGGCAGCGGGAACTGGTCTTGGAACTTGAAAACTCGGGAGGAAAAGCCTTTGAGCTGAACCGCGAACTGGCAGAGGTTCAGGAACGTCTCAGCTCGGTGATGGAGGAGTGGGAGGCACTCTCGGCTTCACTTCCTGTCATGGAAGAGGAAACCCTAGAAGAAAGCTAGGATCATCACACCTCCTCCTAATGATTGCCCGATATTTCCAAGCCCGAGTCAAAAGCTTTGGCTATGCGTTCAACGGTCTGAAGGTTCTCTTGCTGACACAGCCTCACGCCAAGCTTCACGCCTTGGCAAGCATTGCGGTCCTCGTTCTCGGAAAAATTTTTCACCTTCGTCGTTGGGAATGGGTGGCCATCTTAGTCTGCATCGGCATGGTCTGGATGGCGGAGGCCCTAAATACCGCAATAGAGTTCTTGGCGGACGAGGTCTCCCTAGAAAAAAGAGATCGGATCGGCAAGGCTAAGGATGTCGCTGCCGGCGGCGTGCTCATCACCGCCCTGATCTCCGTTGCCGTCGCTGTCCTTGTCTTTAAAAATCATCTGTGACCCTTCTCTACCTTCTCTCGGGGAGAAAGCTTTCCGGTTGACCAGCGAGCGCGGCTCCAGCAATCTAGAAAGCTAATTTATCAGGTGAGGTGGCTGAGTGGTCGAAAGCAGCGCTTTGCTAAAGCGCCGTACTCCAAAAGGGTACCGAGGGTTCGAATCCCTCCCTCACCGGTCTTTTTCTCTGGTCGACTTATCGCCGTTAGATGGCAAACCCGAGGAAACAGCGAAAACCTTAGCCTGATTCAAAAGTACCTTTGAAAGGGATATCGAGCGGTTAGATCCGACGGATCACGGTATCGTGAAAAAACTTCGCATCATCATGCCCCGGATAGTCGAGCGTGTAGTGAAGCCCGCGGCTCTCTTTCCTGCTGATGGCGCAGTCAACGATAAGGGATGCCGCCGTAGCCAGATTGCGGAGTTCGAGGAGATCGGCTGTGATCTTAAAGTTCCAGTAGAACTCCTGAATTTCGGTCTGCAGATTGCGAAGGCGGGTAGCCGCGCGTTGGAGCCGCTTATCGGTGCGGACGATACCGACGTAATCCCACATGAGGCGTCGTATCTCGTCCCAGTTATGATAAATCACCACGAGTTCGTCGACGTCCTGAACCTTCCCAGGACGCCACTCGGGGAGGCTGATCTCGGTCCCCTGATGGTGGTGATTACGGCTGGCTTTAGCCTCGGCGCGATGGGCCATGACAAGAGCCTCCAGTAGGGAGTTGCTGGCCAGACGATTGGCACCATGAAGGCCCGTACTTGCAGCCTCACCCACGGCATAGAGCCCCCGCAACGTGGTCTCGCCGTTCATGTCGGTTTTCACTCCTCCGCACTGGTAATGGGCTGCAGGCACGACTGGGATCGGCTGACTCGTGATGTCAATTCCGAGGCCAAGGCAGGTCTCGTAAATGGTGGGAAAACGCTCCCGGATGAAGTCTGCGGGCTTGTGGGAAATGTCGAGGTAGACGCAAGGCTTGCCAGTCCGCTTCATCTCGGCGTCGATAGCCCGTGCTACGATATCGCGGGGTGCCAACTCGAGACGCTCGTCATATTTCTCCATGAAGCGGCGTCCGTTGTCATTCGTCAGGATTCCTCCCTCCCCACGGACTGCCTCAGTGATCAGGAAGGACTTGGCCTTGGGATGATAGAGGCAGGTCGGGTGAAACTGCATGAACTCCATGTTCGTAATAGCCGCGCCCGCACGCCAAGCCATAGCGACGCCGTCACCGGTGGCGATGTCAGGATTGGTCGTGTAGAGATAGACGCGACCGCAGCCTCCGGTAGCCAGGATGGTCACATCGGTGCGGAGCGTCTCCACTTCGCCCGTGGCCTCGTTCAGCACATAGAGGCCGACGCAACTATCCTGCATGGCGTAGCCAAGCTTACCCGTGGTGATGAGATCCACGGCCATGTGGTTCTCGAGCACGGTGATATTCGAATGAGCCGCAACGGCGGCAAGCAGGGTCCTCTCGATCTCGAATCCAGTCGCGTCCTTGGCATGAAGGATCCGGCGCTTGGAATGGCCTCCCTCACGACCAAGGTCGGGTTCCTTGATGCCCTCAAGATTGATGCGCTCGTCAAAGTGCATGCCTAGAGTCACCAACTCAGCGATGCGCTCGGGCCCCTCACTCACAATGCTGCGCACGACTTCTTCGTTGCAAAGACCATCTCCAGCGATGATGGTATCGTGCACATGGAGGGCGACGGAGTCCTCATTGCTGGTGACGCAAGCGATGCCTCCCTGGGCCCAGGCAGTGTTGGAATCGGCGCGCGACTTCTTGGTGACGATGGCGACGGATCCCTTCTCAGAAGCCTTGAGGGCAAAAGTGAGGCCGGCAATGCCACTACCTATAACGATGTAGTCAAAGGATTTCATGAACGGAAAGGGAGTGAAATGTTATCGATCAGTCTCACGGAGGCAGTTCCTACAGAGCCAAACCGAACGGCGACTAATGCGCGAGCTTTCACCTGAGTGGTGAACTTTTTCAGCGGTGCCAGAGTTGACTCATCCACGATCTCCACATAATCGATCTCAGCGCCGGGTATGGCGGTCAAATCCTTCTTCAATCCCTGTCGGAGTCGAGTCACAGAGGGATGCTCCCCAGTCTCATTCTCGGCTTTCATGGCCGAGGCGAGTAAGGCTTGGTAAATTCTCGGGGCGACGCGGCGGGCGTCGGATGTGAGTAGGCGGTTCCGCGAACTGAGGGCCAACCCATCATCCTCGCGCATAGTGGGGTGCCCGATAATCTTCACGGGGATCTTCAAGTCCCGGACCATCCGTCGAATCACGGCAAGCTGCTGCCAATCCTTCTCTCCGAAGATGGCGATATTGGGTCTGACGATAGTGAAGAGCATCGCCACCACGGTGCAAACCCCGTCGAAATGACCTGGTCGTGAGCCGCCGCAGAGACCCGAAGAGAGGGAGGACTCGGTGACCATAACGGAGGCATCCTCCGCGTACATCTCCCCGGGAGAGGGATGAAAGAGCAGGTCCACCCCCTCCCTCTTGCAGAGTGCGCGGTCTTCGGCAAAGGGACGCGGATAGAGAGAAAGATCCTCCTTGGGGCCGAACTGCTTCGGATTCACAAAAATCGAGACAACAACATTGCCGTTTTTACCACTGGCATCGGCCAGTCGTCTCGCGCGACGGATCAGTGCGCCATGCCCCTCATGCAGGGCCCCCATGGTGGGAACAAAGATAACGGGAGATTGCGCTCTACTCCGCCATGCCGTCACGGGGCCGATCAAGGCGGCCGTTCTCACAGGGAATTACTTGGCTGGCGAGGAGACTGGAGCGGGGGCCTTCATCAGCTGCTTCTGAATGGCCGTGGGACCAGCGGATGATTTCACATGCAGGACGGAAATCAGCAGCGTCAGGAAGAAGAAGAGTCCGCCGAGCCAAACCGTAAACTTGGTCAGGACTGTGGTCGTCTGGGCACCGAAGAGATTATCCGTGAGTCCTCCCCCGAAGGCGGCACCGAGGCCTTCGCTCTTCGGACGCTGCATGAGGATCGTGAGGATCATCAGGAAACAGACGATCACGAGAATGGTTAAAAGAAAAGGCATGAGGAGCCACATAGACGTTAAATAAAACCGGAAGAACTTCCGCTGTAAAGCCGGATCACTTGCTTGACCTAAGAGGAGTAATCGACCCACAATTCACGTTTCAATTCAATATCGCATGGCACTTAATACCAAGACCTCCAAAAAGCCTTTCGTTAAACCAATGACCAAGGCCACCGCCGCAGCCAAGCCTGCCGTCTTCCAAGGGAAAAGTAGTGGCGACTTCCAGGAGGTCCGGACACTGATCGACCTGCTGAAGAAAAACGATCTGGCCGTTCTGGAATTCGAAAAGGGGGACTTCAAGATCACCTTGAAGACACCCGCCGGAGCCTCCGGGGGTGCAGCTATCTTTCAGGGGCACCAAGCTCATGGTCATGCTGCGCCAGTCGCTGCGGCAGCCGCCCCCTCCTCCGAGAAGCCAGCTTCCGCAGAACCCGCCAAGAGCAACTACAAGGAGATCACCTCCCCGATGGTCGGCACCTTCTACGCCTGTCCGTCCACCGATTCACCGCCATTCGTTGAGGTCGATAAGACCATCAACTCCGAATCTGTCGTCTGCATCATCGAGGCGATGAAGGTCATGAATGAGATCAAAGCGGAACTCGACGGCAAGATTGTTGAGATCGTTGCCGAGAACGGCAAGCCGGTCCAGTTCGGCCAGGTTCTCTTCCGGGTCAGCTAAGGTAACCGGAACACCTGATCACCGAACCCATGTTCAAGAAAGTCCTGATTGCCAACCGTGGGGAAATCGCCCTGCGGATCATCCGCGCCTGCAAGGAGCTGGGTATCAGCACCGTGGCGGTCTATTCCGAACCAGACATTCATTCCCTGCACGTGCAGCTAGCCGACGAGGCCATCTGCATCGGTCCGGCAGCTGGAAGCGAGAGCTACCTGAGGATCGACCGGATCATCAGCGCGGCGGAGATCGCCGATGTCGATGCCATCCATCCGGGTTACGGATTTCTGGCCGAGAATGCCCATTTCGCGGAGATCTGCACCTCGGCGAACATCGCTTTCGTCGGTCCCTCCCCCGAGTCCATCCGACTCATGGGCGACAAGAACAGCGCCCGCGAATGTGCCAAGAAGGCGGGGGTCCCCATTTCCCCCGGTAGCGACGGCATCGTCCCGGAGGAGAAGGATGCAATCAAGGTTGCCCTGCAGATCGGCTATCCTGTGATGATCAAGGCGGTGGCCGGCGGTGGCGGACGTGGCATGCGCATGGCCCATGATGAGGAGAGTCTTATCACGGGATTCCACAGTGCCCGCATGGAGGCCGAAAAGGCCTTCGGCAACTCCGATGTCTACATCGAGAAGATGATCGTCAATCCTCATCACATCGAGTTCCAAGTCTTCGGTGACAAGCACGGAAAGATCGTCCATCTCGGTGAGCGCGACTGCTCCCTGCAACGGCGCAACCAGAAGATTCTCGAGGAGTGCCCCTCGCCGCTCATGACCGAGGATCTCCGCAAGCGGATGGGAGAGGCTTCGACCCGTCTCTGCGAGACGGTCGGCTACTACAACGCCGGAACCATCGAGTACCTAGTCGACGACAACCTGAATTTCTACTTCATGGAGATGAACACTCGCATCCAGGTGGAACATCCCGTGACGGAGGAAGTCTACGGCGTGGATCTGGTGAAGCAGCAGCTTCAGGTGGCCGCCGGGGAGCATCTCTCCGAGCATTTGGTCAATGCCAAGCCACGCCTCCACTCGATCGAGTGCCGTATCAATGCCGAAGATCCGGAGAAGAACTTCATGCCCTGCGCCGGTAAGATCGAGGCCTACTACGCCCCGGGTGGCCGGGGTATCCGTATCGACTCGCATGCTTACGCGGGCTATCCTATCCCTCCCAACTACGACTCGATGATCTCCAAAATGATCGCAACGGCTTCTACGCGAGAGGCCGCGATCGCCCGTATGGCACGTGCCCTCGGCGAGTACCAGGTCATCGGCATCAAGACGACCATACCACTCCACCGTGCCATCATGCAGAACGCCGACTTCCGCAAGGGAAAATACAACACGGGATTCCTTGAGAAATTCCTCAAGGATGGCGTTCCCAAAGTTAAGGAGTAGGTCTTGGTAACAGGGAATGCTTGATCGGTTCTCCTATCACGTGAAACCGATCGCTCTCTGCCGCCTCTACGGGATCCTTGACACCGGGTACGTCAATTCGGATCGCATGGTCGCGATGGCCTGTTCGCTGATCGCGGGAGGTGTTGACATCCTCCAACTCAGAGCAAAGAAGGAAAGTCGGGAGGAAATCCGCATCATGGCGCTGGAACTAGCTCCAATCTGCCGGAAGGCTGGCATTGCCTTTATCCTGAACGATCATCCTGACCTTGTCCCAGAAACCGGGGCGGATGGAGCTCATGTAGGACAGATTGATCTAAGCGTTGCCGAAGCACGAAGACTGGCCGGACCGGAGGCCCTCATTGGCAAATCCACTCATTCGCTGGAACAGGCCCTGGTCGCTGTCGGTGAATCTCCCAACTACATCGGCTTCGGCCCTCTATTTGCCACAGCGACCAAACCCGACTATGCACCGATCGGAACAGAACAGATCCACGAAGTGCACCGCTTGCTTCCCTTCCCAGTCTTCTGTATCGGGGGAATCAATCTAGGCAATCTCCCCTCTGTACTACGGTCCGGCGCCCAGCGAGCGGTCATCGTCTCCGACCTCTTGACCGCTGCAGACCCCGTAGCTAGGACAACAGCCTGCAGGGCCTTCTTGAGCTAATACCTCCAAAAGCTGATCACCTGTGGGTTCCACCGATCTTCTCCGCTTCCTGCAAGGTGTGCAGGATGAATGCGGCGGGATGATCCCGTTTGAGCGCTTCATGCAGGAGGCTCTCTACCATTCGAATTTCGGCTACTACTCGTCACAGATCCATGATGTGGGTCGTGGGGGTGATTTCTCCACTGCCGCCACTCTTGACCCCCAACTGGGAGAGGCCATCGCGCATTGGATCGGCCAGAGGGCTAAAGAACTCGGATGGGATAGGATTCCCGTGATTGAGGTAGGTGCTGGAGGCGGCATGCTGGCCAGCTCGGTTCTACGTCATCTGGATTGGAAGACTCGTTGGCATATTGATTACATGATTTGTGAGACCTCCCCCATCCTTTGCGCCAAACAGCAACAGAACCTTCGCTGGCGAGGTGTCCGCTGGGTCGATTCGCTCAAGGAGGGACTCCAGAGAAGTCATGGCCGAGCCTTGATCTTCAGCAACGAACTGGTCGATGCCTTTCCCTGCAGAATATTTCAAAAGTCGGAAGATGAGTGGCTGGAACTGGGCATCATTATTCACTTGATCGGCTCTCTTTCCGAGACAACGACCCTCCCGATCGCTCCCGATGCCTGGTTCGACAATTTCGTCGGATTGCCTGAGGGCCAGCGCGTGGAAAGACATGACTCCTATCGTAATTACCTCCAAACTTGGAGTCCGTTTTGGAAAGAGGGGGGTTTCCTCACAATCGACTATGGGGACCTAGCCACAGCCCTCTATGCAGGACGCCCGAAAGGGTCACTCCGGGCGTACTGGAAACATCACCGCTACACGGGCCGGGAAATTTATGCCCGTTTCGGAAAACAAGATCTCACTGCAGATGTAAATTTTAGTGACCTCATTGCGTGGGGGAACTCCTTCGGATGGACCGAACACTCTTTTTCAACGCAACGGGAATTCCTGAATCGATGGATCTCCCCAAAAAAGATCGTCAGATCATCCAACCGATTTCTTGTGCCGGAAGACGCCGGCGATGCCTTTAAAGTGCTGGAACAAAGCCCCAACTCGACACCTAGCCCTTTAAACACTGATCAGATTTGATCAGTGCGATGCAGAAAGAGGGCTAGATCCCGCCTGGGAGGCAGGACTGAAAGCAAAGGGAAGCGATACTTGAGGAAGATCCTTGAGCGTGAGACTGAGCAGAGCTCCGTACTGGGTCTGTTGACTGGAGGAGCCTTGAGCCTGGTTATTGCGAACCTCGACACCTAACGAAACGATCCAGCTCGAGAGATCGCGATGGATCATGTAACGCTCGTAGATGAGCGCGTTAGGTTGGCCCGGCTGCACGTTGTAAAGTTCCTGGGCGCTCATCGACCAGTGGTCATTCACGCGCCAGAACGCGCTGAAAGGATACTGATTCCCGTTCTGATTGACGTTCTGGTTAAGTTCGCCCGAAGTGTTCAACCCTTGATAGTTATTGATGTAGCGAGTGCCGAAACCAAAGCTAAAATTACGCACCGGCATGAACGTGAGGTCCGTGTTGAGTTCGGTGAAACCCTCCGAGTCAAGCGGCACCTGGGACCCCATCTTGAAGTTGAACCAACTCACGGGGGCAAAGGTTAGCCTGTTGTTGAGATTTGACAGGGGACCGTTCATGTAGGGATTGACTCCATTGACATCCGTAAAGCTGTCGAGATAGAGCCAGTCCACGGTCTCCCCATCGCGACGGGTCTGGAGACGGTTACGTACACCGAGACGCCAGATCGCCCAGCTATCGATCGTGTCAATGGCCCCAAACTCTGGGAAATCTAGCGGCTCTAGCTGCGTGGAACTGGGCTGGTAGCCGGATTTTGTAGTAGAATTCGGATTGTTTGGCAGAAGTCTGTCGAATTGCGGGATCTGGTTCACATTTGGCCCTCCGGCATAGACTCCGGAAAGCATGCTGTAAGGCTGGAAAACATGGCGGAGTCCATCCAAGGCAAGCCAACCGCGCTGGAAAGCCTCGAAGCTCTGGGAAATCTTAAACGAGTTTTCCAGGCTGGCATTCACAATCGCCCTCATCTGGCTTCCGGTTGTGACTAGTGAGTTATTGGTTGTGGGGGTGTAAGGATAAGGGACATTCTGACCCAAAGCATTCGTGTAGTAACTGCCCTGCGAGTAATAGGTTCCACGGATGCCGATGGTGGGAACGGTAGACAGCCAACCAAAGAAGGTCTGGGGAGCACTCAGCTGATGGAATGTATCGAAACGGGCGCTCCCATAGTTGATATTGCTCGGAACATTGGTGAAACCTTGTGGAGGATTATCCGAAAAATTACGGTTCAGTTGGCCAAGTTCGGTCGTTCCATCATAGAAAACTGGAAGTCCGAAGAGAGGTTCCTGTTTGAAGTCAATGGCCGCCTCGGGCTTCCGCTGCGTGGTTTCCTGAAAGCCGTTCATCTGCCAGCGAGTCACTAGGGACATGGCGTAGATATCGTCCAGTTTGGTCAGTGCGATGTTGTTATCGGGCTGGGGATTAAAGCGATTTTCCACAGGGTAATAATCCTCCATGAAATTTGCGTCGCTCAATTTCGTGATATCGAACGTCGCGTAGACATCATCCGTCAAATAAAGATGCTGTTGGAAGCCGACGCGGTAGCGGGCGGTGCCAGGGGATGGCGCAGGAAGCGCATCGTGGAACTTAGAGGGATTGGTATCATTGACGTAGTAGGAGATGAACTGGCCGACATTGCGGTCCTCCTTGCCGAATTTGAGATTCGCATCGAAACCCACGGCATAACCATGCTCCGTTCTATAATCCTGACGGAGGGTTGCGAGGAAATTATCGTCGGTTCCAAGAGGAAACGAGTAAGAGGTGAGGAGATAACCGCCCCAGTTCGAGTCATATCCAGGAGTGAACTGAAATCCTTGGTGTGTCAGACTGGAATAGACATAGGGAAGCCAGAACACGGGGATCTTGCCCACATATAGAGTGGAGTTCAGCATGACCACGCGGTCGTTTGTGTAGAGACGGATCGTCTTTGCCTTCACGTGCCAGTCGGGCATCGAGGAATCCGATGTGGTGATTGAGGAGTCACTAAGCGTGAACTGGCGAGTGCCGAATCCACGGGCCGAGAGGGAGCTGAACTTTAGCGGATAATGGCTTCCATCAAATTCCAGCGCCCGGGTCTGCTTGGTCTCCAGATTGTAAAAGACCCGTTGCCCGTTGAACAGGTCGTCGCCACTGTAGATGCGGACATTTCCCACCAGCAGGACATCGCGAGTGTCGGGGTTGTATTCGGCGTGATCAGCATAAATGGCGATGCCATTATAATGAATCTGGACATTGTTGTCCGCGATCGCGGTTCCGTTTTCGAAACGCGTATCCCCATCTGCGGTAATCTCCACCGGCTTGTCTCCGAAATTACCGAACTGGGCCCGCAGCAAGACGCTTGAGGACAGAAAAAACACGGAAACCAGAAGAAAACGACGCATGAACTTTAACTTAGAAGGCTAAGGGGCACACCCCCCCGTTCAAGGAGAAAATCTCCCGTCCCTCAAGGGATATTGCTGAAGCTGCGCAGGAGGACTACTGCTTCCCAAGATGCCTGATATCCTGAGCGCTCACCGCGAAGACAATATCCTCTGCGATATTGCAGGCATGGTCCCCGATACGCTCTAGACAGCGGCTGATGAAGATCAGATTGAGATAACTCGGGAGATTGGGCGAGTCGTCCTGCATCCTGTTGATCAGGGTATCGGTGAGTTCTTTGTTGAGAAGATCGAGCTCCTTGTCACGGGATTTAAGTTCCACCGCGAGTTCCGTATTACGCTCGGCGAAGGCGCGGACGGCATCATCGAACATCGTTAGCGAAAGGCGGATTGGGTTGTCCAGCAGGTGGAGTTCCGTCAACTCAGGTTGCTCGTTCAGCTTGCGGGCGCGACGGGCGATATTCACAGCCTGGTCGGCGACGCGTTCGATATTCGCCCCGATCTTGATCGAGGAGATTACCTCGCGCAGATCCGAGGCAACCGGTTGAAAGCGACTCATCACCTCGATGCCCTCGTGGTCGATCTGCATCTCTAGCAGATCGATCTCCTCGTCGTCAGCGATGCAGTTATTGCACCAGTCGTCGTCTCGCTCCAACAACCCCTTGATGGAATTCTGGAGATTCAGCTGGGCGAGGCTTGACATCCTCAGCACGCTGCTGCGGAGCTGGTCGAGGGCCGTCGTGAAATTCGTGAGCGTGTGAGGTTTGGCAGGTTCTTTGTACATAAAAAAGGGGGGAACTGAGATCACCCGAACCGACCGGTGATGTATTCCTCGGTCTGCTTCATCGAGGGATTGGTGAAGATCTTGCGAGTATTGTCGAACTCGATCAGGATACCCAGGTAGAAGAAGGCAGTGAGCTCGGAGACACGACTGGCTTGCTGCATGTTGTGGGTGACGATCACTATCGTGAAGTCCTTCTTGAGTTCGATAATGAGTTCTTCGACCTTAGCTGTGGCGATCGGATCCAGAGCGGAGCATGGCTCATCCATGAGCAGGATCTCGGGACGACTAGCCACCGCACGGGCGATACAGAGACGCTGCATCTGGCCACCGGAGAGGCCAAGGGCGCTATCGTTGAGGCGGTCCTTTGCCTCATCCCAGAGGGCTGCTGAACGGAGACAGCGCTCCACTGTCTCATCAAGGACGGAACGGGTGTTCTGACCAGCGATACGGAGGGGATAGACGATGTTCTCGTAGATTGACATGGGAAATGGGTTCGATTTCTGAAAGACCATCCCGATGCGGCGACGCAGCGCAATGATCTCAACCGAGGGATCGTAGATGCTCGTGCCATGGATAGTGATATCCCCCTCATGACGCACCCCGGGGATGAGTTCGTTCATTCGGTTGAAATTGCGGAGCAGGGTCGATTTTCCGCAGCCAGAGGGTCCGATAAAGGCGGTTACTTTACGCGAGGGAATCTCCAGATTGATCCCGTGGAGAGCCTCCTTCTTCCCGTAGAAGAACTTGAAGTTATCGACCTTGATAAAATTGTTTTCGCCTGGAGCAAAATTATTGGTTGGTTCCAAGGGCCATTCAGAAGCTTCGGTTGGCGTGGCGGCGTGTTCTTCGGTAGACATGATTCCGGTTGTGCTGGTTGAAAGATTTCTTAGTGGTGTTTGGGAGCAAAGATCACCTGTGCCAAGATATTGCTGAGAGTCACGAGGACTACAAGGATCAGCGAGGCGGACCAGGCAAGTTTGATGTGATAGGCATAGGGAAGGGAGGCGAAATTATAGATCAGCACCGAAAGGGATGCCGTTGGCTCCATGATACCCTTGATCCAGTTCTGGCTGAAAAGGGCGGTGAAAAGCACGGGGGCGGTCTCACCCGCAGCGCGCGCTACGGCTAGCATGACTCCGGTCATGATGGCGGGCATCGCCTCGGGAAGAACAATGCACCAGATCGTCTGGAAGGGAGTAGCTCCGACACCGAACGAGGCCTCCCGGAAGGCATAGGGAACCCCCAGTAGTGCCTGTTCTGCAGTCAGCAGGATCGTTGGCAGGATCAGGATGGCCAGGGCTAGGCCACCCGCGAGTGCCGAGAACTTGTGGGTCGTCATCACCACAGCGGCAAACGCAAAAACACCGCAGATGATCGAGGGAATCCCGGTGAGTAGCTTGGCAACGAAGCGCACGACGGAAGCCAACCATGAGACGGATGCGTATTCATTCACGAAAACAGCGGCTAGAATCCCCAGCGGAACAGAGAAACCAAGCGAGATCCCGACCATAACTAGTGTCCCCACAATGGCATTGCCAAAACCTCCCCCATCCAAGCCGGGAGCAGGAGGAAGCTGCGTGAAGAGATTTGTAGAAAGCAGAGGAAGGCCGTTCTTGATCACCAGAACGATAATCGAAAAAAGCGGCACCAGCGTCAGCAGGGAGATGGCGATACAGAGACCTGTAAGGAAATGATTGCGAAATAACCGGAGCAAGGAAGTCTTCTTTCCGGCATCTGAGAAGAAGTTTTTGGGTGATGTTGCTGCTGTGCTTGTCATGGCTTATTCGATTTTAACGAAGGCCTGCCGTGGCTTTTTGCGTATGCCGGAGAACCGCCTCGCCCGCGATATTCACGCCTAGGGTCAGCACGACCAGCAGCGCGGCGGCATACATGAGAGCGCTGACCTGAATTCCGTCGGCCTCTGCAAACTGGTTGGCAAGAAGCGCGGAGAGCGTGTTGGAGGGAGAGAGTAGCGACCAGGAGAGACGCTGGCTGTTTCCAATGAGCATGGCAACGGCCATGGTCTCTCCCATGGCCCTGCCAAAACCCAGGATGCCCGAGGCGACGATGCCGGGAGCAGCCGTTGGGATGATGACGCTCAGGATGGTCTCCCACCGCGTGGCGCCAAGGGCATAGGATCCTTCGCGCAGTGTATAAGGAACAGCCACCAAGGAGGAACGTGAGATCGCGGTGATGGTCGGAAGGACCATCAGGGCCAGAACAAGACTGGCGGTCAGCAGGCTATTGCCGTAGGCGGGACCGGCCAGGAAGGGAATGAATCCGAACTTGGCGGCAAGCACTGCCCCGTACTGCTGGACCAGAGGAATCACCACGAAGATTCCCCACAGTCCGTAGACAACACTGGGAATAGCCGCCAGCGTCTCCACCACGAAACGAATGACTTGGCGCACGGGTGCCGGGAAAAAATCCTCGCTCAGGAAAATGGCGATCGCCAGCCCTAAGGGTAGAGCCAGAAGCAAAGCCAAGAAACTGCTAGCTACGGTACCGATAAGCACCGGGAGAACGCCGAAGACCCCTCTATTAGGGCTCCACTGGATGCCCGTAATGAACCCGAGGCCAAATTTGATCATGGCCGGCCAAGCTTTGACCAGGATCTCGCCGATAATGAAAGCGAGGAGTACGATGGTCAGGACCGAGGCCAGAAAACAGGCCATCCGGAAGAAGTCCGGACGCGGACGATATTCCTGGGTGACGGGACGGGATGGCCCAGTCGTTGAAATATTATCGCCCACGGGGATGATGGCCGCTGGTAGGAGAGCCTTACTTGACAGTTGCCAGCGCGGTCTGAACCTTAGTCACTACGTTTGCAGGAAGCGCGATGTATCCGAGTTCGGGAGCGATAGCCTGACCGGTGGTGAGTCCGTAGGTTACGAAGGCCTTCACCGCTGCCGCCTTGTTGGCATCGGTATAGGTCTTCTTCACAAGGAGCCAGGTGAAGGTTGCGATCGGATAGTCGTTGGCTCCCTCGGGATCGGTGATAAAGGCGCGGAGATTCTCGGGAAGATTCACCGAAGCCAGTGTCGCTGCACCACTCTCGATGGTGGGGGCGATGAAGTTGCCGGCCTTGTTCTGGAGAGCTGCCATGGTCAGCTTATTGTTCTCGGCATAACCGAACTCCACGTAACCAATGGCTCCGGGGGTCTGCTTGATCAGAGCGGTCACCCCGTCGTTGCCCTTGCCGGCTACGCCGATGGGCCAGGTCACCGACTTGCCGCTTCCGACCTTGCTGGTGAATTCGGGGCTGATGGCGTCTAAGTGAGCGGTGAAGACGGCGGTGGTTCCGCTGCCATCCGAACGGGCTACAACCGTGATCGGAAGATTAGGAAGCGCGATGCCATCGTTATCCTTGACAATGACGGGATCATTCCAGCTCTTGATGGTGCCGAGCAGGATGCCGACATAGTCGCTGCGGGAGAGCTTCAAGCCGCCCTGAACTCCGGGGATGTTGTAGGCGAGCACGATCGTTCCTGCCGTTGCAGGCAGCATCAGGACATTGCCGTTGACCTTGGCGATCTCGGCGTCGGACATCGCGACGTCGCTGGCGCCGAAATCCGTGATTCCATCCGTGAACTGCTTGATGCCCGCACCGCTTCCAACGCCTTGGTAGTTCACGGTGATATCAGAGGTGGCCTTGTGAAAATCAGAAGCCCAGCGAAGATACATAGGGGCCGGAAAAGTAGCTCCAGAACCATTCAGAAGGGTCCCTGCCTGTTTAGGCACCGTTTCCTTGGGAACTTCCGAGGAAGATGGATTGGGAGCTTTTTGACAGGATGTTACGAATGCAACGCCGGCCAGCATGGTTGCCGAAGCTAAAATCCGGAGCTGAATAGAGTGGTTTTTCATGATTTTTGTTGGGTTTAAATGAAGATACTGCGTCACCATGACCCCTGAGAACAATCCCTTTCGTGTGACAATACCGACATGAAGTATCGAAGTTGCCTCAGGATTCCCTCTCACTTCGAGTACCTTTGATTTATTTGCGATGATTCCATCCCGTGGTTCCATAGCGCGTCCTGACCAACTCCTCGGCTTCCCTTAGGATCGGAGCATCCAGTTGCTTTGGTTCAAGGGAAGCACTGAAAGCATCCGCCCATGCCATCGGAGAGATCCGAGCAGGATCCCAGCCCGGGATATCCGATATCTTCAGACTGCCTTGGTAGAGTAAACCTCCACCACTGCGTCGGAGTGCACCTCCAAGCACCTTCCTTCCCTGGATCAGGAGATCGTCATTGGCCGGCGCCTGAAAGCAGGAAGACCCTGGTTTCACGTCCTCACTTCCGGCTAGATTCACGGAGAGCGGGAGTTGAGATCGGATCCAACCAGCCGATTTGCCATGCAATTGCTTGTAGAAAGAAGCCGGAGATTCAGTCGCTATTTTTTCCCCGGCCGGAATCATAAGGGAAAAAGTCAATTCCTCTTCCTCCTCATGGGAGTGAGAGACCATCCCTCCCCCCGTCCAGCGCCTCACGACAGGTTGGCTGGGAAAGCTACGCTGAACTTCTTTTATCTCCTGAAAGTAGCCAAAAGTCACCCAAGGAGACTTCCACTTATAAATTCTGAGCGTTGGCACCGACACCTGCCGGAGAAGCACTTCGTCTAGAGCCATCTGCATCGGCCCGTCGAACGATTCCACGGGATGCATGGGAATCAGGAGATCCAATCTGGAAAACATTCTGGGATGCTGAACGTTCTGTGAGCCAACCCGCCACACCTTTTTCTTCCCGATCCCTTACTACCTGCTCTACGCTCCACTTTATGGCAACGTCAGACTCAGGAAGCGCCCCCAAAGAACCAGTTGGCAAAGGACTGGGAAAGGGTCTCGGCAAAGGTTTGGGCAAAGGCCTTGGAGCACTCATTAACACACGGGTTGCGGCCACCACCCCTTCCGAGGAGTATGGCGAACGCATCCAGCAGATCCGCCTCGACCAGATCGTTGCGAGCCCTCTCCAACCCCGCACAGAGTTCCGAGATGACCAGCTCCGTGACCTGATTGATTCCATTCGGGAACGTGGCATTATCCAGCCCCTGATCGTTAGACTGGCGGGTGGGAAGTATGAACTCATCGCCGGTGAGCGCCGTATGCGCGCCTCCCTCGAAGTCGGCCTGACCGAGGCCCCGGTTATTGTTCGCAAAGCCTCCGATCAGGAAGTCCTGGAGCTGGCGCTGATCGAGAACCTTCAGCGGGCGGACCTGAATCCCATCGAGGAAGCCGCCGCTTACAGCCGACTTTCCAAGGAATTCCGCCTGACTCAGGAAGATATCGCCAAGCGCGTCGGCAAAAGCCGGGCCGCGGTCGCCAATGCGATGCGTCTCATGGAACTCGACCCCGAAGTTCAGGCACACCTAATTCAGGGGCGACTGACTGTCGGTCATGCCAAAGTCCTACTTGGTCTCAAGAACCCCGAGGAGCAGCGCCTACTGGCCGAGAAGCTGATCAGGATGAATGCCTCCGTGCGCGATGCCGAGCAACTCGTGGCGGCACATCTGGCCGGCACCAAAGTGAAAAAAGGTAGAGGAAAGACAGTGCGCTCATTGGCCGAACTTCCCCCCGCACTGAAACATCTGGAAAACAAGCTCCAGCACCGCTTCGCGACCCGGGTCAGCCTCCACCACGCCGACAAGAGGGGGCGTATTGAGATCGAGTATTTCGGTTCCGACGATCTCCACCGCCTGATCGGCGAATTTGGCATCTCGCTTGATTGATGACAGAATAGCATCATGCGCGCTCTGAGCCCATTGATCCGTTTCATCGACTCGGATTACTTTCCCAAGGGGATCGAGGCGACGCGCGCCATGCCCGAGCACATGGAATGGAGCAGGGCCCTCCCCTTCATCATCCTGCATCTCGGATGTCTCGGGGCCCTCTGGGTTGGCTGGAGCCCCGTGGCATTGGCCGTCTGCGCGTCGCTCTATGTCGTGCGGATGTTCTTTGTCACCGGCATCTATCACCGCTACTTCTGCCATAAATCCTACAAGGCCTCCCGTCCCGTTCAGTTCCTTTTTGCCATGCTCGGACTGCTTTGCGTCCAACGCGGAGCCCTCTGGTGGGCCGCAGTCCACCGGCATCATCACGCCCACTCGGACGAGGAGGTGGATGTCCATTCCCCTAAGCAGAAAGGCTTTCTCTGGGCTCACATCGGCTGGATGACCAGCAGCAGGAACTTCCCCACGGACTACAGCCTGATCCCGGATCTGGCGAAATTTCCGGAACTCGTTTTTCTGAATCGCTTCGATCTGATCGGCCCCCTGCTGGTTGCCCTCCTTAGCTACGGTCTGGGAGTTGTGCTTCAGTCATTGGCTCCGGAACTCCATACCTCCGGCCCCCAAATGCTTGTCTGGGGTGGCTTCATCAGCACCGTTCTGCTCTTCCACGGTACCTGCTGTATTAACTCCATGGCCCATGTCTGGGGCACACCCCGCTATGACACCGGCGATGACAGCCGCAACAGTTTCTTGCTCGCCATCATCACCCTTGGCGAGGGCTGGCATAACAACCACCACCGCTACCAGTCCTCGGCACGGCAGGGATTCTACTGGTGGGAGATCGACCCCACCTACTATGCCCTGCGCCTACTAGCAGCGCTGGGTGTCATCAGCAATCTCAAGCGTATTCCGGAAAGTGTCTACAGGCAGGAGGACATGCTTGTTCATGAAAAATAAAGATCTTCCGCGCGTAGCCATCATTGGTACGGGGGTCTCAGGCCTCTCTTGCGCGTGGGGACTGCGCGACCTCGCGGATCTGACCCTCTTCGAGTCGGAGAAACGACCTGGCGGCCATACGAACACCGTGACTGTTGAGGAGGACGGGTGCGCGATCCCGATCGACACGGGATTTATCGTCTTTAACAAGGTCACCTATCCCCATCTCTGCCGTCTCTTTTCTGAACTTGGCATCGCTATCAAGCTGAGCGAGATGTCCTTCAGTGTTCAGCATGTTGCAAGCGGCCTGGAGTACAACGGGATGGGGCTGGACAAGCTATTTGCTCAACGCCGCAATCTCGGAAACTTCCGCTTCCTCATGCTGATCGCCGAGATAATGCGCTTCTTTCGTGTCGGCAGAAAGTGGCTGCGTGATGAGTCCGAGAATGACTCCTCGGATGAGAAAGCGGATTTCGATACTGAGGATCTGGCCACATTCTGCAAGAGATATGGCTTCGGCCGAGATTTCCTCGATCTTTATCTGGTTCCGATGAGTTCCGCCGTCTGGTCCACAGAGCCAGGCCGCATCCTCGACTTCCCGGCCTCGACGCTGCTGCACTTCTTTCATAACCATGGATTCCTCGGAATCACTACGCACCATCCCTGGTTCACGGTGGATAGCGGCGCCCGCACCTATGTGAACAAAATGCTGGAGACGTTGGGCCAGCCTCGCCTCGGCGATCCCGTTATTTCCGTAGAAGAAAAGGAAGGTGGCGCCTGGGTCACTACGGCTTCGGGAGTCCGCGAGCGCTTCGATGCGGTCATCCTGGCCTCCCACGCCGATCAGAGCCTTCAACTCCTGACCCATCCCTCCGAGGATCAACGTCGCCTCCTCTCGGCCTTCCACTACCAGCAAAACGAAGCCTCCCTCCACACCGATGCCTCGGTGATGCCAAAATGCCGCAGGGCTTGGGCCTCGTGGAATTTCCGTGTCGAGCAGGGGTCAGATTCTCATCAGAAAGCAGCCACCCATTATTGGATGAATGCCTTGCAGGGCGTCTCCCAGAAGAGGGATTACTTCGTCTCCTTGAATAGCGATGATCTGATCGCGCCTTCGAGCATTCTTTACCAGACGACCTACGAGCATCCCGTCTTCACTCTCGAGGCCATACGAGCTCAGCGGGAACTTCCGAAGCTCAATCACGCGGGACGTCTCTTCTTCTGCGGAAGCTACTTCCGCTACGGCTTCCATGAGGATGCCTGCATGGCGGGATTCAACGCGGCGAAGGCAGTGATCCGATTTTTAAAAAATAATTAATCTGGAACTCATGAACTCAAGAAAAAAGGTCATCCCAACTTCTTCTATTCTTGAAAGTCTTTCATCGGCTAGCGCCTGTATCATCGCTCCACGATTTCTTTGAGAATCTGTCGAAGATTCCTGAATTCCTGAGTTCCATAGTAATTTTCCCCATGCCTTCCCCTCTTAGCTCGTGTCTCTACGAGTGCACGGTCTTTCATCGGCGACTGGCACCGAAAGAGCATGAATTCCTCTATAGCGTCTTTTACCTCCTGATCGACCTCGACGAACTGGAGACTATCGACCGCTCACTCTTCCTGCTGAAGGTCAACCGGCTCGGCCTCTACAGCTTCCGGGAGAGCGATCACATCAGTCACGTGGCTCATCCAGTCTCAGCGCGGGAAAACATCATCGTTTACCTCGCCGCGCAGGGAATCTCAGCGCCCGTCGGAAAGATCCAGCTCCTCACACTACCCAGGATCGCTGGTTATATTTTTAATCCGGTCTCGATCTACTACTGCTTCGACACAGCAGGTGCCCCTCTTACCTCGGTGGTCGAGGTTGGGAATACCTTCGGGGAATGGAAACCGTATTTGGTTCCTCTCCAGGCAGACGGGACCTTCTTGAGTCGCGTGGTGAAGCACTTCTATGTCTCCCCCTTTTCAGACCTCGATCTGGAGTTTGAGTTCCGTTTTCAGCTCCCGGGCGAGCGCCTTCAGGTCTTCATCGATGACTACCGCGGCGAGGAGCGAGAGCTGATGAGTGTTCTCACCGGGGTCAGAGTCCCCCTCACCGATCGGAATCTCCTGCTCTTTTCGCTCAAATACCCGTTCCTGACACTCCAGGTCATTTTTGGCATTCACTGGCAGGCTCTTCTTCTCTGGCTGAAAGGCCTCACGGTTCGCCGCAAGGAAGAACTTCCTGAACTGCAACGCGGAGTCCACAGGCCCCATAAATCTCTCGCCAACCATCCCTCTTCCTGCGCCCACTCTGATCCGGATACAGATTCCAAAAATTCCACTGATCTCCATTCAAATTGATGAGCACTCCAGAAACAGACCCCAACACAGAATTCCTCAAGAGCATTGCTCTCAGCCTCAAATCCATCCAATCGGCCCTCGAGAGCCTCACGGGCGCCGTCGAGGGAGTGGCTGAGTCTATCGAGAAGGCACACGAACCCGAGGGTGACCTTGGCGTCCATCTTGTCGCATCGCTGAAGGAGCTTACCTCAGCACTGCAAAAGCGGGCCCAGCAGGAGCGCAACCCTCAGCCCCAACAGCAGGGACAGCGCCAGCAGAATCAGCAACAGGGTGGAGGGAGTGGGGGGGGAGGCCGACGCGACGACCGCCAGCAGCGGGGACGCCAGCAGGAGAACCGTCAGCCCAATCAGCCTCACCAGGATCACGATCAGACAGATCGTACGGAGGATCGTCACCGAGACGATCGTCATCAGGGCGATTTCGAGGAGCATGATGGAACCGCTCCGTCCTCTGCCCCTTCTTATCGAGAAGATCGGGGAGACTCGGAAACCGACCCCCGGCACGAGCAGTCTGATGAACCGGCTAGTTCAGCTAGTTCAGCCAAGCCTGAGAGTGAATCAACTGCGGCTAAGCGACCCCGACCCAACCGCCGCCGCGGTGGAAAATAGGGAAGGAAAGCTGCCGGCAGCTTAGTACAACTTCTCTTTATTCTGCCGCTTTGCAGAAAGTGAGAATTATCGCGCAGAGACGCAGAGGGTAAAGAAAAATACACGCGGACGAGTGAGCACTGACGCCATGCTCAATAATGTTTCACGGCGGCACTCATGTCTTAAATCCTCTCTGCCTGATTGCTTGTTCTTAGGAGTCTGTGTTTCTGCACATCCGTTGCAGGCAGACTAAAAAAACTCCGCACCTCCGCGCCTCTGCGGGAGTCCCTTCGTTTTCCTACAGCCTCGGTGATTTCACCAGAAAACGTCAGATTTAACAGATGATGCCTTAGAGAGCCCGGCAGGCTTCGACAAATCTCCTCACCTTCTTCGGATCCTTACGAAATCGAATCGGCCTCCCAG
>CAIOJL010000143.1 GCA_903858595.1 uncultured Spartobacteria bacterium | reverse complement strand
CTGGACATCTCTCAACGGGTGAGCTCAGGCCGATTTTGAAGATGCTCAATAGCGCTTAGGAATTCGAAACAGGTGACGTTGAAACCCTCAAGAAACGTGTGGCGGCGTCGAGCGCTGGAAATCCTCGGCTACTACCAATCATCATCAGAAATGACACTTTACGGCTGGTTTTTTTGGCGTGTAGCATTGTCGTTATCGCTCTGGTTACCTGAAGGCAGCCATCATTCTTCCTCTGCGCCACCCACCAAAACTCCTTCGCCGCTTTAGTTTCATTTCTTCCTCTGATTGGTATAATCACTCTCACGATGAGCACCGATCTTCTTCTTGGAATTGACGGGGGGGGGACACGCACCCAGGCTGTCCTGCTCACGATTTCGGGAAAGGTTATCGGGGTGGGCGAGGCCGGTTCCTCCAACGTGAATAATCTCGGGTCGGAGGTCGCCGGAGGGAACCTGCGTTCCGCGGCCGCGGCCGCCTTTGGCGCGGCCGGTCTCCCCTTCGCGCCGGCGAAGGCCGCATTTCTCGGAATGTGCGCCACCAGATCGAGCGGCGACATCGCCCTAATGACCTCCATCGCCGAATCCCGGGATCTCGCTCCCAAGGGGGCTGTTACCGTCAAGAACGACCTCTACAATGCCCTTGCGGGCGGTCTCGACGGGGAGCCCGGCATCGCCATCATCGCCGGCACTGGAAGCAATTGTCTGGCCAGGGATCAGCGGAGTAACCATTTCACCTGCGGCGGTTGGGGTTGGTTCCTCGGGGACGAGGGATCGGGATTCGGTCTCTCCGCAGATGCTCTCAGGACGGCGGTGAGAATGGCGGACGGCCGTGAGGAGATGACACCGCTCCTTGAGGCGGTCACCTCCTATTATGAGGTTCCCGATCCCGATTTCCTGATGGGGCGACTCTACAACAACGAGTGGTCTCCGGTTCACATGGCGGGATTCTCCCCGATCCTCGTGAAGCTCGCAGCAGAGGGGGATCCTGCTGCCTTGGCCATTCTCGGGCGCGGCGCCGCGGCGCTCGCCGAACTGATCGCCACTGCCGCCTCCCATCTCCGGTTCGAAGAGGCTCCGCGCGTTGTTCTGCTGGGGGGATGCGTCCGCTCAGGCCCTCCCTACCAGCCGCTTGTCGAGGCGAAGATCCGCGAGGTCTGCCCGGATGTGCGGCTTCAGGATCCTCTTTTTGACACAACCTATGGTGCGGCGCTCAATGCCCTGCGACTGGTTTCCCCAGAGCTGAAGCCCGATTTTTCATCGCGAGCCATCTCGGAAGCTTCCTGAACTGCTTCCGACCGCAGTGAGAATCAAGTCTTACGGTGATTGGTATAATCTGTTCATCCCTTTCATCTTCTGAGTTCGGGATTAAACCTTGTGGATTAAACCTTGTGGATTATAAAACTTGTGAATTACTACAAGCCGATGAATTCTATCGCACTTTTTCCCCCCAAAAAAACAGCCACAAATAACGTCATAAATGAAATGAGAAACCGCATCTTGAAAACAATCACCCTCCTGACGATCGCTTTCATGACCCTGGCGTTCAACGCGCCGGCCGCCACACTCGATGCCGGAACGACAGCGGAACTGACCGCGGCGCTGGCCAAAGCAAAACCGGGCGACACCGTACGACTGGCACTGGGCACCTATACCGGCACGCCCACCATTCCCACCGGCGTGACGCTGCGTGGAGCAGGTTATCTGAAAACGATCCTCGACGTCGGCGCGGCCGACACAGGGGTCACACTCGGAGGCGACAACGCCAGTGTGGCTGATCTCGCCGTCAACACCCACGGCAGCACGGCGATCATGGGCAAAGACGTAAAAACGATCAGCGTATCGGGTGTACTGGTGCGCGGCGGCGCGGTCGCGGTCTTCCTCCAGAAAGTCGACGGCGCGCACATCGAGAACTGCATCTTGGACGGCGCCCAGACCGGCCTGTCACTGAATGAAGTCACCGGTGCGGCCATCGTGAACAACACGATCACCCATGCCGATACCACAGCCATCTCGCTGATCAAGGTTTCCGGCAGCGCCGTTTTCAATAATCTGGTGGCCCATGCCGGGGTCGGCGTCAGCGTCACTCATCCGGGCGAGGGATTGCTTGTGGACCACAACCTTTACATTGCCTTGTTCACGGGCAAATTCGAGACAGAGTACCGCCGCGTCTCGCTCGGGCCGTGGCGCGATATGTCCGGCGGACTCGATGCGCAGTCGGTCTGCCTGCCGGTGACCTTCCGCGATGCGGCCAAAGGCGACTACGAACCCATCTCCAGGCTGGACTGGAACCCCGGCATTCCCACCACGGCCAACTGGGGTGTGTCGAGGTTTGGCGGAGTCGAAGCCCCGGTCACGGACATTGCCGGCGATAAGCGCCCTACCAATCCGGGTGTTGGCGCACGCGAAGCGAAGGCCACGGATGTTGCCGCAGACGGCACGTTCACGGTCAAGGAGAGCACTGGCACCAAGAGTGCGGGAATCTTCCTGCCGGACAACACCGCCGTGCGCTACCTGTTCCGCGATCTGCCACTGCCGGCTGGGACGTATGGTTTTGTGCTGCCGTCGCGCAGCGAACAGGGGGAAAAAATCGTGGCGGGCAAGTACGAATTGCGCCTGGTGGAAAGCAATCTGCGCTGGACCTACCGCGGCATCACGGGGAACAACAATCAGGGGAACCTGCCGGGCGAGTCCGACAAGGATGGCGTCACGGTCATGGCCTTTGGACCCGACTACAGTCTGGTCACCGGTACCGGCTGGAGTGAGCACCAGGAGAACTACAAGTCGCGTGACCTTACCACGCTCAAGCCTCGCTGGGTCATGCCTGGCACGGATAATCCGGCAGGGCTCTGTCTGGGCGCAGACGGGCTCATCTATATATTGAGAAAGGGTAGCGGTCCCGAGGCTACAGTTGGGATCGGTTTCACCCGGGTCGACAACAAGGGTGAACTCAAGGCGTGGCCGACCAGTGGCCTGAGGTTGGACGTGAAGATCCCTGGCGCCAATGGCATCTCGGAACTGGGCGGCAACCTCTACGTCACCACCGGCAGCAGCAACGAGGTGGTGCGCGTTTCCATCGAGACCGGCAAACAGGAAACGGCATTCAAGGCCGCGAACCCGTACGGGATGGTGGCGGACCATCAGCGTGGCCTGCTCTGGATGCTCTGCGGCGGCAAGGACGGCCAGGGGCGCGTGGTGAGCGCTTTCACGCCCGATGGCACGGAGAAGTACACGTTCAAGCAGGTGGCCAATCCGCTGGCCGTCGCGGTCAACGGCGACCGATTGGCCATTGCCGATTGCGATGCCGGCAAGGTCTGCATCTACGACATTCATGACCCGTCCAATCCAGTGGCCAAGGAGACCATTGGCCGCGGCGACAGCCCCGTTGGCCCCATTGCGGCTGACCGCTTCCGCTTCATGAAATCGCCGGGCACGCCGGTGCTTATGGACCTGGATGCCGCCGGGCATCTGGCCGTGCTGGATGGGCCTGGCCGTCCGCTGGTCTTTGGGCCGGGCGGTGCCAGTGTCTACATGAGCTTGTGCGATTTCGCTTACGACCCGATCTGGAACAACTATGACGGCGAGAAGGATAGCGATGGCCTCACGCACATGTACTTCAAAGCGCAGTCCTGGACCATTGACGCCAAGAAGGGTACCTGGGCGCCGGAGGCGTATTGGTACGGCTACCCGCGGTTCAAGCATAAGGGCATATTCTACACGAATAACAAGGGCATCATACTGGACGCCGAGAACAAGAAGCGTGAAGGCATCATTGTGTCGCGGGTCGACAACTACGTGGCCAAACCCCTCTCGTTCTATTATCCAAACAAAAAACAAGAATTTATGGTAGTGCACGATGAGAACAACGACGGCGTCATCACCATCGCTGACGGCGACGGGACGCCGGTGCTGGACACTGCGGGCAAGCCGGTTCTCGTAAGCCCATATGGGGTTTTGCCACGCTTTTCGGCATTGGAGCGCAACGGCGACATTCGTACCTCGACGACCCTCTGGGTGTTCAAGGGCGTGGATGCCAAGGGCGTTCCGGTTTACGAATTCCCGGCCAACTCCGGCTATCCGATCGATATAGGCAAACTGGCCTCGCCGTATAGCTTCACACGTGGGGCTGTCGGCCGCTATTCCGAGAGCGTCGTGGCGCCCGATGGCGACCTGATTTCCGGAATGAACGCGAAGGACAGCCCTCACGGCATGGGGCTGGCAAACAGCGGCTGCATAGACCTAGCGCGCTTCCGCAAGGATGGCTCCCTGCGCTGGTACCTGGCGATGAACGATTACGGGCCGGTCCAGGGGGTCAAGCAGGTGACGCCAGGATTCATCCTCACCACGTGGGGGCACCAGGCCGAGTGGATCGGATTGGACGACGACGGGCTTTCGCTCGGGCACCTCGGTCCGCCGCTGGAGCAGCACTGGAGCGGCTACTGGGTTGACCAGCCGGGGAGTTACACCCTGTTCAAAGGGAATGACAACAAGCTGCATGTCATGGCCAGCGATTACTCCGTCAGCGGTTGGCACTGGCTCTCCCTGCAGAACTACGACAACTATCGTAAGGAGGCCTTCGCATTCCAGGTCAGCGATGCCCGGGCGACCGCGCTGGCGGTGCAGGAACCGCGCACGACGTTCATGATGCCTCGCGCCGACAAGCCACGCCTGATGATCAAAAAGCTCGCGGCGCCGCTGCCGATTGACGGCGACCTAGAGAAGTGGCACAAGCTCGGGCTGAGCCCGCAGATCGTGATTACTCCAGCCTTGGGCAGTCCGAACATCAAGGGGGCGAAGGATTGCAGTGGCGTCATCCGCCTGGCCTACGAAGGGGAGAATCTCTATGTGCAGCTTCTGCGCTTTGATGATGTGGTGATGTTCGACCCGGCGGTGGGCACACACCTGCAGGATTCGCTGGAGATCCTGATCAACGGCTTTAAGAAGCCTGGATTTCAGTTTGTCGTCGGAAAATTCGGCCCTGGCGGTTCCGATGAGGTTCGACGCCGGCGCTTCTTTGGAGGGATGGACTCTCTGCTGCCGGATGTCGCCCCGCGGATAATCAAGGTGCTCGACAATGCCCTGGCGGTGCCGGAGCGGAAGATGATCGAGGCCGCCACGGGCGAGGATCTCTCCCAGGCGAAGGTGATCGTGATGGAGTTCAAGCTGCCGATTACTGCGACGGGGGCCTTTACCGGCGAGGGTGCAGCTGACG
>CAIOJL010000142.1 GCA_903858595.1 uncultured Spartobacteria bacterium | reverse complement strand
TTGACCAGCCAGAGGTAGCGGGCGCCATCCCTCCCGCGACGCATCGTGGGCAGTACACCGTACGCATCGATATCGGCCACCGCCGGAATGGTAGGGGCAAGTTTAGCAGCCAATTTCGAGGCGTCGGCCAGGAAGGTCTTCTCGAATGTCCAGTATGCCGAATCGTTGTTCATGGCACCGGGAGTCGGAAGGAATTCAAAACCCAGCGGGGTCGTCCCCTTGACCAGGCTCTCGCGGCAGGATGCGTCCGCATAGACAGGAAGGCCGGCCGTGTGCGCCTGCTCCACCATGGCCGTAAAGGCCGGCTCCGGCTCGTAGCGCAAGCCGACCAGCAGCATTGCCTTGAAGCGGCTCAAATCAGGCTTGTCCTCGGCAAAAACAAACGTGGCAGGCCGGTGGGCGTATAGGCAGGCCTGATAGGCTGCAAAAAGCCGGCTGAAATAGAGGCCTCCCACCCCGCCCCATTCATCCGTCTTGATGTGGCGGTAGGAAACCGGAATGACGACAGGGTCGGCGTTCTCGAGCGTCCCCAGCCACGGGCCGAACATCCCGGCAAACCGGTAGAGCGAGCGAAAGACCGATGTCATGCCGGCAGCGCCCGAACGCGGGTCTGCGGGCACTTGCCCGAAAGTAGGGAGTTTGCCTTCCTTGCCGATACCATCGGCCCCCCGCATCAGCGCCGAAAAGGACAAGGGCAGGATCTCCTCACCGGTGCCGGTGTCGCCCATAATCTCAGGATGGATCCAGGCCGGCTTGCCGGGACGCTTGTAGAAATCCACCGCATGCGGCGTCCAGTTCGGCGTGGTGATCTGCTCGCACTGGTATTGCAAATCCACCTCGTCCACGTTCGCGAAATTCACCGGCGGATAGATCTCGGGCCGTCGATAGGGGCCGGATGAGGCTGTGAAGAGATTGGTTGAGACCTTGTCCAGGGCCTGCTTGAACGCCTCTTGGGCGTCCGTTTGATAGCTGAGGACGCGGTCTCCCACCGTGTCGAGCACTGGATCCCACACACCGTTCGTCTTTGCGTTCATGAGCGCGTCCTTGTATTGGGGCTGCAGGGGAGTGGGCCAGGGAGTGGGCTTCACCGCGGGCCCAGGCGCGGAATTGGTAGTGAGAGCAGGCGTGGGTGAGGGGGCCGGCATCAAGTAGTCCTTTATTTCTGAGTCAGCAAAATAGCGCTGGCCGGCATCGTTCACCCACCAGTTGGCCGCCCAGTCCCATCCGGCAAAGGCGGGGAAATCCTTCATTACCTGGGTGTATTTTGCGATCCCGCCGGACAACAATCTTGCGCAGTCCAACGATAAGGAGGCGTCCATGGTGACGAGCATCAGCCACTCGCGCAAACCGTTGGCTCCGAAAGCACCGAGCACATGCGCCTGGGCAAATCCGAACGCCACCTTCTGCGGGGCCACCCCATCCGGCTCGGCCGCAAGCCGTTTTGAGAGATTGTCCAATAACTTGGTGTCGTCAAAAACTAACGGATAACGGTAGAAATTGATGCGGTTGATGTATTGATTGACACCCAACTTCTGGGAATGGGCCAGCATCTCCTCGGCGACATCGGCAAAGACCCAGGCGTCAGCCCGGGAGTTGAAGGTGCCGTAATCCCCGTAGTACATGATGCGGAAGGGGGAGCGCGCCGCCAATCCCGGTCCGATACGGATGGGCTGATCCACACAGGTGAATCCCGGAGCTTCGGCATGCAGCTCGTACCGGCCAGGCGCCAGTTTCGCCGTGAATTCCGAGGGGATCTTGAACACGCCCACCGCATTGCTCCAGACGATCTCATTCGCCGCGATGTGCAGAACCTCTTTCGGCTCTTTTGTCTCTTTCGCATTCTGGGCGGCACCCGCCACTTCGCCTTTTGAGGCTGGGGCCGGAGCATAGGAGGGGTCACTTCTGACCGATATGGAAACGGCGGGCACCGCATTCGTGGTCCGCACCGCGACGGAGACGGGCATCTCCTCGCCGCGCCCCCACCAGACTCGGTTCATCGGTGTCCAGACGCTCACCGTCCCCTTGCTGTCGGGCACGCGCACCTCCACCAGGGTGTGCACCGTGTACTCGCTCGGAGTCTGTGCGTTGAGGGTGGGCGCGACGCGGATCTGGTAGAGTCCGGAAAAATCGGGGGGCAACTCAAGCTGATCCCCGCTCACCTTCAACTCCCGCCAGTCGGCATCACCGAACCTCGTGGCCCAGACATGCCACTGCGCCGCCGCATCGCTGGATTGGATTTTGAATGCCACCGGCTTCCCCGCCGTCCAGATCCCGTCGGGATAGTCGATCGCCACGCGTTCGCACTCCGGTCGCACCACACGTTTCTGCTTGCCCGTCGCCAGGTCATAGACCTGGAACAGCTCGCCGGGATTGGAGCGTTTGACGATCAGTTCGTCCCCTGACACCGAGATCGCGTTTGCACCCGCGACCTGGTCCGCCGGTAGGGAGATCTTGTGCTCGGACTCCACCATCGAGCCGGGGTTGTGGGCATCGGGTTCCAGCAGTTTGTCAGCATCGGGTTCCAGCCATTTCAGCGTGGTGCCGTCCAGATAAACCACACGGCCCTCGGAATCGACATCGAAAGACGCAGAAGCAGGGATCTTATGTGTCCACTTCACGTCCCCAGCAAAACTGACGGCCCGCATCGTGCCGTCACCCCTACGCATGAAAAATGTCTGCGTGGCCTCGTTGACACGGAAATCCAGGTAATATCCCCCCTTCTCATACGGCGGGAGTGGGTAGACGGTGATGATCGCGCCGGTCGGACTGACGCGATTGATATGAATGAGGTCCCTTTTCAAGCCATAGAAATCACCGCTGGCTCCCGACTCAACGTGGACGGGGCCACCGCCTTGGCTCCACACCCCACTTGGAAAGTCACCGCACTCGGCGACGGGAGCGAAATTCCGGTCGTAGATGCGCAGATGATGCGAAAAATGGGAAAAGCCCGCAGCGACAAGACCGTTGTTATTCGCGCTCACATGGGTATCAAGGCCGTCCCAGCCGATCTCCCCGCCATTCTTCTGGGTGCCGTCCGGGCTGACGCGCAGGACGTACGCCCCGTGACCCGCCGGCGCGGAACCGCACAGATACACGTTCCCGTCGCGCCCGACACTCATCGCGGCGTTGGCACAGTCGAATTTCGGATCCTCGCGCGAGATGATGCGCTCCAGCGTCTCTGCTGCTGCCAGGCCGACTGAGAACAAAATCCCGAGCAGACAAAGCGCACGGACACCCGTCATCGTTGTTTCCATTGTTGTTTTCGTTATTTTTTTCATTGTTCTTGGGGATGTCAACTGAGTTTACGGACTCTCGTGGGTTTATTTGCTTTATTTGCCCTACTTTTTTCCCGGGCCGTCGATCCAGATGATCTCTGAAGCCCGTTGCTCGGCCATGCCGGAGACCCTGATGCCTTCGTCCATCAGTTTGGCGCCGGTTGCCGTGCAGTTCAGGTTGGTCCGATCTTGGAAGCTCAGTGTATAGGTCTTACTCCGGTCCAGACCCTTGAGCTTGATGATCTTCTCATCCCCGTCAAAGGCGAGCGCGGAGGGCTTGAAAAGAAACACCGATCCCTTGTCCAGATCCGGGTTGTAGTACTCCATCCCGTCCCAATCCCAGCCATTGGGCATGGGCAGGATATGGTAGACGTTCCCGCCGCGCAGAATGGGACGCTGCTTCTCCTTGTAGAGGGCGATGTGCTGCCGATAGACTGGGTTGTCCACGGCCCAAGTCAGAACGGAACCGAGCATGTCGGTGCGCAGATCGTAGGCGTCCGTGGCCGGGCCGTGATCCGACTTGAGCTGAACAGGGTTGATCGCATAGGAGTTGGCGAAGTAAGTCGTCCGGGTGATCCAGGCAACGCTGTCATTGTCGTTCATGGTGCAGAACGTCATCCGCCGGCAGATGGCAAACCCCTTGTACTTGCCGCCGTTGCAGCAGTTTTCGTAATGGTATCCGGGTCGGCCTTTGATCAGGCGGTCCTGGATGTACAGAAAGTTGGCCACCCCTTCGTAGGTGTCGGGCATCGGATCTTTGGGGGCCTCATAACGGTCCGTCCGCCACATATCGAACCAGCCCTTGTCATAGCGCTCCTGCACTGCCGCCAATTCGGCATCCCGTCCGGCAGTGGTGTTCAGGTCGGCATCGTTGTAGGTCCCGCCCATGTACAGCGCGGCTTTCAGTCCCGCTTTATGGGCCTTGGCGGCAAAATCGAATCCGTCGGGCCAAACCTCGGGATGAAACATCCAGTCCCGTCCCGTGTACCAGCCCTTTTTGGAACCATCCCAAAAATCCATCTTGACGCATTCGGCTCCAACGGCCGCAAGATGGTCATAGACGGCTTGAGGTGTCTTGCCGGTGACGCTCGAAGATCCTTTGCCCCCGATCTCCTGCGCGCATACTTCCACCCACGGTTCGTCTTTATTGTCGTGCAGGCTGCGGGTGATCTTGTGGTTCCAGAACCACCGCTTGAACCGGTTGCCTCCATCGTCCAGATCGCCTTGGTACGTGCCGTAGTACACGCTCGGAATCCGGAATACGTCCCCGGGAGACCGAGTGACACTCTGGGTAATCGGAAGAACGGAGCAATTCAACTGCTTTACTCCAACGTCCCAAGTGAATCCCCCCAGTTCCCATTCGAAGCCGAGATACGCGCCGTGCTTCATGCCGGCGTTAATGAGCAGAAGCGGAATTGTGCCAGAGCCGGTCTTGCCCACGGACTTCCAAGTAGGAGCTTCTCCCTGAACTTTTCCTGGCCCCACACTGGTCTTTTCCGCCCAATGCAGGATCATCTGCGCATCGGATACTAAGGAAACTGCCGCCGCCGGAGTGGGAGCGAAGGTGACATCGCCGCTCGACTTGTTCTCGACGCTCACTTCGTTCTCCACCGGCCCAGGCCCAGGCAAGGCACTCCAGACCGATTTCAATTCCATCGCCGGATTGGCGCAGGTGAAGCGCAGGGTCACTTGGTGGCCGTTCTTGCTCTCCTCCGCCGCATCCCGGAACTCCCAGTTCACGGCGCTGGCGACCGGAGCAGTAGGAGCAACCTTGGGCGCCTGCACTGCGTTTGTCGGCACCGCATTCGTCGGCACAACATTCGTCGGCACAACATTCGTCGGCACCGCATTCGTCGGCACAAGTGATGCGGTGACCGCAGGCATCGGCACGGGCATTGGCGCGGCAATCCAGTTCCACTTCTGCTCGGGATTGCGCAGGCCGACAATGCTGATCGCATTATTGCTGACCGTCAGCGTCAGTTCCGTGTCCTCCGTCGCCAAGGTCCAGGTGCGATTGCTGCTTTCCAAGGCCTTCGTGGCCGGAGAAAGCAGGAAGAGAGAGGCAAGGAAGGAGCAGGGGAGAAGTCGCTGGAGTCGTGAGCAGGGTCGTTTCATCGGAGGAGTTTTTGGGATGAAATAAAATGTATTGCCTCCAGCAATTCAGAGCAACTGACTAAGAAGGTTAATCCTTAGGGAACCGCTGATTTAATCGCATAGAGGCCGTTGCGTAAAGAACTGGCTGCGGGCAAGGCGGCTTCGCGGGAGCATCCCCGCAGCTGCCTTGCTTTCGGGCCTTTCCTGCTCACGCGCGACATTTCCTAGTTTTCAAACAGTCTCTTAATTATCCTCTATCGTTCCACGACGCACACGCCGTAGGCGCTCAACTCTGCCTTGCCCTCCTCGTACCGGCCAACCACCGCACGGCCCTTGGAAGCAAGCTTCACGGTGACCGGCGAAGCCGTATGGTTGATGACGAAGGTGACGCTGCCGCGTTTGACCACCTCCACATGAAGCGGCGTCTGCGGCCCCTTCCGGACTCCGGCCGCATCCAGTGCGTCCGAGAGCACGGCCTCGGAGAGTCCATCGTCGAGCCGCGCCGCGGCCACATGAAGCATACGCCCCTTGCCGGTCCGATTTTCCACGACCGCAGGCTGCCCCCGGTACGCCTCATCGGCGAAGCTCATCAGTGCCGTCCCTCCATGCAGCGTGATGTCGCCGATCCAATGTCTGGCAACTCCCTTTACCAGGCAACCGCCGAGCGTTCCGCGCACGGCCACCTCGACCTGGGTTGCAGTTTGACCAACAATCAATGCCTCATCAGGACCAACGTGACTACGCAAGTACATGCCCCCCTCGATACGTGCGCCCAGGAGGTCCGCCATATGAGCAGGTCCCGGTTCGGGATGGTAATTATCGTTCTCGTCCCGTATGCCAATCTGCCCGATAGCCAGCACGTGACCGCCCTTTTGGATGAAAGCGCGGAGGTCGGCTGCAAACGCTTCGCTGATTATCATCAGCGAGGGGAGGATCACCAGCTTGTATCCTCCCAGGTCCGTTCCTGGGGGTACGATGTCCTCCTGGATGTTTCGCTGGTAAAGTGCCTTGTGAGTTTCGTAGATCAGACCGAGGTAATCGATCTCCTTTCCGATCCGCGAGGAGTCATAACCCCACAGCGTTTGGTAATCATTCACAATGGCCACATCGGCCTTCGGTAACGGGAGGTCCTTGAACCGGTTACGCAAGGAAGCCAGCTCCCGGAAACAGTCCCGCACCGCCCGATAGCGATGCCGGGGCTTGCCGGAGTGCTCCAGAATCCCCTGAAGTTCCTGCTCCTGTCCCGAGAGGCACGAGCGCCAGCGGAAAACAAAATGAGCGTCTGCACCGTGTGCGAAACTGCTCCAGGCCCAGGCCCGGAACTGGTCCTTGTGCGGCGGCTTGCCATGGTCGAGCGCGCCCGATCCGGTCTCGGTTGCCCAGTAGCGCCCTCCGGGCTTGATGGAGCGGTAAATGTTCATCCCGGCGGTATTGGCGTCCATGGTGGCGATGTCGAAATAGAGATCGTCGCAGGCCACGTCGAGATCCCGGAACAGCTCGTAGGAATCGATGAAAGGATAGATCGGCCCCATGCCGTTAGTCGTCACCAGGGCGGAGGGGTGGTTCTGGCGAACGATGGCGGTTTGACTTTGGGCTAAGTCGACCATCATGTGGCTCCAGAACCGGCGGCTGTCTAGCTTCTGCGAGGAATAGACCTCGGTCCGCCCGTCATCCAGGCGGACATCCCGCCAGTCGCTGAAATCCATGCTCCAGAAACCGGTTCTCCAGCGCGCGTTGAGTTCCGCCACCGTGCCGTAACGTGCCTTGAGCCAGGCCTGAAAGCGCGACTGGCAGTTTTCGCAATGACACCAGCCGAACTCGGGACCGAGTTCGTTGTCCAATTGCCACGCCACGACATTCCTGTGCCGCGCCATCTCCCGGGAGAGCACATCCGTGATGCGCGCACTGTGTCGGCGGTAGGTATCGGAACTGCTGCAATAATGCCGGCGACCACCGTGAACCATGCGCGTCCCGTCTCCCCGCACGAGGAGCGTATCGGGATACGCCGCCGTCAGCCAGGCTGGCGGTGTCGCCGTCGGCGTGCACATCACGACCGAGATGCCATGACGGCCGAGCAGGTCCACGGTTTGGTGAAGCCAATCGAGGGTGTAGATCCCTTCCTGCGGTTCCATGCGCGTCCAGGCAAATTCGCCAATGCGTACGGTGTCGATGGAGGCCGCGCGCATCAGGCGGGCGTCCGTGGCGACGCGTTTCAAGCCCCAATACTCGGGATAGTAGGCACAGCCGAGGTGTTTCATAAAGGTCCTATGTCGTTGCGAATGGGTGCGGGCGGGAATATTTGATGAGGAGAAGATAACTGCCCGAGGTCAGCGGTTCCAAAGCCACTCACATTCTTTGAGATGGATTTTTGAAATGCATCGGGAACTCTTTATCACCGATCGGTCCGGAACGGCCCAGCAGGATAGCCGCTCGTGTCGACCAGGTTGGCACCCTCGGGGTTGTCCGCCCAAGCATAACGCACGGCAACCGGCTCAGGAATCTCGTCGTGCCACGCCACCAGACTCGCCTCCTCGAGGGACGAGCGGGCCGGCATGAAATCACCCTCCTTGCCAGCGATCATCAGCGTCCTGACCGCGTCACCGTCACGCAGCGCCAGTCCCTTCTCGGCCTGGTCGAAGAGAATGCGGATGCGGCTGCCTTCGCTGCGGTAGCCGCGATAGAGCGGCCCCCCGGGGCTGCCCGCGCGTCCGTAGACCTTCGCAAGAGCCCATTGCGCAAGACGCTGACCCACGGTCTTCTTGTCCTTGGGATGGATGTCGTCGGCATCACCTACATCCAGAATCACCGCCAGGCCGGTGCCGGGCACGTCTAGGGCATCCTGCTGCGCCTCACGGAGCCTGGCCCAATCCGAGGCCGGTTGATGCTCCATGGCCCCCATCCAACTGGTGAGCTGCACGATGCCGAAGGGGAAATCACCACAGCCGAAATGGAAGCGCCAGTCCCCGATGAGATCGCACATCATCCGGGCATACTGCGACGAGCGGCCGACATTGGATTCACCTTGATACCAGATGGCACCGGCAATGCCGACCGGCAACAGCGGCCGGACCATGTTCTCAAAGAGCATGGCGTACGAGTTGACCTGGCCATGACCCATGCCTTGAAAGCACGGGAAGTCGATAAATCCGAAGTTGTGCTCCATCTGGCAACGCCACTCACCGGCCAGCGGTACATTCTGACCGGCGGAGTTCACGGCCGGTTCCAGGCGCATCACTTCCGATGGTCCGATCAGTCCGCCGCCATGGCGGAAGGAGTAGACGCGCACCGCGATAAGGAGTTCGGGCTGCAGCGTGAGCTCGGCCGGAATCCGGTAGGAGCGCGGTTTATTCCAGAACGACTCCTCGAACCCCGCACCCGTGCGTCCCACCTCGACTCCGTTGACGTAGGTGATGTCCTGCTTGTCCGCCGCTCCCAGGTGCAGGGTCAGTTCCTTACCGCGGAAGCTCTCCGGCAGCGAGAAGCTCCGTCGGAACCACATCACCGCCGAGTAGTTGTGGCCGTGGTTCTGCCAGATATCCGGCACAGGGAACACCGGCCAGTGACCGTCCTCAAAGTCGGCCTGATGCCACCTCTTAGGCACCCCTTCGTTGCCCGGATCGGCAGGAAAAATCTTTTCCGGCAAAAAGGCCTCAAAGCCCGCCGCGCTATAGGCATGCTGTTCGTATTCCATCACCAGGTCGCGCGTGTCGGGATTGGACAGCAGTCGGGAGCGGCTGATCCATGTCTCGATGATACTGCCGCCCCAGGTGCAGTTGATCACGCCCACCGGGACGCCTATCTCGTCCTGTAGGCGCTGGGCGAAGAAATGCGCCACTGCCGAAAACTCCCCGAAGGTGGAGGGCGTGGCGAGTTCCCAAGTACCCATCACAGTGGATTGCGGCGCCAGATCGGAACGCAAGGCCACCTTGAACATACGGATCTGCTTCGGCAGGGCCGCGGCAATATCGGCGTCGTACCCGGAGGCAGTCATCGTCCACTCCATGTTCGACTGGCCGGAGGCGAACCAGACCTCTCCCACCAGGATGCCCGTCACCTCGACGCGCTCGCTGCCATCCGAAGCTTCCACGACCAAGGTGTGCGGCCCGCCGGCCGGGAGCTCGGGCAGGCGCAGCAGGAACCGCGCATCGTCACCAGAGATGCCCACAGCACGGCTTGGTCCGAGGGTGGCCGTGATCCGGGTGCGGGGTTTCTCCGTCCAGCCCCAGACGGGAATGCTCTGGTGTCGTTGGACGATGGCGTTGTGGGTGAGTAGAGGTGTCAGTTTCATTGTATCTACTTTTTTCAGTTGCGTTTGATCCTTGCGGATTCCTTTTTGATGACAAGGAAATATCTGAAACTTGAACAACGGTGTGATATTCTGGGCAAAAAGCAGCGTTACAGTCTGGCAAAAGCGAAAATTCCCCCGCACCATGCGGCACTCATGAAGGAACTTTCCGCTCACTATATCTCGGGGACGCATTGGGACCGCGAATGGTACCGCCCCTTCCAGGAATACCGCTTCCTGCTTGTCAAACTGCTCGACGACCTGCTCGATCTCATGGAGCAGGATACTGATTTCCGCTACTTCCAGCTCGACGGCCAGACTTGCCTGATCGAGGACTACCTCGAGATCCGTCCGGAGAACCGCGACCGGCTCGGCCAGTTGATCCAATCAGGGCGCATCCTCATCGGCCCCTGGTTCACGATGCCCGACCTCTTCTGCGTCGGCGACGAGACCATCATCAGGAACCTGCTGCTGGGAAAGCGCATCGCGCGCGAGTGGGGAGTCGCTCCGATGCCGGTAGGCTTTGTCTGCGATATGTTCGGCCATCCCGCTCAGATCCCTCAGATCCTAAAAGGCTTCGGTTACAAGGACTGCGTTCTGGGACGTGGAACAAACGAAAGCACCACTCCCCCGTTCTTCAACTGGTGCTCCCCGGACGGATCGGAGGTCTTCACCTTCAAGCTGCAGGACAGCCAGGGATACGGGGCGTTCGCCCTGCCACGCGCGGCCCTGGAGGAGGGGGATTCCTTCGTCCACTCAACAATGGGGGATTTCCTCCGCGACATGGAGGAGGCCGGCGATGACAAGGAGAAGCGCCGGGAGGTCCGCGAAAAGCATTTTCGGATTGAGCTGGCCAAGTATGTGAACCACGAGATCGGCAGAGCGGAAGGGATTGGCCCCCTCTGCCTCATGGATTCGATGGACCACATTCCGCCAGCCTCAGATGTAGCCGGTTATCTCCGGCTCATCAGGGAGGCCTGTCCGGAGGTCACTCCGGCACACTCCAACCTGCCCGCCTTCTTCGAGGAGGCAAGGAAAGAAGGCCGTGCCTCCGTTACCAGGACTGGGGAACTCCGTGAGCCGAGCCGGACCAAAAACTCCTACCTCTGGCTCATCCCGAACTGCCCCTCCGCCAGGATCCGCATCAAGATGGCCAATGACGAATGCCGCACGCTTCTGGAGCGTTGGGCCGATCCCTTGGTCGCGCTCGCCAACCTCCATGGCGCCGGCATTCCGGTAACCCATCTCCTCACAGCCTGGAAGAACCTCCTGCTCAACCACGCCCACGATTCCATCTGCGGATGCTCCATCGACCAGGTTCACCGTGACATGATGTACCGCTTCGACCAGGCAATGGTTCTTGGGGAACAACTCAGGGCCCAGGCCTTCGGCCACCTCACGGCCTCGTGCGCCGATCTCGCGCGTGGAGAGGATGAGTTTACCGTCACCGTCTTTAATCCCGTACCACAATCCAGGGAGGAGGTGGTGATTTTCCCGATCGACCTGCCCCCCGATTACCCGACGGAGTTCCGGGAGTCGTTCTTTTCTCAGGCGCTGAAGTCCTTCATCCTCGAGGATGAGGAGGGTAACGAGATCCCTTACCAGCGCCTCTCCTTCATCCCGAAGACCAACGAACGCTCGCGCTTCGCCAAGTTCTGCTTCCAGAGCGATGGCCCCTTCGCCCGCTACGTTGTGGCAGCAAGACTCTCCCTGCCGGGACTCGGCTTCACCTCCCTCCGTGTCAGGCCCTCTGACATGCCGGTCCGGGTGGTCGGATCGTTGCGCACAGGTCCGGTCTCCGCAGCCAACGAATTCTTCGGCATTGCGATCCAGCCCAACGGCACCCTCATGATTACCGATAGAGTCACGGGTGAAACATACAACGATTTGCTGACCTTCGAGCATCGCAGCGAGGTGGCTGACGGCTGGTTCCATGCCCACTCACTCAATGACGAGCAGATCCTCTCCAGCGCCTCTTCTGCACAGGTTTCGGTCGTCCACGACGGCCCTGAAGTCGTCACCTTCCGTTCCACGGTCACCCTCTCGGTTCCCCTGCGCCACGATGACGGCACAGAACGCCCCGTGTCCGAGCGCGTCTTCCTGCCGATCACCAGCCTGATCAGCCTGAGACGCGGCGCCCGCGTGGTGGAGGTGGAGACAACCGTGGAGAACACGGCCGAGGACCACCGCATTAGGATGCTTCTGCCGACCGATTGCCCGGATGCCCCGACCTATCTCTCGCAGCAGCCGTTTGACTTCGTGGAGAGACCCATCGCGATCGATGCCTCGACGGCCAACTGGCAGGAGATGGAACAGGTCGAAAAACCTTTCATGGAGATTCAGGCTGTTGGAAACGGCCAGCGCGGACTCGCCGTGCTTTCAGCGGCAGGGCCTCACGAGGGTGGCGTGGCGGACGACGCTCGTCGCACGATGCTCGTGACCCTTTTGCGCTCGTTCCGCCGCACCATCACGACGGGAGGAGAGCCCGACGGCCTAGAAAAAGGGTCGACGACCTTCCGTTTCGCGCTGATGCCCTTCGTCAAAGAACTTCCGCGCGCCGAGGCGCTCTGGGAACTGGCACGCCTCCAGGGAGGATTGATTACCCGGCAGACCGGAAAACGCCCCTCCGGCTTCCCTGCCATGGCCGGGAAGCTATCCGCCACCTGTGGGTTCATGGAATGCCTGAGCGGCAACCTCATTCCCTCGGCGATCAAGACACCCGAACAAGGGGAGGGACTCGTGCTCCGTTTCTGGAATCCCACCGACAAACCCCAAACGGAGAAAATCCGTTTCTGGCGCGAGATCATCTCTGTTGAGGAACTCGACCTAGCCGAAGAAGTGGTTGCCGCCACAGAAGTCGTTGTTAAAAACGGGGTTCTTCTTCAACTTAACGCTGCACCCCACCGCATTGTGACGCTTCGAGTCACGCTTTCCCGGACTCCTTAAACCAATTACTATGAACAACCCTTCTCTCATCTCCCTAATGGCCGCACTCTGCATGACTCCGCTTCCCCTATTTGCGGAAATTACTCCCTCCCCGCTCTTCTCGGACAACATGGTTCTGCTGCGCGACACGCGGGTGCCAGTCTGGGGAATGGCCGCGCCGGATGAGGAGATCACCGTAAGCTTCGGCGGACAGAGCCACAAGACCCGCGCCGACAAGAACGGGAACTGGCATCTTTCGCTCGATCCGATGAAAGCAAACCTGGCTCCGGGTGACATGGAAATCAGGGGAGGAGCCGGGGAAAAATCATTGAAGCTGATCAAAAACATCCTTGTCGGCGAGGTCTGGCTAGCTGCGGGCCAGTCCAACATGGAATATGCCCTGCCGATGGTTTCTCATGCGACCGCGGAGATCGCCGGGGCGCGTTATCCAGAGATTCGTTTTTTCCATGTCGAGAACGGTTTGGCCGGGGAACCGGCCAAAGAAGTCAAGGGCACGTGGAAAGTCTGTTCCCCGGAAACGTCACCCTTCTTCTCCGCCACCGCCTACTTCTTCGCCAGGGATCTCCAGAAGGCGATCCACCTCCCAGTCGGTATCATCCAGAATTCCGTGGGTGGCACACTGGCCGAGGCATGGATGAGCAACGAAGCCCTCCGCACAGATCCCGACTTCGCCCCGATCCTGCAACGCTACCAAGAGGCTCTCGCGGCCTATCCCGGAAAACTGGCGGTTTTCCGGAAGTCTCAGGGAAATGATGTCACCATCTTCATTGGTCAGTTGATGGATCGGCTGACAGCTTTCCGGAAGTCTCTTGGGGATGACGGCAAAACTGCGAGAAAGGAGCCTCATCAAGCACCGCAACCGCCGCCCGATCCATCCAAGCAGAACAGCCGCCCCTCTGGTCTCTACAACGGCAGGGTTGCTCCCCTCGCCCCCTACGCAATCCGCGGCGTGATCTGGTGGCAGGGCGAGTTCAACTCTGAACGCGGAGAGCAATACCGGAAGCTCTTTCCGGCCCTCATCCATGACTGGCGCTCCCTCTGGCAGAACGGAAATCTCCCCTTTCTCTTCGTCCAGTTGCAAAATCTCGATATCCAGCCCCAGCCGAACCTCGCCCATTACGACGAACTGAGGGATGCCCAGCTCATGACCTTGAAAACCGTCCCTCATACCGGCATGGCCGTGGCATGCGATGTCGGTGACCCTCATGACATCCACCCGGCGCACAAACAACCGGTCGGCGCCCGCCTCGCGCTGGCGGCCCGTGCCCTGGCCTACGGCGAGCAGATCGAATATTCCGGCCCCATCTACAGGGAGCATGAGATCAAGGACGGAACCGTGCGCATCCGCTTCGACCATGTCGGAGGAGGGCTTGTCTCCTGGGGCGGATTGCCCCTGACCGGCTTCGAAATCTGCGGTTCCGACAAAAAATTCGCGCCCGCCAAGGCAAGCATCAACGGGAACCATCTGGTGGTCTCCCGCGAGGGGATCAAGGAACCCATTGCCGTCAGGTATGCCTGGAGCGACAACCCCACCTGCTCCCTGTTCAATAAGGATGGACTCCCCGCCTCACCCTTCCGTACCGACGACTGGCCGATCCACAGCACTGGGAAAAACTAGGGAACCTCTGACTACGGCGCACTATCAGTGCGAAAGGGTGAGGCAGGGAGGCCCTCCTTGTTCCAGAGGTTCACATCCGGCACGTTAGTCCATCCGTAGCGCACAGCGGTGGGAGCCGTTACCTCAGCGGCGGAGACCACGACGGTTTCCCCAGCGATCGCGGCCTTGGCCGGAAGGAATTGTCCATTGGTCCCGCCTATCGTGAACCCTCTCAGGTCACCATCCTTGGCCATCAGTCCGCTTCCGGTATGAGTAAATGAAACGACGGCATTGCTTCCCTCAATCTTCAGCGACTGATAGAGCGGGCCGGAGTATTCGATCTTCTCGCCGTAGGCCAGAGCCCGGGCCGCCAGGGCAAGGCGCTGGCCGACCGGTTCTTTCTGAGTCGGATGGATGTCGGCAGCGTTGCCGACATCCGTAGTGACGGCCATCGCGGTGTTGGTGGACTTGCCCAGTGTCAGGAACTGAGCCTCCCGAATCTCTGGACTCATGCCTGTCCAAGGAGCGATCTGGGTGAAGAGGAACGGAAAGTCCCCTCTCCCCCACTTTTCACGCCAATCGGCGATCATCGCAGGAAAAAGAGTCTGATAGAGTTTGGCCTGACCATTGTTAGCCTCTCCCTGGTACCAAATCACTCCTCGGATGGCATAGGGCTGGAGGGGTGCGATCATCCCGTTATAGAGGATGGTGGGCAGGCCATTGTTCTCAAAGGGGGAACGGGGTCCCGAGGGAGGAAGATCGGCGGGCCAGGGAGGCCCGGAGGGAACTCCGGCAGGGTTCGGATGATAACCGGCAAGCGCCGTGCGATAGGCTTCAAGATTCTTCATGAAGTCCACCACGGCATTTCTGAGTTGATCGACATAGACCTTGAGCGAGGGGTCTTTTGAGAGCCCCGAAAAGCTAGTCCACGCCTGGGCCGGTGTCCCACCCCAGGAACTGTGGATCATGCCGATCGGAACCGATCGGGCCTTCACCAGGTCGTGGCCGAAAAAGTAGCCGATTGCCGAAAATCCAGGAGCGGCGGCCGGTGTGCAGACCGCCCATTTCCCAACCACTTCCTCCTGCGGGTTTGCGGATATTCTCCTTGCGACGGAGAACATGCGTAGCATCGGGTAACTCGCAGAAGCGATCTCTGCGGCGGCATTCGTCACTCTGCTGAGAGGGAACTCCATATTCGACTGACCGGAGCAGACCCAGACTTCGCCCACCAGAACGTTGGTGATCGTGTTCGTGTTCTCTCCAGATATTGTCAGGTCGTAGGGGCCTCCGGCCTTGTGTGCCGGAAGCATCAACTTCCACTTCCCATCCTTGGCAGTTGTGGAAGCAGACTGGCCATCCAACGTGACACTTATCTTCTCCCCCTCCTTGGCAACTCCCCAGACCGGGATCGGCGTCTCCTCCTGGAGCACCGCATTGTCCGAGAAGAGCGGGTTGGGTGTTACTGCGGCCCTGCCGGCGGTGCTGAAGACTAAGAGGAAAAGGAGGCTCAGCAATCGGAGAGGTGTCGGCATGGGCTTCATGGTGAGGATGGGAGGTTGGAGATTGGGTGGTTGCACACTATTGCAAGGTCATGATGGCGAATGCTTCGGGACGCGCAAAAGCTCCGTATTCCACAGGCCAGTTTAACTGTTCGAAAAGGTCAGCACCTTTAATGGGATTATGGTTGATGCAAATACCGAGATAGAACCATTTACCGCTCGCCAGCAAATCCAGATGATTCGAGGGGAGGCCAGCTAGTGCCGCCGGGCTCAACTTGAACTCAATCACCATCACCTTGCATTTGGACATGTCGCAACCGGTCTGCGCCTCAAAAATCTGACGCTCCGGGATGTCAGCGGCGGAATCAAGCACCTTGATCGAGCGCGGCGCAGTATTCATATCAAGCGGTGTATTATGAATCCAGCGGTCGCGGGTGACGACGTCGCCCATACCCTTGATCGTGGTGATGTTATACTTATTGCCGTCCCAGATAGTATCGATGTTGAATTCTATTCCGTCCTGCATGTAGTGAGCTCGGGGGTCCGTCTGGAAAATCGAGATCGTATTCGCGAACTTGATGACCTGGACATAGAGTCCATCGTCAGCCCAGGCCAGGCGGACATAAGCACTGTTGCGGGTCGGATTTTCCATGCCGATTAAAATCGGCTTAATGCCGAGACCTCTCCACTTGTCCATGTCGCCGTTGATTGGCATCGGGGTGGCGAGTTTCTTGATCATGAGGTGCGGCGGCCTGAGCGAGGGATAACGTGGGACAGGCTTGGCCTGCTCATTGGACAGTGTCTGCGCGAGTTGCTCGGAGATAGTCACCTTTTGGGCATGATGGATTACTGCGTTGGCGCCGGTGAGGGCCAGCCAGTGGTAAGATTGCGCAGCGTAGTCGCCGACCACTAAGTAGGGTTTGCCATCATTGCCGTTAAAGCCCTGCATCTGGCGGTTGTTGTCGAGCCACATCCCCCCCCATCCCATGGCGCAGGGTGGTGCCAGCGTTCCGGTTCCCAAGCCATCGGCGTCCATTGTTTCAAATTCGCAGTTCTGCGCGCGCCCGACAACGGTGAGGCCGCCGATCTGAGTAATCCCACCGCAGAGACCTAGGTTGAGACCCGGCGGAATCATCGGCGAGTACCAGCGCAATTTACCCGCCGAGTCAAACCCGGCCACGCTGTCTCCCTTGCTCCCTTCGCCGCCGGGAGGCCCACCTGCCGTAAGCACCTGGGCTGTGAAGCTGCCATCGGGGGCGACCCGAACCGCGGGCACACTATTGAGTTCAGTACGCGAACTGCTTTTCAAATCGTACGGGGAGACGAAGTCGGGCTTACCGTCCACAGTAGGCATCACGATCTTCCTGCCTGCGAAATCATACTGCGGCAGGCCGTCGGCGTCCAACCCGGTCATCCGAACGAAGAGTATGCCCTGACTTCGCCTTGGAATCACAAGATTACCCTCGGGATTCTCGTTGAGGGCGAAGAGTGGAAATGTTGTTACGTCGGTATCGAGGATCGGCTTGCCGTTGGCATCGAGGATCGGCTGTTTCGGATCGGCTTCGGAGATCTCGCCTTTGCTATTGGCGCGTTGTACATACAGGCCCTCCTTGTTGGTGCCAAAACGTTCAACCACCCGCGCCACACCGCTAGGTGGCATCAGCCAGATGTTCATGCATGGGTGATCCTTGTCGCCCGGCCCCACACCGAAAGTCTTTCCTCCGGCGGCAAAGCAGAAGAATATGGCACCATCGGGCCACCCCCAGCGGGTGCCTGGCAGCCATTGGCGGGTCTTCGGGTCGAGGATGATGTCGTAGGGGGCTCCGGTCTGGAAGTAGTGCATCCGGTCGTCATTGGCGAACCAGCCGCTGGCGAAGTATTGCCCCCACATACCGAGATGCATCTTGGCGGGCCCGGTTATCGGAAAGAGGCAGGTGCGATAGGCCTCAACTTCAACCACGTTTCCATCCTTGTCGATGGCAATACTTCTCGGCGCCCAGAGTCGCTCTGGTATGATGGAACCGAGAGGTGAGCCGCCGGTGCCGATGGTGCGAACCGACTTGAGCGTCATTTCCTTGGTGTCGCAGACATCAATCTTGTGGGAAACGTCTGAATAAACAGCCAGATATCCGGCGGAGGCGGCGAGCAACAGCGGCGCCTGGGCCGGTGTCGTGCGGAACTTGACGGCGCCCGAAGTATCAATGGCAACGATCTCCTTGCCACTGATGGCCCAAATGAGTCCGCTCACGGGGTCGGCCGATGGTTGCGACACCTCGGTAAGGGCGATCTCACCTGCCGGTTCGAGGTTCTCCCCGGCCAGGATATGCAGTTTTCCGGCCTTGGCGTCCGCGCAGTAAAGTTTGCCGTTGAGGAAGGCCATGCCGTTTGAGGCGTTCACACCATTGGTATATGTCTGCGCCACGCTGCCGTCGGGAAACGGGACGTACTCGCCGGCACCGGTGTCAATTCGGAGGAGATTGTTGACCCGCATAACAAGGGCCCTTCCTTTGTCATCTATCGCAATACCGGTATTATGGCCACCACCCTGAAGGGACCAGAGGAAATGAGTCATGGCCGGGTCATAGGCCCGGACGGTTTGCCCGGTCTCGAAGCCGTCCTGAGCGATGACGATGCGGCCTGTGGGGTCGAAGGTGACCATCTCCACATTCTGGGAAACGCGTTTCTCTATGCCGCCCGGATAATCCCTGCCCATAGCCTGATCGCCATTACCGGCAGGTGCAATGTAGTCGAGACCAAGCTTCGCCTCGGTCACCTTGAGCAGGTAGTCGCCGGCGGCGATGGGGTGCCCCTGCCAGTCATGGGACGGGAACCAGAATGAATATTCCCCTTTGGCCAGCGGCTGGTTCTGAAAAAGATAGTGAACACAGACGCCGCCCGGAGTGAACAAACCAGCGCTGGTGATACCAGCGCCAGACTCGACCTTGAAAGTCCCATCTGCTGGGCGCGGGGCAGAAAACGATGCTTGGTATGCTCCCAGGTCTTGCGACTCCTTGCGGGAGACTCCGTTCATATCCTCAGAGGGGGCGGCGATAGCGTTGAGCTCCTTCACTCCCCATCCGCTGCTCGTGGCGCGGATCGGCGCCCACTCCAGGGGCGAAGCTGGCCGGTAATCTCCGGCGGCCGCATCGCGGTAGGTCACGACCAAAGTGAGGGAGTGTGTGTCATGTCCCGTCAACGCTGCCCAATCCTCAACCCTCTTGCGCCGGTACTCGTCACCCCGGCGACCAACAAAGTTGCAAGCGTAGAGATTATAATCCAATGCGAGGTTCTGGTTCCCCTTCTCCAGTACGATCCCCCACGGACTACCGGTCAGCAAATTGTTGAACACGGTGAGCTGGTCACACCCGACGATGCTTAGGCAGAGCCCCTCTGAATTGGCAATGGTGCAATTGATCAACGCCGTTCCACGGCATTCCTGAAGAAGGACACCCTGGCCATTGTCGGCAATCACCAGATTCTGAAAGCGTCCGTCAACCGCGCCTCTCGCTATTAGCCCGCACCCACAGTGGCGGATCACGAGTCGCTCCAGCGTCAACCCTGCCACGCCGTCAACAAGGAGGCCGGCCTGGTCAGCGTTAAGAATGGTCAGGTCGCTAACCTTGGCGGCCGACTTCCCGTTCAAGATGAGGGTGTGGGCGTTGCCGGTAGCGTCCAGAATGGTCTTGCCGCAGCCCGCCCCCGCGATACTGACACCCTCAGGCACTGTCAAATCACCGATTTTGAAGCTGCCTTCCGGCAGATGAGCGACCCCGCCCGCCTTGGTAGCGGAGATGATTCCGGCGATCTGAGCGTTGTCAGCGGCACCTGCCGCACTGAGAAACGGCGCGACAAGATACATCCCCAGCAGGAACATCATTTCTATTTTTATTATTTTTTTATTTATGATAATTTTTCACAGCCATCCCATAGAGGAGGCAAGTGGAGGGTAAAAGTGGGTGGGATAAAGTGGTGATGGACGGGGAGATTTCAACCTACCACATGGCAGGGGTATGCAAAAACAACCCCGCCCATCGGTAGGCAAGTTCACGATTTTGAGGCAGCTCTGCAACCTCATTCCGAGCCATCTGGTACCAAAGCTTGC
>CAIOJL010000141.1 GCA_903858595.1 uncultured Spartobacteria bacterium | reverse complement strand
TCTCTAAGATCCCAAAAAGTGGTGGCGGGGGTAGGATTTGAACCTACGACCTTCAGGTTATGAGCCTGACGAGCTACCGGGCTGCTCCACCCCGCGTCCTGAGTTAAAAGTTATCACTCTTCGATCCGCAGTCAAGGGGCATTCCAGTGCGATAACTTCTGCTGAGTAGTTTTACCGGAGGCCGACAGATTTTCTAAGGCGGTCCATGACGGGTGCCGCGATTTCCGAAGCCCGGTCCCCACTTTTCTTTAGGATGCAGTCGACCTCAGCGGGGTCGGAGGCGAACTTGTCGCGACGTTTCCGCATCGGGGCGAAGTAATCGCGGACTGCTGAAAGAAGGCGTTTTTTGAAGTCTCCATATCCTTTACCACCGTCAAGGAAGTCTGCCTCCATCTCGGCATATTCGAAGGGGGAGGCGACATGCTTGTAGATGCCCAGGATAGCCGATCCTTCGATCGGCTTCGGAGACTCCACAGGGGTTGAGTCGGTTTGAATCCCCATGATCTTTTTCTTAAGAGCGCTTTCCTCAAGGAAGAGCTCCACGGTGTTTCCATAGCTCTTGCTCATCTTTGCTCCGTCGGTGCCGGGAATAGCCGCCGATTCATCACGGATCATCGCATCGGGAAGCTTGAAGATCTCACCATAGAGTTCATTGATCTTCACCGCGATGTCGCGGGTGACTTCAAGGTGCTGTTTCTGGTCCTTGCCCACCGGAACCACGTCGCTGTCGTAGGCCAGAATATCGGCTGCCATAAGAACGGGATAGGAGAAGAGTCCGAGTGAGGCGTGAAGGCCTTTGGAGAGTTTGTCCTTGTAGGAGTGGCATCGCTCGAGCAATCCCATCGGGGTGACCGTGGAAAGGATCCAGGCAAGTTCGGGAATGCAAGCAATGTCACTCTGGCGAAAGAGGCAGGCCTTTGCGGGATCAAGGCCGCAGGCCAAGAAGTCGATCGCTACTTCCCGGGAGTTTTTGCGTAAGGCCTCGGGATCCCTGACCGTGGTGAGCGCATGAAGATCGGCGATGAAATAGAAGGCCTCACCTGATTCCTGCAGTTCGATGGCATTCTTCATCATCCCGAAGTAGTTGCCCAGATGGGGCAGTCCCGTTGGCTGTATTCCAGAGAGGATGCGCATTAGTTCCAAAAAAATGAATTATGAATGATGAATAATGAAGGCAAAAGGCCTGAATGCAGCAAGCCTTGGAGTGTCCATAGGGAATTCGCCACGCTCTCTTTTTTCATACTTCATCATTCCTCCCTCATGATTGCAGATGCATCTTCCAATCAGTAAACCAGTTTTCGATGGATCCAGATGCTCTGCAGCAGCCCCATGCAGGCCATTGTGATGAGCAGGAACGATCCGCCATAGCTGACCATAGGCAGAGGGAGTCCGGTGATTGGCGTGACTGCGACAGTCATACCGATGTTCATGAAAATATGGGTAAAGAGAAGCATGACGATTCCCACCGAGAGTAGTCTTCCCAACAAATCTTGGGCTTGGGATGCCACATAGAGACCGCTTAGGAGCAGAATCCCGAAAGTCGTGATAAGGAGGATAGCCCCGAAGAAGCCATGCTGTTCACCGAAAACGGAGTAGATGAAGTCTGTATGAACGATCGTGCTCGGGAGATAACCGAGCTCATTGAGCGTATTGTGAGCTTTGAATCCCTTGCCCCAGAACCCTGCACTTCCTATGGCATTGAGCGATTGGTTGATTGTCCAACCTGCACCCTGGGGATCAAGGGAGGGATCGAGAAAGATCAGTATCCGATCTTTCTGATAGGGCTTGAGGCCGAAGTTCACGACAAGGGGAATCAAGGCCACACCCATAAGAAGGAGTGTGACCAGATAGCGAACCTGGACACCGGCAACAAACAGCATGGCGAAAAGCACGGGCAACCAGACAAGAGTACCACCCAGATAGGGTTGAACCAGAATGAGCACGCAGGGAACGAGCGTAATCATCATGCAAATAAGAATACGGATCGCCGGATGAGTGCCGTCGCTTTCGCTTAGAAAGAGGGCGAAGAGAAGAACGCCGCTGAAAATTGCCATCTGAGAAGGCTGGAAGTTTCCGAATCCAAGATTCAGCCAACTCCTAGCTCCGAAAACCTTCACTCCGATAAAAAAGACAAGGACCAGAAGGATGACGCTCAGGATATAGAGGGGAATCGCACCTAATCTGACCCACTGATAATCATTGAAGGCGATGATGAAAAAGACTGGGACGCAGATCAGTATCCACTTGATCTGGCTGATCCAAAAGGGCATGTCCCTCATCCATGTGGCGCTATAGATCGCATAGATGCCAAATGAGCACAGTGCCAGCATCACGATCAGAAGCGGCTTATTAAGGGCGCGAAACTTCCGCGCGAGCATGAGGGTGTTCATGGAGTTATTCTTAGATTCGCGGGACAGCAGCAAGTAGTTCGCGCGTGTAGGGATCCTTAGGGTCTTTAAGCACCTCCCTTGAGGGTCCCGATTCGACGATCTTTCCACGGTGCAGGACGAGCACTGAGTCGCTAATGTGTTCCACAACCGCAAGATCGTGCGCGATAAAGAGCATGGCTAATCCTAGTTCCTCCTGAATGTCCTGCAGGAGATTCACGATCTGGGCCTGGACGCTGACATCCAGCGCGCTGACCGGTTCATCACAGATCAGGAACTCCGGTTCGACTGCCAGCGCACGGGCGATCCCGATACGCTGGCGCTGACCGCCGCTGAACTCATGGGGATACCGCGTTCCCATCTCGGGGGTGAGACCCACTCGCCGCAGCAGGGCTGCAACCCGATCGCCACGCTCCCCCGCATTCAGTTCCCTGAAATGAATTTCCAGGGCCTCGCTGATAATCCGGGCCACGGTCATCCGGGGATTCAGGGATCCGAAAGGATCCTGAAAAATATACTGAATCCTGCGACGCAGGGGCCGGAACTCCCTTTCGGTCATGGGCAGAATATCCTCTCCCTTCCAGAGCGCCTCTCCCGAGGTCGCGGCAACGAGTTTCACCAAGGCCCTGCCTATCGTAGTTTTGCCACTTCCGCTCTCTCCCAGAAGACCCATGGTCTTGCCCTGTGGCACGGAAAAGCTCACGCCATCCACCGCCTTGAAGACATTGGTTTGGCGTTGAAGGATTCCGGATCGAATCGGGAAATGAACCTTGAGATCGCGCACTTCAAGTAACGGAGTGAGGCTGTCGCCCTGATGTTGGTGCTGAGGAGTCACGAGCGGCAACCTCTCTCCAAGAGAGCCAAGAATTCGGAGGTGTTCTCAAAATCAAGCAGTTTCTGCATGGTCTCGGGTTCGCTGCAGATGCGCGAAATGGCACCTAGGATTCGGAGATATTCATTGTTCAAGGCCTCTGGAATGGCCGCGAGGAAGATGAGATGAATTTTTTCCTCGCACCCCGGCATAAGAATTCCGGAGACACTTCGGCCTGCAGCCAATACCAGATCGGAAACACTTTCAGTTCTGCAATGGTGGAGAAACATGGCGCTCGGAGTTTTCCTGAAGGTTTCGTTGAGTGAATTGGCGAGGAGAGTTGATCGCAGATCTTCCCAATCCCGAACCCTGACATCGCTTCTGAGTAGGGAGAGGATCTCCTCCAACGCATCGTGATGATCAGCAGCCTTCAACTGTAGTCGGACGTCCTTGATCAGCAAGGAATCACAAAGGGTATTCATGAAGTGGGATCAGGTTCCGTTAAATATTGCTGCCGCTCCATTTCAGTTTCTGGCGCAGGATTTCCGGGAAATTGCTGTCGGGCATCATGGCAAGGGGAAGGGTCAGTGGTGAAAGCTGTAAGACAACCCGTTCGGAGGGTTTCAGGGCATTGGGGGGACGTCCGTCAATCGTTACAAAGACTTCTTGGTTGGTCGAGGAGCGGATGACCACCCTGCTCTTATCCGAGATCACCAGGGAGCGGTTGCTCAGGACATGGGGGCAGATCGGTGTGATGACAAGCGCTCCGCTATCCGGCATCAGGATGGGCCCTCCCGCTGCCAGGGAGTAGGCGGTAGATCCCGTTGGCGTCGCAACGATGAGTCCGTCGGCATGGTACTCGGTGAGTTGCGCGTCATCCACTGAGGCCTGCAGCTTCACGAGTTGAGAACGCTCTCCTCGACTGATGGTGACATCATTTAATGCGCGCACCAGAGGAACGCTGCTGCTAGGTCCTTCGATAGCGACATCCAGAAGACTTCTCGGGCTGAGTACATAATTGCCGGCTAGGACGCAGTCGATGGCCTTGAGGTATTCTGTGGAACCCAGGCATGTCAGGAAGCCGAGTGATCCAATATTGATTCCAAAGATCGGGCGAATATGCCCCCCGGAGCGGTGAAGCGCCCGAAGGATGCTTCCATCACCCCCCATGACAAGGAGAAGGTCGCATCGTTCAGAAAGAAGGGCCTCATCCAAATCGGACTCTCTTCCGATCAGGGCTGCAGTGGCTTTTTCGAAGAGATAAGAAGCGTTTCGCCGGTCGAGTTCAGTGGCGACGGACTGGACGAGGCTGGCGGAGCCATCCTTTCCAACATGGGCGATGAGTCCAACAATCATGGGTTTGGTGAGGGGCTGGGTGATGGAGTAGGGTCGTTGGTTTTGACGGGAATCGGCACTGTGGAATCTCCCCGGCGGAGAAGTGCCAAAAACTCTATGTTGCCCGAGGTGCCGGGCAGAGGCGACTCGATGAAGCGTTCGAAGCGGTGGCCTGTCGTGATCACCCAGCTTCGAATCGAATCGACGGCTCGCAGACGCGCTGTCGTGTCGCGCACGATGCCCCCCTTGCCGATATCGGCACGGGCAAGCTCAAACTGTGGCTTGATAAGGACGATCATGAGACCCTCAGGATTTAGCAACTGAAACGCCGCGGGAAGGATCTTCGTCAATGAAATAAAGCTGAGATCTCCCACGATCAGGTCGAAGCATCGGTCGAAATCTGTTGCCGTCAGGTATCGTGCATTGATTCCTTCGCGAACCTCGACCCGTGGATCCTGCCGCAGCGACCATACGAGCTGCCCTCTGCCAACATCTACAGCCGTGACATGGGCGGCCCAATGCTGGAGAAGGCAGTCCGTGAATCCTCCTGTTGAGGAGCCAAGGTCAAGGCAGGACAGGCCAGTCGGATCGATCCCAAATCCCGTGAGAGCTCCCTCGAGTTTATGTCCTCCTCGTCCGACATAGCGGTCGCGACCGGTGATGAGGATCTCGCTTTCGGGACTCACTTTCGTTCCCGGTTTGTCGACGATCTGCCCCCCCACAGTTATTTGGCCTGCCAAGATGGCCCGTTGAGCTTTTTCTCTGGAATCGAAATGACCCCCATCTAACAGATGTTGATCCAGGCGGACGCGGGCAGGGGATGCGCTTTTCACGGATTTGTGCACGGGGACTTCACTCCAAGCAGCTCGGAGGGAGATTTCAGGAGGTGCTCGGGATTCAGTGCCGCCAGTGCGGCTGCGGAATTGTACCCCCATGTCACGGCAGCCATGCGAAGACTGCTGTCTTGGGCCGCCTCGATGTCTCTGGTTTCGTCGCCGACATAAAGGATTTCCCCCGGGGCGACCCCTTCGGCGCGAATGAGTCTCCTCATCTCCCGAGCCTTGCCGAACAACTTGGAGGAGGTCCGTACGAAATAAAAGTAGGGCAGATCATGGCGTTTTAAGAATTCGTTGACGTTTGCCTCCGAATTGGAGGTCAGGATGCCTATCCGATGACCCCGGCCATGGAGCTCGGCAAGCACTTCAGGCATCCCCTCGATCGGATTCACTTGGTCCATTCTTTCGTGCAGAAGTTCCAACCCTCTGCGGGCGATTGAAGGAATCCTCCATCTACTGATGCCCAAGTGACGGATGAATTCACGGGTCCCCATGTCTCTGGCATTTTCAAGATGCTCTTCTGGAAGCTGTTGAAACCCGAACTCCTTGGACATGTCATTGAGAATGCCGTGTGCAACTTTTCTGGTGTCGGCAATGGTTCCGTCGAAATCAAAAAGCAACACCTTCACCTCGGGGAATACAACGGCTGCGGGTGAAATGTTGCTAATTGATTGGGATTCCCCCTGATGAGTGTTCGAGGAGTCGGTCATCAGTCGCGGAGGATTTATGCGAAGAAGGCGGTTTTTAGGAAATCAGGGAGGCAAGTTCTGCGGGCATTTCCATCACTCCCTTGAATTTGTTCTCCTCGGGCTCCAGGCCGAAATGAGAGCTTACCAGTTCGGTGATGCGGTTGATCTCGTTGTCATTCAGGGGAGGGGAATCCGAAGTCGCTGCAAATTCAGCAATCTGTTCGGCGTTGTAGATGTTCGGAAGCACGGAAAGTGTGCGCGGATCCTTCAGCAACCATTGAATGGCCGCCTGACCCATCGTCCGGTCGGGACGTTCCAGGAAACGGAGTTGATCGATCTTTTTGACACCGTTGATGAGCCAGCTCTTCGGACGGTGGTTACGATGATCATTGGGAGGGAAAACTGTATCGGCTGTGTATTTACCCTCCAGTATGCCGGAGGAGTGAGGAACGCGGATCAAGAACTTGGTCGGGGCATTGGTTGCCTCGGCGATCTTATGGAGATCCGATCCGGGGTGTTGTTCCAAGAGGTTGTAGATGTGCTGAACGACATCGGGTTTGCGACGGGCGATAGCGGCGGCTCCCTCCCCGATCCAACCGATTGCGGGGCCCAGTGCGATGCCGCCATGACGGAATTTTCCTTCGAAGCGGAGATCCTCCATGACCTCCCACAGCGCATCGTCATTGACTTGCGCTTCGCGGATATTGTGGAGTTGAAGGATATCGATATGGTCGGTTCCCAACCGCTTCAGGGCCGAGTCCACCGCCCCTCTGATTGCTGCGGGGCTGAAGTCCTGGGGAATTTCCTTCTGGCCGCGCCGTCCATCGCCATGATTCACGAAATCGTAGCCGACCTTGGTGGCGATCACGATCCGGGAGCGCTCCCCGGCAGGGAAGGCCTTGGCAATGAGTTCCTCGCTCCGTCCGTTACCATAGGTGTCTGCTGCGTCGAACAGGTTGATACCCAGATCAACCGCCTGTCGCATGAGGACCACTGCTTCATCGTCGGTGTAGTTCCCCCACCATCCCGTGGAGACGGTCCAGAGACCGAAGCCGATTTCACTAATTTTGAGACCCGAGTCCTCGTTGAGTTTGCGATACTTCATCGTGGTTTCACTGTAACATCCCAAAGGCAGATAAACCAAGCTCCGTGACTAGGAACGGCGTTTGAGCATAGACAGCTCATAGACAGAGATGGCCTGTGGCTATTTTTGGATTGCCACAGCAGTCCATCGAGACGAAACCCATGGATCTGACTTGGAGAACATTCAGGAACCTTTTCACCCACTATGAGCACATCCGAAGATTTTCATTCTAGCATCGACATCTCTGTTTCTGGCCTGAAGAGCCTGATCGAAAGCCAGCTCAAGTTCAGCCTGGCCCGCGATCCTCTAACCGCAACAAAACGAGACTGGTGGCTGGCCACCTCGAAGGCTGTCGAGTGCGTCGTCATCGAACGTCTGATGGCAACTCAGACAAAACACCGGGCCGAAAACACTAGGCGTCTTTACTACCTATCACTGGAGTTCCTTATCGGCCGTCTTTATATCAACAGCTTTTACAGCGCCGGTATCTATAAGAATATGGAGTTCGCCATCAAGGAACTGGGGCTCGATATCGAGGAACTCCGCGAGGAGGAGTACGATATGGGACTTGGCAACGGTGGATTGGGCCGTCTGGCCGCCTGCTTCTTGGATTCACTCGCAACTCTAGACCTGCCAGCCATTGGCTATGGCATCAACTACCAGTACGGACTGTTCAAACAGGAGTTCCTCAATGGTTATCAGGTGGAGCTTCCCGACGACTGGATGAAGTACGGCACTCCTTGGGAGATTGTCCGTCCCGAGCACACCACCGAGATCGAACTCTATGGTCAGGTCGAGAATGTGTTCGATGATTTGGGCAACTATGTTCCGAAGTGGACCGGCACCAAGAAGCTGATGGGCATCCCCTATGATATTCCGATTCCGGGATACGGAACGAACACGGTCAATTTCCTTCGCCTCTGGTCCTCGAAGGCGCACGAGGACTTCGACTTTGACGCCTTCAATCGTGGAGGATATGACGAGGCAGTAAGGGACAAAAACTACAGTGAGACGGTCTCCAAGGTCCTTTATCCGAACGATAAGACGGAAAGCGGCAAGGAACTGCGTCTGATCCAGCAGTACTTCTTTGTCGCCTGCTCCCTGAAAGATATCATCCGCCGATTCCTCCGGAATAACACGGATTGGAACATTTTTCCGGAGAAGGTGGCCATCCAGCTCAACGACACCCATCCGGCCATCGCCGTGGTGGAACTCCAGCGCCTGCTTCACGACATCTACGGCCTAACTTGGAAGCAGTCTTGGGATATTGTCACCCGCACCTTCGCCTACACGAACCACACGCTACTTCCCGAGGCCCTTGAGAAATGGAGTGTTGGCCTGTTTGCAAAAGTCCTGCCGAGGCACCTGCAGATCATATTCGAGATCAATAAGTTCTTCCTTCTGGAGGTCGAGGCGAAGTGGCCAGGCGATCTCGACATGGTCCGTAAGCTTTCGCTGATCGAGGAGGGAGATCCCCAGATGGTCCGCATGGCTAATCTCTCCGTTGTCGGAAGCCATTCCGTGAACGGGGTAGCCGCTCTGCATACTCAGTTACTGAAGCGTGATCTCTTTCCCGAGTTCGATGCGCTCTACCCCGGCAAGTTTAACAACAAGACCAACGGCATTACCCCGCGCCGTTGGCTGCTGGCCTGCAATCCCCGCCTGAGTTCCTTAATCACCTCGAAGATCGGTTGCGACTGGGAACGCGATCTCACCCAGATCTGCGGCATCGAGGCTTATGCCAAAGATCCTGAGTTTCAGAAGCAATTCATGGAGGTGAAGCATGCCAACAAGGTCGATCTTGCCCACATCATCAAACGGGATTGCGGTATCGAGGTTGATCCTTCGGCCCTTTTTGATGTGCAGATCAAGAGGCTTCATGAGTACAAGCGCCAGCACCTGAATCTGCTGCATATCTTAGCCCTCTATCGGCGCCTGTTACAGAATCCCACACTCGACATCGCACCCCGTGTCTTCATCTTTGGTGCCAAGGCGGCTCCCGGTTATGACCTCGCCAAGAACATCATCAAGGCCATCAATTCCATCGGTGCCAAGATCAATTCTGATCCCCGGATCAACAATAAGTTGAAGGTCGCCTTTCTGCCCAATTACAGGGTTTCGCTTGCACAGCGCATCGTGCCGGCCGCCGATCTTTCAGAGCAGATCTCAACAGCCGGCAAGGAGGCTTCCGGAACAGGAAATATGAAGCTTGCGCTCAACGGAGCGCTCACGATCGGCACCCTGGACGGTGCCAATGTCGAGATCCAAGAAGAGGTAGGAAAGGAGAATATCTTCATCTGCGGTATGACCGTCGAGGAGGTGGAGGTCCTCTGTAAGAAGGGTTACAATCCGCAGGATTTCCTTGCAGCTGATGAGGAACTCAAGGCCGTGGTGGATTGGGTTGGATCAAACTATTTCACTCCCGACGAACCGCCCGGTATCTTTACTCTGCTCCATGATAATCTCGTCTACAGCGATCCCTTCCTTTGTCTTCCAGACTTCCGTTCTTACAGTGATGCACAGGAAAGGGTGGATGCTGCCTTCCGGGACAAGTCGCGTTGGGCCGAAATGGCAATTCTCAACACGGCCCGCATGGGCAAGTTCTCCAGTGATCGCACGATTTCGGAATATGCACGCGAGATCTGGCATCTCGAACCTGTGAAAGTGTAGGGATTCTTTCAGGACTACACCTGTTATCTATGGTTCTCATTGTCGGCGCTGGGCTTGCAGGTCTGGCTTGTGCAATCCGCCTGCAGGAGGCCGGTGTTGAATGGCTGCTGTTGGAGTCGGAGGATCTCCCCGGAGGCCGGGTTGCCACAGAGATCACTTCGGAGGGCTATCGTCTTGATCGGGGCTTCCAGGTTTTGCTTGATTCCTATCCTACGGCGTGCCGTCTGCTGGACTTTGAGGCCCTGCAACCCCGTTATTTTCAGAGCGGCGCCCTGATGGTTGGCGAGGAGGGTTGGGAGAGGATACTCAATCCGCTTCATCATCCTGACTGGTTGCTCTCAGCTACACTTATCCGATCGTTTTCTCTCCGTGAAAAAATAACTCTTGGCATCCTTGGTGCCCTTCAGTCTCTCTGCTCCGATGAGTCGTTGCTTGCTCGCGAGGCTGGGAAATCGGCTTTGCAGGAAATTTCTCGATTCGGTCTGGATGGTGATGTTTTGGAGAAGTTTCTCAGACCCTTTTTTGCCGGTGTCTTTCTTGACAACGAACTCGGAACTGATGCCTCTATCTTCCGCTATGACCTGAAGAAATTCGCTCTTGGCAAGGCCCTGCTGCCAGCCAAGGGAATGGGGGAGATTCCCCGGCAGCTGGCTGCGCGCCTACCCTCGTTCAGGCAACGCTATGGAGCACGCGTACAGGCGCTTCTACGCAAAGATAGAGCTGGTGGCTGCGTCACCGGGGTAGAGCTTGCCAGCGGAGAGAGAATTGAGGGGGATTGTGTAATCCTGGCGACTCAAGAACGGACATCCTGTCAATTACTAGGCCTGCAGGAACAACGCGCTTGGAGTCTGGTATCCACCTTTTACTTCAAGGGCAACGATCCCCTCTACGACGGAGGGCTGCTGGTGTTGCCCGAGGGAAAGAACGCTCTCGTCAGGCACTTCACGGATCTTACGAATACAGCACCCGAATATGCCCCCGAGGGGAAAAGGCTTCTCTCCGCGACCGTTCTCAACCCTCCATCCGGTGATCTTTCCGGACAAGTACAGGCCGAAATCATCCGCTTCCTACCGGATTTTAGAGAATGGAAGTTTCTTGAAGAAATAAGAATCACTCGGGCCCTTCCCTTCCAGGGACCTGGATTCCAGAGCTTGCAACCCGACCGCCATCCCGCTGCCAATCTCTGGTTGGCCGGGGATCAGGTTGCCTATGCCAGCATTGACTCCGCACTTGCCAGCGGACTCCGGACCGCCGATGAAGTTCTGAACTGCATCCTGTGACGGGTGCGGTATGATCGTCGCCATGCTCGCCTTCTCAACCAACTGGAACGCCCGACGTCATCCTGACGGAGCCTCGATAGTGAGGGAGATCCTGGAGCTTGGATGCGATACCATCGAGCTCGGTCACGGACTTTCTGTCTCGCAACTTCATGGAATCCGGGAAGCTTTTGCCGGGGGAGATTTCAAGGTTCTCAGTGTTCATAATTTCTGCCCGATGCCGATCGAGGTGATGGCTGATAACCCGGATTGTTACGAGTTCACCTCCCATCGTCCTTCGGAGCGGGAGCGTGCCGTAAGGCTCACCCGTCAGACCATGGAGACAGCCGTGGAGTTTGAGGCGCGTTTTGTGGTGCTGCATCTTGGACGCATTATGCCGTTGCGTGGAATGACCGACTCGCTTCTGGATAGGTTGAGAGCCAAGGGTATGGCAGACCGTGGCTTCAACCGTGCCAAGCTCGATGCCGTGCAGAAAAGGGAAAAGCAGGGGCCTGCTTTTCTGGATCGGGTGACCCGCTTGCTCGAGCCGCTAGTGGAACAGGCCTCCACAATGGGACTCACTCTTGTAGTGGAGAACCGGAGCGACTTCGAGGCCGTCCCGACAGAGCGCGAATTGCTGGCCCTTCTCCGCCGCTTTGATACTCCCCATCTTCGCTACTGGCATGACTTCGGCCATGCTCAGATGAGGGAGAGCCTCGGCTTGCTTGATCATGCCCAGTGGCTTCAGGAGATAGCCCCTTTTGCGGTAGGAGCTCATCTTCAGGATGCCCGTTGGCCTGATGAGGATCATCTTGTTCCTTTTGAGGGAGAAATTCCTTTCGACCAGCTTGTTCCTCTTCTGCCATCATCACTCCCTTACGTACTAGAACTCTCGTCACAGGCGACCCCCGCAGCCATTCAGGCGGCTGTCGCAAAGTGGAAACCCTTGGTCCCCAATGAATCTTAAAAAAATCATCATGACGCTTGTGCAAGCGGGCGTAACGCTACTGCTCCTCTGGCTTCTCTTTCACGATCCGGTGCGTCGTCACCAAATGGCTCAGGCCCTACATACGGCGAATCTTCTCTGGCTGATTCCCGGATTCCTCTGTTTCGGCCTAGTGCTCGTTTGCGGTGCTTTCCGCTGGCAGCTTCTGATGAAGGTACAGGGAATTTCCCTGGGGTGGTTCCGCGTTTGGAAACTCGTCATGATCGGGATGTTTTTCAATCTCTGTCTCCCTGGTGGTGTGGGAGGCGATCTCATCAAGGTCTTCTTTGCCATGCGAGAGGCTCCCAAGTCCAAAAGCGCTGTGTTTTTGAGTATCATCGTTGACCGCATCGCTGGGATGTTCGCATTGATCATTGTCTCCGCCGGGGTCTTTGCTTGGTTCTACAAACCACTGATGTCCCTGCCGATGATAAGAGCCTTCCTCCTGACCGTCACCATCATCTTTTGCGCCTTCATCGGTCTGATCGCCATGGGGCTCATCATTGATCGATTTCATCTTGCAAAAAAACTTCCCGCCAAGATGCCGTGCCATGCGGCGATCCTTGATGTCGCGGGGGCCTTTTCCATCTATGCACGAGACTGGAAAGCGGTGGTGCTCGCCGTTCTAATCTCCATGCCGCTGAATGCCTTCATCTTCGGTACGGCCATCTTCGCCGCCTATGCCTTTGTGGGAAATCCTGGAGCCGCCGCCATGACTTCGGTAATCCCCATCGTTAACACAATCAGTTCCCTGCCGATCAGTTTGGCCGGAATCGGAGTCCGAGAGGGACTGTTCTCCGTGATGCTGAATTCTCTCTACGGAACGCCGGTGGATCTTGCGGTGCTGATCTCGATCACAGGATTTGCCCTGGGCGTCGGATGGGGATTGATCGGGGGAGTTATCTACATGACCTACAGGCCAGCCGACGCTGGGAAGGTCTCGATCGGCGAGATGGAGGCTCAGGTAGGAACTGTCGAGCATCAGATCGAGTTAGAGGAAGAGGCCTCCGGCGCTCGGGCCTGATTTTCTGACCTCACGGATCATGAAATTATCCCGATCAACGGAACGGGTGGTGGATTTTTCCATGAGCGCGGATGGGAGAGTTATCTCCCCGTCGGGATTTGACCCGTCGATATGTCTGGAAGAGGCACAGGAAGTTTTTGTCCGAATCTATCCCGTGATTGAGGGAAACGCGCAATCAAAGGGAAAGAGCGGTTTTTGCAAAGGGTTCCTCTCCAAGGATCAGGAGCAATGGTTCATTCTCAGGTCAGTTCAGGATGAGGGGGAAGGTGTTGCCCGACTCCATTATGTCCGGGATCCTAAGAAGGGTAAGAAGACCAGGAAGACCAAATTGAGTAAAACGCGTTGATGCATACCGAGTCATCCATCCTGATCAAGGCACCGATGGATCGGGTGTTTTCCATGACATCGGATCTGACCCGATGGCCAGCCTATCTGCCGCACTACCGATGGGTGAGATGGATCGAGGGTGGTCCTCATCAGGGCATTGTCGAGATGGCCGCGATGCGTGGGTTGATTCCCATCAAGTGGACTTCGGAGTTTCATAGAGGTTCAAAGAACCCCGAGAAACCGGAGCTTTGGTTCCGTCATCTCAGTGCCTTCACCAAGGGTATGGAAGTTCGCTGGATCTATCATCAGCGTGAGAATGGCGTCCAGGTGACGATCGAGCATGATCTGAAGTTCCGCTGGCCGCTTCTGTCTCCGATTGCAAACCCGATCATTGGAGATTTCATGATCGGTTGGGTAGCACCCCGGACACTCGCTACATTCAAAAAACTTCTGGAGGTAACGAAATGAACACAGCCCGATCCACCCGCCGAGCCGTCATCACTGGAATTGGCCCCATCAGCTGCATCGGAATCGGGAAAGAGTCTTTCTGGCGAGGTATCCTTGCTGAAAAAAGCGGTATTGCTCCGCTGACTCGCTTCGATCTTAGCGGGTTGGATGCACGCTCGGCCGGACAGGTCGACTCTTTCGATCCCTTGAATTACTTCCCAGCAAAAATGCTTCGGCGTTTGGACCGCTATGCCCAGTTTGCCGTCTCGAGTGCCCTCCTTGCTTTGGAGGATAGCGGACTCGACTACTCGCCCGAGTCTCCCGATCCGCGCAGGGGGGTTAGCTTCGGAACGGCTCTTGGTGGCATTTGCAATGCCGAGAAAGAACATGATGCCTTTGTGAAGGGGGGATTCAAGGCGGTGAGCCCGCTTCTCGCGCTCCAAGTCTTCGGCGGTTCCGCTCACTCCAACACCGCCATCACCTGCGGCTTCCAGGGTGTCGGTACCACCAACTCGAACAGCTGTGCGAGCGGGACCGTGGCCCTGGGCGAGTCCCTGCGCTATATCCGCGACGGGATTGCCGATGTGATGATTGCGGGTGCCTCCGAGGCTCCGCTGAGTCCCTTGACCTATGGGGCTTTCGCAAACATCAGGACGATGAGCGAAGCAGATCCGTCCTTTTCCTGCAGACCCTTTGATCTGAACCGCGATGGCTTCGTCATGGGGGAGGGGGCTGCATCGCTGGTCGTCGAGGAGTATGAACATGCCAAGGCCCGTGGAGCCCGGATCTACGCTGAGATCCTGGGTTTCTCTCATAATAACGATGCCTATCACATGACGTCACCGCATCCGAATGGTGAGCCGACGATCAGGGCCATTAAGGACGCCCTTGCCGATGCCGCGACGAATCCGGAAGAGATCGGATACATCAATGCCCATGGCAGTTCGACCCAAGTCAATGACAGCAACGAAGCCCGTTGCATCCATACCGTCTTTGGTAGCCATGCCGCATCGATTCCTGTCAGCGGAACTAAGGCCTACACGGCCCATCCGCTTGGCGCGACTGGGGCTTTGGAAGCCGTGATCTGCTGCTTGGCGATGACAGAGGGGTACCTTCCACCGACGCTGCACTACGAGACCCCTGATCCCGACTGCGCACTTGATGTCATTCCAAATCATGGCCGCCAAACCCGCCCCAGAAAAATCCTCTCCAATTCCTTCGGCTTCGGAGGGATTAATTCGTGTCTCATCCTAGGCTCCGTTTAGGATTTTGGAAGAAGGCCTGGGATTCTTTCGCACGGTGTTATTGCGCCTCTGTAGGCGTAGGAATTGTTTGTCCGTCGGTCCCGACCACGCATCTACGGATTTGATGATCCTCAGACTTCTCGGCCTAACCCTCGAAGGACATTACCTTGGCGAGGCAAGCAAGTCGTGTTTCAGCTCCCCTTTCTACGCTCCTCCTCCAGTACATTGCATGCATCCTAATGCCATTGACACGATTAGTCTGGTGGAATTTGCGAAGGGATTTTGCTGATGGGCTAGGCGGAAGACCGAGGGCTATCTGAAGATAACCCGAGAGATGACAACAACGCCCATCGCCGAAAGAACCAGCTGATTCGACCGGAATAAGAGTAGAGATGGTATAACTTCCTGTGCTTGAAATCGCTTTGAGCAGTGCTTTATACCATCTCCCTGCGTTTTCCGGTGAAGCGCAGTGATGCTCGCACTTCGCGAAAACGAAATATCTCCTCCACCCCTCTACTGGTTACCCTTCCAAAGCTCATCGGGCCGGGACTTTCTTGCAGGCGGGTTCCTACCGTCCGGGATGGCAGAGTCGCTGAGCTGGAAGACCGGGAGGATAGGTTTTCCCTGACCATCTTTTTCGTAAGTTACTCCCTGCTCCTCGATCATGAGCCAAGCGCCAAACTGAGCGCCGGGATACTCGCCTACGATGATATCAAGGTCGATGACCTGGCCCTCTTTCACCGTAAACCAATCTCCCGAGATCGCTGGGCCGACTGGGGTTCCGATGCCGTCGCGGGGGGCGTCCCGCCAGACAGAATTTAGCTCTTTCCAAGCCGGAAACTGGGCGAGGAGCGCTGTTTTTCCGTTCACCGCGACGGCGAGGATATCATCAGACATTCCAACGAAGCGGAATGTGCCCGCATGGGGCGGCGAGACCTGGCCCTTGTAATGAACGACCCACATTCGCGGCTTCATGATGTCCTGCACCCCAAAAGAGCGGGGGGCCTCGTCGGCGGCCATCAGGGGAATGAAAACCTGCGTGGTGTAGAGCGGGCGCGTCACCCGGTAGAACTCGTTGAGAATCCCCTCGTCCCACCCCTCCCGCACAAATCTACCGATCAGCTCGAGGTATTGCCCTTTTTTGGGTTTGTGCTGCTGGTCCTGCTTGAGGTCGTAGAGAATCCCGATGAGTGCGGCCTCGCTGCGGGTCGTCGAGCCGAAGGCTGTGGCTGTCTGAGTGTCTTGGGAAGTGGCTGGAGCGGGGGCAGACAGGGCGATCACAAGCCCGGCGAGTGCTGTTCGGCAACTATTCATGAGTCACATTCTCCGCGAGGTTTTTGTAATACTGGCGGACAGCCGGTGCGAATTCTGGCGGGGGTTTGACCGCTTGGAGCTGTGCGGCGGCCTCGCGATCGCGCGGGGAGAGACCTCCGACCGTCTGGGCGTCCGAACCCGCATCCCCCGAACTTGCCATTTCGCCGCCTTGCGGATTCTCTGATCCGTCCTTGGGCTGGCTATTCGACTGGGCTTGGCTCTGGGATTGGCTCTGAGATTGGCTCTGAGCTTGGGACGATGACTGAGATTTTGAGGCGGCCTGGGCCATTTGGGACTGCGCTGCGGCGAGGGCCTGCTGGGCTTGGGAGGTAGCAGACTGAGCAGCATCGGGCTTTCCTTCCTTGGCAGACTGCCTAGCATTCTGCAAGGCGGAGGCCGCCTGGGTAAGGGACTTTTTGGCTTCTGGGGTGAGGCCGTTGGCAGAAGTATTCATTGCTGCCCGGACATTTTGTTCGGCCTCCTGAAGCTTTCCGGGGTTGGCATTCGGGGATTTTGCAATGGCCTGCTGGGCTTCGGCGGCGACGTTCGAGGCACGTGCGATCTGGTTTTGCACACGCGCGGATTCTCCCTCCGGCGAGGAAGGTTTGGGGGAGTTCTCGACAATCTGGGGGAGACCGTCGAGAGCTTTCTTGAGGTCGTTAGCCGCAGTCTCTGCATTCGCCTTGGCTTCGGTGATT
>CAIOJL010000140.1 GCA_903858595.1 uncultured Spartobacteria bacterium | reverse complement strand
TTCAAAAACGCTTCTTCACCAAGTAGACCCAGGGACGGCTCACCTCAAATCGCTTGGCTATATCAAATGGTCCATCACCACGTTCCAATGCCCGAATCACTCGATCTCTCAGATCTTGGGAATAGCTTTGCATCGCACCAGTCCATCACAAAGCCCACCAAAATGTCACTATTCAAACAAAATACCTCTAAGGTATGAGCAGGCGGGATGGAGTTGGGACTCCGGTGAACAAATGGCATGTTCTCCTAGAGCTTGGCTGGAAGTTCAATGCGCTCCACAAAGGCAAAGAAGCGCGTCATCCCTCCAAAGGGTGTCACCGCCCTCTCTGTGCTGCGTATTTGAACTTGGCGAATCCTAAAAAGTGAGCGAAATCTTTATCTGCATTGTTTTGTGCGTTGAGTTGGTTGTTTTCTGTCCTACAACTCCTTTCGATTAAACCTCTTCCCTCAAAACGATGCGTTTTTAACTTCGGAGTTCGAGATTAGTCTTTGGGAATGAGCGCCCCCAAGGGTTATAAAAAAAATCCAGAAACAAGGGTAAGTTACGAATCCTAAAAACGTGAAAATTCTTTTTCTCACACATCGCTTCCATCCCGAGATCGGTGGGATCGAGGTGAATTCCGAGATCCTGGCTAGGGGATTTGCTTTGGCTGGACATGATGTCCGAGTCATGACCTGGTCGCCGGGAGTAATGGATGAGTCGTTTACTTTTCCAGTCGTCAGGAGGCCGGGGCTTAAGGAGTTGATCAGGCAACATGTGTGGGCGGATCTGGTCTACGAGAACAATCCGTGCATCCGCCTGGCATGGCCCGCAGTCCTCTTAGGAAAACCCACTGTCGTGGCCCTGAGGACCTGGTTGTCTCGCAGAGATGGCCGTATTGGGATGCAGGATCGGCTTAAAGTCCTCCGGTTGGCGCGTGCGCGTGCCGTCATTGCGATCAGCGAGGCAGTGCGTCGCCGATGCTGGTCGGATGCTGTGGTAATAGGCAACCCGTATCGAGACCATCTTTTTAGGATTCTTCCCGATGTTGCGCGTGATCGTGATTTTGCCTTCGTGGGACGCTTGGTTTCGGACAAGGGGGTGGATCTTGCCATTGAGGCTCTAGATCTTTTTCTCAAAACTGGGGGAGAAAGCCTTCCCGGCGAGAAATCGACCCTCACGATCATCGGCGAGGGGCCGGAGAGGAAGGGATTGGAACGACTGGTGGGGGAGCGTGCTCTTGGAAAGCATGTCCACTTCATAGGGAAACTGAGAGGGGAAGAGTTGGTACGCACGTTGAACCGTCACAGGTTTTTGCTCGTTCCATCCCGTTGGGAGGAGCCGTTTGGCAATGTCGCGTTGGAGGGAATGGCCTGCGGTTGCGTGCCGATCGTTTCCGATGGAGGAGGTTTGCCTGATGCAGTCGGGAATTCCGGACTGATTCATGCCAGAGGCGATGACGCCGCATTGGCTGATGCCATGAGGACGGCAGTTCAGAATCCGATCCTAATTCGTGCCATGCAAGAGGCCGCTCCGCGACATCTGAGATGTCACCGCCGCGATGTTGTTGTGAGGCGTTATCTGGATGTTCTGGAGGCGGTGGTACCAACTTCATGAAGGTCGCCTTCTCGCATCCCTCCGGAAATGCCAACGTGCGGACGAGAGGCTCTGGAAAAGGCCCGTTCCAGACCATGGCATGTCTATGGTGCCTATCTGGCCCGGGCTGTAGCGGGTCTTTCGCCCAGTTTCACGGTTACATCCCATCCCTCGATCTCTTGAAAAATGAAAAAGCAAAATTCGTCAGTGATCTCCTTGAAATACGCTTCTGGAGTCGGTATTAATTAATAGCTTTGGTTCAAGACGCACTCAAAACCTTGCGCCCCATGCACCCCCTGCCAGCTCCCTTGGTGAGGAGAAGGCAGAAGGATCCCCTGCAAGGGATTAAAACAGGGATCTGGCTCTATTTTTTCCTGCTGATTTTCGAGGGATGTCTGCGCAAATGGATCCTGCCCTCGCTAACAAATCCGCTTCTGGTGATCAGAGACCCGGTCGTGGTCTGGATTCTTCTTAACGCGCTTGGTAAGGGGTGTCTGCCGATCAATCTCTTCACGATCTCGGCCCCGCTCATCGGTCTCATTGGTCTCCTGACCGCGATGACCATTGGTCATGGCAATTTGATTGTCGCTCTTTATGGCGCTAGGATTCTCATCCTCCATTTTCCCCTTGTTTTCGTGATAGGTCGGGTATTCACCCGGGGCGATGTCCTAAGGATGGGAAAGATCACGATGCTCCTAGGTATACCGATGCTCCTGCTCATTGTTGATCAATTCTACAGCCCTCAGACCGCATGGGTGAACCTAGGTGTGAACGGGGAGGGAGCCGGATTTTCGGGAGCGGAGGGTTACGCGCGTCCTCCTGGAACTTTTTCCTTCACAATCGGCACGACCCTTTTCTTCAGCTTCATGGCTCCCTTTGTCTTCTACTTTTGGATGGAACCGAAAAGAATCGCTAAGCCGCTATTCATCATCAGCTCGATCGCCCTGCTTCTCTCCCTTCCATTTTCAATCAGTAGGGCCCTCGTGATCGAAGTTCTGATTTCGATGGTCTTTGCCTTGGTTGCTGGTTCGCGGCGTCCGCATGCACAGGCAAAAATCTTCGTGGCATGCGCCATTCTTATCATCTCCTCGCTGATCATCATGAACATCTCGTTTAGTGAGAATGCGATCCACGCTCTGATCTCAAGGTTCGAAAAAGCAGGCGATTCCGAGGGAGGTGCCAAAGGATTGTTTATTGATCGTGTCTTGGGGGGGAGCGCGAGTGCTCTTTTTTGTAGTGGAGACCAACCCATTCTCGGATACGGAATCGGCATCGGAACGAATGTTGGAGCCCAATTGCTTATCGGCAGCAGGGGATTCCTTATCGCCGAGGGTGAGTGGGCCAGAGTGATCGGCGAGTTGGGGCCGATCTTAGGTCTCTTTATCATCGCGTTAAGGGTTGTCATGACCTATGACCTCCTTTCCAAATCGATGCGCTGTCTGGGCCGAGGGGACTGTCTTCCATGGATGCTTGCGAGCACATCCCCCTTTGTCCTATTGTTTCTTGGCTGGGCGCAACCCACATGCATTGGCTTCTATACCATGATAGTCGGTCTTCACATCGCGAGTTGCAACAGCACGTCTCAATCCGAAAAAAATGCTGTCTTTCTGAGTGACAAAGTCAGGGTGGGCCTCCCCCCCAGCCTACGGGGTGCCTGCAAGCCTCTCAGGCTAAAGGCTTAAGAGTTTTATATGAAATGATGAATCTGGCTATCATTAGACATGGGAATGGATTATCTTGAGAAGCATGCCTCGCTTTGCATGTCTGCTTGGTGAGGGCATGAGGGAGAGAAAGCGTAATATGTTAGTGCTGGAAATCTTCCCCCTGTTCTCCGGGCGTTTGAACGTCAAGAATGCACTCCTGATAAAATGGTTGCTCTGCATTGACCAGTTCCTCCTGAACCCTCATCAATTTCGGGAAAAGGTGCGAAAGCCTTCCCCAGACACGCTCTTTGTGATGGCCGACCAGGCTCTGGAAATGTGGATGCACTGCTTCTCAGTTTTTCCAACCCACGAAATAAAAGCGATGAACAGGGCCAAATATTTATTGAGTCACAGCAGATGAGTAGCTTCCTTCTCTCCCATCCAACTATTAATGCAAATTGGCGAAACCTTGCGCTTGCTATTGCGGAGGGGGATGCACTAGCAGAGTTTCATACTACTCTTGCATGGAGCAGGCAGCTGCTTGTTGGATTGCCTCTTAATGACAGGATCAGGTTAGAGATGAGCCGCCGTGAGGTCGATCCACGTGTCGGATCAAAGCTGGTCCTGCATCCAGTGCGAGAAATTGGCAGAATCCTAATTAATCGCTTGCAGCAGACAGCATTGAAGAGGCCACGATCAGCGGTTTCCATCGAAAATATCTACAGATCCCTTGATCGCACCGTCGCTAAACGACTTGATCAATCAAACAGACTAAGCGGAGTCATTTCAGGAGAGGACGGCTGTTTTGAAATCTTCCGCGTAGCAAGCCGACATGGAATCAAAAAGTTCTATGAATTGCCGATAGGGTATTACCAGTCAGCGCGGAAGATCATACTTGATGAGGAGGAGTTGTGCCCAGAGTTTGCAAGCCTATTACCCGGAGTCGATGATTCGGCTGAAAAACTTGAAAGAAAAAAGATGGAGGCGGAGATGGCTGATAAGATTTTGGTTCCGAGCGAATTTGTGAGAACGTCACTGCTCGATTCGGGAGTCGATGCAAAAAAGCTGTATCTTAATTCCTATGGAACGGATACCTCGTTGGCAGCGAGAGAATGGCCTTCAAAAAGGTCCGGACCATTGCGATTACTTTTCGTGGGGGGCATCCATCAAAGGAAGGGAATAGGTTACCTTCTTCGAGCCGTAAAAAAACTCGGAAGAAGAGATGTAACACTGACCCTACTGGGAACTCTTCCTGAAAATAGAGATCCGATTAACGCCTATCGTGAACATTTTAACTATTTAAAACCAATGCCCCAGGAGATGGTAAAGCGCGAAATAAGAAGGCACGATGTGCTGGTGCTGCCTTCACTCCTTGAGGGATTCGCGTTAGTGATTCTTGAGGCTATGGCTGCCGGTATTCCAGTGATAGTAACGGAAAACACCGGAGCGCGTCCTGTTGTTAGGGATGGTATTGATGGATTTATGATTCCGATCAGGTCCGTCGATTCATTGATGGAAAATATTATCTGGGCTGCTGATCATCATCAAGATCTTGCCGAGATGGGCGCGAATGCAAGGCGCAGGGCGGAGGAGTTTTCCTGGGAGCGATATCGTGATGGTATCAGGAAAGTTATCAAAGAAAATCTCGCTGATGGCTCTATCGAGGGGGGTAATTTATGATCACTTTCCTTCGAGGGACCGTGGATGCCACACGGCCAGTTAAGGTTTTAAACTCGGGGTCGCAATCTGAGCAAAGACGAGGGCGGAGGCCATGAAGCTGATCATCATAACTCACCCCGAATGGATTGTTTCCAGAAGCATGCCCCGTTTTGCGTGCTTGCTCGGCGAGGGGATGAACTCACGTGGGCATGAGGTTTCCTACTGGACCTGCAAGCCTTCCCTCTTTTCCTCAGTCCCTGACCCGAGCGGTGTCTTAAAAAAATGGCTGCGCTATGGGGACCAATTCTTGGTCTGCCCCTCGGCTCTTAAAAGAGCAGTCGTGGCCGAACACAAGAATACGCTCTTTGTTCTTTCCGATCGCGCTCTCGGGATGTGGATGCCCATTCTCTCATCCAGACCCCACGTCGTACACTGTCATGATTTTCTCGCGCTTAGATCGGCCCGGGGTGAGTTCGCGGAGAACAGGACGTCATGGTCGGGAAGGATATATCAGGAACTCATCCAGCGAGGCGCCGCTCGTGCGGACAATTTTATCAGCGTTTCTGAGCGAACCCGATCCGACCTCCATCGCTATCTGGGCAGGACCCCGAACCGCTCGGAGGTTCTTTACAATCCCTTGGGTCCATTATTCTCGCCCAAAGGAAAACCCGAGGCAATAGCATTTCTCGGCGCGAAAATTCCGGATGCGGAACACGGTGGCATCCTCCACGTGGGTGGCAATCAATGGTACAAGAACAAGCTGGGAGTGCTGGAAATCTACGATGCCTATTGCTTACGATCCCGCGATCCGCTTCCCCTATGGATGGTCGGTGCACCGCCCCCGGCAGCTCTAATTGAAAAAGCACGCGCTATCAAAGCTCCCGGATCCATCCGCTTTTTCACGGATTTCAATGACGATGAAGTCTGGGCCGCCTACCAACAAGCCTCTCTCCTCCTCTTTCCCAGTCTTGAGGAGGGGTTCGGATGGCCCATTGCGGAGGCCTTTGCGGGCGGCTGTCCCGTCATCACGACCGGGATGGCACCCATGACGGAGGTGGGTGCTGATGTCGCCCACTATATAGCCCGACTGAATGTTGGGGATGATCTTGGAACATGGGCGAAGGAATCAGCAGAAATGGTGTTCAAGGTGCTTTCCATGACTCCAAGTGAAAAAAAAGACCGCAGGGAGCGAGGAATTGCTTACGTCCGTAAGTTTGATCAATCTGTTTTTTTCGACCGCTTGGAGCTGATTTATAGTGAAATCCTCAGATAAGGAGATCGATCACTGATCCGGCGCAATCTGCATTCTTCATGAAAATCCTTCGTGTCATTGCTTCGATGAATCCTGCGACCGGGGGCCCCTGTCAGGGGATTCGGTATTCCACTCCCGATCTGAGGTCCATGGGATGTACCAATGAGGTCGTTTGTCTGGATGATCCGGATTCCCCATACCTTTGTGAAGATTCTTTTGTCATCCATGCGCTGGGCCGCGGTATCGGTCCGCTTTGTTATCATCATCGGCTGTTTTCCTGGCTGAAAGCCAATATCTCAAACTACGATGCCGTCATCGTTCATGGTCTCTGGCTCTGGCCCAGTATGACCACATGGCTTGCCATCAGAAGCCTCAAGGAAAAAGCACGCCGGAGTTCTTCTTCATCTGAGTCCCATCCCCGATCTCCCATCCCCGATCTCCCACCTCCCAAGATTCCCCCCTACTTCGTGATGCCGCACGGGATGCTGGATCCCTGGTTTCAGCGAGACAAGACCCGCAGGCTGAAGTCCCTTCGGAATTCCATCTACTGGCATCTTATTGAGAAGAGGGTGGTTAGGGATGCCGAGTCTCTCCTCTTCACCTGTGAAGAGGAGCTACGTCTTGCAAGAACCACTTTCCGGGACTACGCACCGAAGAGGGAAATCAATGTGGGTTATGGCGTGCCGGAGCCTCCAGTGCATTCGGGTGAGATGGATCATGCATTTCACAAAACCTGCCCCCATCTCCCCGAGGACCAACCCTACCTCCTGTTTCTGAGTCGCATCCATGCCAAGAAAGGCGTTGATCTCCTGATCCGAGCGTATGCAGAAGTCTTCGGAGTCCGGTCAAAAGTGAAAAGTGAACAGTTAGAAGGTTCTGAAATCCCAGCAGATACGCCATTCGAGCCCCCAGCCCCCTCCCCATCTCCAATCACCGATAACCCATTCCCTACCGATGCCGTTCCGGCATTGGTCATCGCTGGTTCACTCGACTCGGACTACGCGCAGGAGATGATCATGCTTGCGGAATCCCTACTTCCCGGATCTGTCTTCACACCGTCACCAATTGACTGCACTTTCCTCCCTGAAACCGGTGCCGCCGCTGCGGAGCTGCCTTCGGCAGTCTTCCGCTCTTGTTCCCACGAGTTTGGTTCCCAGCTTCCAGCTTCCATGGATGATGGCTTTAAGGCATCCATCCATTTCACAGGAATACTTCAGGGAGATGCGAAATGGGGTGCGTTGTATGGCTGCGAGGCCTTTGTGCTTCCCAGTCATCAGGAAAACTTCGGGATCTCCGTCGTCGAGGCTCTCTCCTGCGGCAAGGCCGTGCTGATTTCCGACCAAGTGAACATTTGGCGCGAGATATCCGCTGCTGGAGCGGGATTTTCCGCCACGGATACGAGGGAGGGAATCATTTCCCTCCTGAAGAAGTGGGTGGACACGCCTTTCGACCGGCGGCAACACATATCCCATACCGCTTCCTTATGTTTTGAAGGTAATTTTCACAGTTCGGCAGCCGCCCGGAATCTCCTCCTGTCCGCAGGCGCGGACCCGCTGTTGCCATTTCCATGAATCCTTTCAAGATTGAGCGCTGGAGCCTCTTGGCCGGGCTTCGTTTTCTTTTTGCGATGATTGTCGTGTGTACCCATTTGGGAAACTGCTTCTCTCCCGGAAATAGAATCGTCCAGTGGGTCTCTTCGTTTGGATCCTTCGAGGCGATCCTGGGTTTCCTGTTGGTAAGCGGTTACTCGGTCGGAAGTTCCTGTCTGAAGGAATCGGAAGGTTTTCTGAAAAGACGATTCCTCCGGATCTACCCTGTCTATCTTTTCAGCATTGTCTTTGCACTCGGTGTGGACCATTGGCCCCTTGCACAATCCCTGCCCTCTCCCAAGTACACGATCCTCAATCTCTTCTTCCTGAATCAAATCTTCACAACAAGCTCATTGGTGGGGCCCGCATGGAGTCTTGCCTTGGAAGTGTGGATGTATTGCCTCTGTCCCTTTCTTCTCGTAGCGCAGCCCCGGCTCTTGAGGGTTCTCTGCCTTGGTTCTTTTGTTTGCTACGCGGTCTACACCCTGGGACGAAGCGCCTTCCACCTTCCCTACTATTCGGGCGTCGGTTACGGAGGAAATCTCCTGTTTCTTTCCTTTGCATGGATCTGCGGGTTGAGGCTTGCCGATACGAGAGGAGATCGCGCTCAGGCCTTGCGGGACACAACGGTGTATTTCGCCCTGCACATTCTGATCCAGTTGAGTGTGGCGGCCGTCAGCCAATACAGGCACCATCACTCGTTCCTACCCTCATGGCACGATTTTATCGCTGGAATCCAGCACGCTATCACTCTCCTGATCGCCCTGTTGGTGTTCCACAACATCGGTAATGGAGTTGCAATAGGGGCTCGGTCGGTGGCGTTGCGTTTTCTAGGAGACATTTCCTATCCGGTTTATCTATTGCATTTTTCCTGGTTCGCCCTTCTTGTTTCATTCCATGTCAGCAATCCAGCGGTGTTGACATGCTCGGTGTTGTTTTTTTCCTCGATTGTCTATTTGATACTGGATCGGTATTCCCAAAAGCGTCATCTCAAGCTCTCCCCCGCAATTACGTGACCAAGCCGGGATCTCCCAATCCTCATCTTTAAGTTCTCAGGCTATACCTGCGCTTGTTATTGCTGGTTCACTCGACTCCCAGTATGCTCAACAGATGATCGAGTTCCCGGAATCCCTACTTCCCGGATCTGTCTTCACACCGTCACCAATTGACTGCACTTTCCTCCCTGAAACCGGTGCCGCCGCTGCGGAGCTGCCTTCGGCAGTCTTCCGCTCTTGTTCCCAC
>CAIOJL010000139.1 GCA_903858595.1 uncultured Spartobacteria bacterium | reverse complement strand
GCGATCTCTTCGCCCATATTTGCCTCGGCCTCGCGATCGCGGCTTCACTGGCGGCTTTTCTGACGTCACGGAGACGGGACCCCAGTGTCTAGTGTGTTTGGAAAAGAAATTCTCCCGCAAGGCGCAGAGGAAAACAGATAAGTATGTGACCCGGGCGCAGTCCATATGGATTTTTTTACAAATTCCTTGTCTTGATCCAAAAAAACTCTGCGCCTTGTAGGGAAACTCTTCATTGATCCCTCTTCTGATCGCTCTTGGCATTCCTTACGACTTCATCCATAGATCACCCATCCCTCATTCACCTTTCCTATGAAGCATCTTCTTTCCATCGAGTCGCTGACCGCACCCGAGATTCTGAAAACCCTCGATCTCGCCGCCAAGCTCAAGGCCACTAGGGGCAGCTCCACACATAAGCTTCATCAACCATTAGCCGGAGAATGCTGGGGACTTCTCTTCTCCAAGTCATCGACCAGGACCCGGGTCAGCTTCGAGGTCGGCATCCGGGAGCTCGGAGGTGATGCTCTCTTCCTCTCCTCGAGCGAGATCCAGCTCGGACGGGGTGAGCCGATCGAGGATACGGCTCGCGTGCTCGGGCGCATGATCCACGGTGCGGTGATCCGCACCTTTAAGCAGTCCGACATCGAGACCTTCGCCGCGCTCTCCGGCATCCCGACCATCAATGCCCTCACAGACGAGGAGCATCCCTGCCAGATCCTGGCTGACCTCCAGACGATCAGGGAACTCCGCGGAACGCTCGACGGACTGAAGATTGCCTTCATCGGTGATGCCGATTGCAATATGGGCCGCTCCTGGATCTGGGCCGCGGCACGGCTCGGTTTCGAGCTACGACTGGCCTGCCCCGAGCTCTATTGCCCCCCTGCCGAGCTGATCGCAAAGGCCCAAGCGGCCGGCGGCTTGATCTCGATCACCGAGAATCCCGAGGAAGCCGCCAGCGGAGCCGACATCCTCTACACCGATGTCTGGGTTAGCATGGGCAAGGAGGAGGAGTCCGAGCATCGCGCCGCCCAGTTCGGCCCCTACCAGATCAATGACCGCGTCGTGGCTGCGGCAGCACCCGGTGCTTATGTCCTCCATTGCCTACCGGCCTACCGGGGCAAGGAAATCACCGCAGAGGTCTTCGAGCGCCATGCCGATGCCATCTTCCAGCAGGCTGAGAATCGTCTCCACGCTCAGAAGGCGGTGATGACGCTCCTTCGGAGCGAAGGGGTTTAGGCTCTAGGAAATTAGACTGTTAGGTAAAAACGATGACCGAGACCCTGAAGCTGAATGCTGTCGCGCCTTTTGGCAACGAACTCGCCCTCTCATGGTCTGATGGTTTGGAGCAGTTCCTCGCTCTGGAGATGCTTCGCCGGGCCTGCCCCTGCGCTGTCTGCTGTGGTGAACCCGATGTGATGGGTCGCGGTGATGCGCCTGCGAGAAGCTACAAGCCAAGGAGTTTCGAGCTGAAGGGTTATGAATTTATTGGCAGCTATGGACTTAAGCTGAGTTGGGGGGATGGCCATTCAAGCGGCATTTATTCTTACCAGCTTTTGCGCAGCCTTTAGGGCCGGTCCGAATCCTTTATCTCTCGGTCATGTCGACGCATCGTTTTTATCTCCCGCCAGCACGTTGGGCAGAGGAGACCCCCGAGCTGGATCCTGCCGACTCCCATCACTGCGCCGATGTCCTGAGGTCTGAAACCGGCGATACGGTGGTGGTCTTCGATGGTCTGGGAAGGGTCGCCGAGGCCGAACTGCTTGCGGTGCATCACAAGCAGTGTTCACTACGGATAGGGCAGTCTCATACCAGCCCTCCGCTCCGGTGCACGATCACACTGGTCCAAGCCATCCCCAAGGGTAAAAACATGGATCTCGTCATCCAGAAGGCCGTGGAGTTGGGGGCTGCGGCCGTGATCCCGCTCCTTTCGGAGAGAACGGTAGTGCGCCTGGAGGATGCTGCTGATGCCGCCCGTAAGCAGGAGCGCTGGCAGTCGATCGCGGTCGAGGCCTGCAAGCAGTGTGGTCAGAACCGGATGCCCCGGATCGGTCTGCCCGTGACGACCAAGGAGTTCTTCGCGACTCTTCCTCCTTCAGATCTTCTGCTTATCGCCTCGCTGGAACCGGATGCCCGTCCCGTGAAGGAGGTGCTGGCCGCCTATTCGGCTGCCAAGGGATCGCCACCATCAAGCGTCCTAGTCATGGTGGGGCCGGAGGGGGACTTCACGCCTGCCGAGGCAGCATTGGCAAAGGCTGCGGGGGCGGCACCGATCACTCTTGGTCCGATCACCCTGCGCACGGAGACTGCCGCCCTCTATTGCCTGAGCGTGCTTGGGCATGAGCTATTCTAGGAGTTTAGGCTGTAGTGGTTTGAAGCCCTCGACTCTCGACCTTCGTCGCTCGACGGATTAGACTTTCACGTCCATGTCCGATGCACACCTTTCCGACACGCAGAATCTGCCCGATGACCGGCAGATCCCGATCGACCGAGTAGGGGTCAAAGACCTGCGCTATCCGATCCGGGTCCGTGACAAGAGCCACACGGAGCAGGGGACGATCGCCACGGTCCAGCTGACAGTCGATCTGCCCCATCATTTCAAGGGGACTCACATGAGCCGTTTCGTGGAGGCATTGAATTCTCACGGACCGGTTCTCCATGTCCGCAATATTCGTGATATTCTGGTGCAACTCTCAGAGCGTTTGGAGAGCGATCAGGCCCATGTTGCCTTCGAGTTCCCTTATTTCATCGAGAAGCCGGCCCCGGTCACGGCTGCGGTCGGCTTGATCGATTACACGGTTCGATTCAGCGCGACGCTTGTGGGGGGGCCCAAGGGGAAGGTCGATTTTGTGGTCACGGTGGTCGTGCCAGTCACCACGCTTTGTCCGTGCTCGAAGGCGATCAGTGATTCCGGAGCCCATAATCAGCGCGGCCATGTGACCTACTCCGTCCGCTGTGCGAAGCCGATGTGGATCGAGGAGATGATCCGTCTGGTCGAGGACTCTGCCAGTTCCGAGCTCTACAGCCTGCTCAAGCGTCCCGATGAGAAATTCGTCACGGAACGGGCCTACGCGAATCCCGTCTTCGTCGAGGATCTGGTGCGCAATGTTGCCGGTCGCTCGGAGCAGGATCCCAATATCCTCTGGTACCGGGTGGAGGCGGAGAATTTCGAGTCGATTCACAATCACAACGCCTATGCGCTGGTCGAGCGCAAGAGCTCCCGAGATGGGGTAAGCTAGAGCGAAACAAAACAATTTCCCTAGCTTATGGAACGCATCGCCCTGCTTGCCTCAACACTCTTCTACCTCTTCAGCTTTGGCCACACGCTCTATGCGCTTGGGGCCGGGCGCTTCCAGCCGGGAAGGTTTAATTTCATCGCCATGGCGCTGGGGGCGTTGACTCAGGGATGGTATCTCTGCCTACGCGGTGCTGCGGAGCATGCCTGCCCGATCGGGAATCTCTCAGAGACATTGATCTTCCTCTCTTGGTCGATCTCCCTGATCTATTTGGTGATTGGGGCTACCTATAGGCTTTCTCTGATGGGGGCATTCACCGCCCCGCTTGTTCTGCTTCTCCAGATTGTGGCGCTCCTGCTTCCGAACGAGGTTCATGTCGGTTTCTTCCGTCCCAACCCGTGGGTGGAAACCCATGCCGCCCTTTCGCTCGTGGCCTTCGGGGCCTTTGGCCTGGCTGCTGTCGCGGGACTGATGTTCCTAGTGCAGGAGGGACAGCTAAAGTCCCGCCGGCCTGCGCCGATTTTCCATCATCTTCCCCCCATCAATATTCTCTCCGAGGCGACGCTTCGCCTGCTCTGGGTTGGTTTCCTGCTTCTCTCCCTGAGTTTCGCCTCGGGTCTCTTGGCTCATCTTGCAGTCGCGGGCGGAAAATTCTTTTTTTCGATCTTCATCTGGCTTTTCTACGCCGCCATCCTGTTCGGTGCTAACTCCGGCTTTCTCTCTGGAAGGCGCTTTGCATGGGCCTCCTCGGTGGCATTCCTTTTGGCCCTTATTCTGCTTCCCGTGATCGAGCATCTCTCTAGTCGTTCTTAGGTTCCAAGAAAGCTCCGCATGAATATCCTCTGCGCAGGCCTCAACCACCGCACCGCGCATCTCGACGTGCGGGAGCGGTTTGCCGTGCGCGAGTCGGAGATGGAGGAAATGCTCGGCAGATTGCGCGACATCGATGGCGTCTCCGGCGCCGTCATGCTCTCCACCTGCAACCGGGTCGAGCTCTATGCTTCAAGCCTCTGCCCTATGAGAGCCCTGGAGGGATTCCGATCCATCCTTGCCGAGCGCGCGGGTTTGGAAGCCCCCCTCTATTATCACGCCACGCCCCAAGCGGTGAGGCATCTCTTCCGGGTGGCTAGCGGTCTCGACTCGATGGTAATCGGCGAGACGGAGATTCTCGGTCAGGTCAAGAAGGCCTACTCCGTGGCTGCGAATGCCGGAGCGGCGACACGCCCCCTTCACAAACTTTTCCAGCACGCCTTCCGTGTCGCCAAGTCGGTCCGGACTGAGACCCAGATCACCAGCGGTCCGACCTCGATTGGGTCCGTGGCGGTGGAGCTTGCAGGCAAAATTTTCGGATCTTTGGAGGACCGCCGCGTCATGATCCTGGGAGCCGGTGAGATCAGCGAGCGTACGGCCCGAAGCCTTCAGTCCCGCGGAGTGCGCAGCGTCATCGTTTCCAACCGCACCTACGAGCGAGCAGCTCAGCTTGCGGCCGAGATTGGTGGCATGGCATTGCATTTCGACCATTGGGAAAAATCCTTTGCCGATATCGACATCCTGATCAGTTCTACCAATGCCCCCCATGCAATCCTGACCCCGGAAAAGCTCGCGCCACTGCTGAAGCTGCGCCGCGGTGCACCGCTCTTCGTGATCGATCTGGCCGTGCCGCGTGATGCTGATCCCGCCATCAACGAGATGGAAGGGATTTTTCTCTACGACATCGACAGCTTGGAGCAGATCGCCGCACAGTCTCTCGACATTCGCCGCCAGGAAGTCGTCCGATGCGAATCACTCATCGAGCAGCATGTCGGAGGCTTTATCAGCTGGATGAGGAGCATCCATGCACCTGAGTCCCATGCTTTCAGAAGAGCGGTGTGACGATATGAATCCCCCATTAGAATCAGACTTGAAGCCCCTGATCCTCGGAACACGGGGAAGCGATTTGGCTTTAGCCCAGAGCAGGATGGTTCGTGCGGCTCTAGAAAAAGCCCATCCGGGTCTTTCCGTTCAGCTTAAGACTATCACCACCACCGGCGATGCTCGGACTGCAATGCCTCTCCACGAACCGACCGCCGAGGGTGCGGGACTCTTCACTAAACAACTCGAGGAGGCACTGCTCCGTGGGGAGATCGATCTTGCCGTCCACAGTCTGAAGGATCTTCCGGTCCAGACGCCTGCCGGACTGACGCTTGCCGCCATTCTTGCCCGGGCCCCCGTCGATGATCTGCTGGTGTCCCGTCATCCTGGTGGCCTTGCGGGACTTCCCCCGGGATCAACAGTCGGCTCAAGCAGTCCCCGCCGGGCCTTGCTCCTGAAGGCACGTCGTCCGGATCTCAATCTCATTCCGATCCGTGGCAATGTCACCACCCGTCTGGCTAAGGTGGCTGCCGGGTCTCCTTTCGATGCCACCATCCTGGCCGCGGCCGGACTTGGCCGTCTCGGGTACGATCTCTCCCTTGGCATTCTGGAGATCGAGGGGTTGACGTTGTGGCTGGAGTCCCTGGAATGGATGCTCCCGGCCCCAGGCCAGGGGGCTATCGCTGTGGAGTGCAGGGTTGGTGATGCTGCAGAAGCTTTGCTTTCGGTGCTGAATCATGGGCCCACGTCCCGGTGCGTCGAGGCCGAGCGCCTTGTGCTCAGGCATCTCGGGGGAGGATGTCATCTGGCACTTGGGGCTCTCGCGACGGAGACTGCGGAGGGCATCGCCTTGAACGCCGTCTTTATACCTCATCCCAATTCTGACGCTGCCCCTCTCACAGCTAGTGCTATAGCCCCAAGTCCCGCCGACGTTGCAAGGATGGTCGCCGATCAACTTCTCTCATCATGAAACCACCTTCCGAAAAATCCTCCAAGAAACCCTCCACTGCCGCAGAACCTATCGAGGGAATCTGTCATCTGGTTGGTGCCGGCCCCGGCGATCCGGGACTACTGACACTACGAGGACGCGAGTGCCTGGAGCGTGCTGACGTGGTGATCTACGACTACCTGAGCAATGCGGAGTTTCTCCGTTTTGCCCCCGCCTCCGCCGAAAAGATCTATGCAGGCAAGACGGCCGGACAACATGCGCTGAAGCAGGGGGAGACCAATGCGCTGCTGGTTAAGTTCACCCGTGAGGGAAAACGGGTGGTGCGCCTTAAGGGCGGTGATCCCTTTCTCTTTGGCCGTGGAGGAGAGGAGGCCGCAGAACTCGCCGCCGCCGGACTGCGCTTTGAGATCGTTCCGGGGGTCACCTCCGCGATCGGTGGTTTGGCCTATGCCGGCATTCCCGTCACCCACCGCGCCAGCAATGCCGTGCTCACCATCTTCACCGGCCATGAGGAGCCGGACAAAAAGACCTCCGGTATCGACTACAAGGCGATCGCTTCGGCGCCCGGCACGAAAGTGATGCTGATGGGTGTGGAGCGCCTGACCGCCATCACCGGGGAGCTTGCGCAGGCGGGAATGTTGACAAAGACGCCTGTGGCTCTTGTCCGCTGGGCGACGACAGGCCGTCATCAGACCTTAGTCGGGACGCTGGGCACAATCGCCGGACTGGCCGAAGAGCAAAAGTTTAAAGCACCCGCCGTGGCGGTTTTCGGCGACGTCGTGAATCTCCGGGAGACGCTGAACTGGTTCGAGACACGCCCTCTCTTTGGTCGACGCATCGCAGTAACGCGCACGCGTCAGCAGGCAGGCGGCTTGCTTGCCTCACTACGGGAACTTGGCGCCGATGCCTATGAGCTTCCGACCATCCGGATCGAGCCTCCCGCCGACAAGACCGCCTTCATCGAGGCGATGCTCGATGTTCGCACCTACGACTGGATCGTCTTTACAAGCCCGAACGGGGTGGAGGCATTTTTCACGGCCTTCTTCGCCGCCCATGAGGATGCCCGCGACCTCGGCGGGGCGCGCATCGCCGTGATCGGCAACGGCACCGCCAAAAAAGTGCGCGAGTACCACTATGCCGTGGATCTGATCCCGGAGGAATTCGTGGCCGAGTCGTTGCTGAAATCCTTTAAGGAGCTCAACGTCGAAAACCTCAAGATGCTACTCCCTCGTGCCGCCGGGGCCCGTGAGATGCTGGCAATCCAGCTTGAGGAGCTTGGAGCCATCGTGGATGACGTGCCCGTTTACCAGACCGTTCCCGAAACGGAGGATGTCTCCGGAGGGATCCGCCGCTTCCGGGAGGAGGGGGCGGATATGATCACCTTCACCAGTGCTTCAACGGCGGATCACTTCATGGCACTCGGACTTTCTCTGCCCGTGGGACTCAAGACCGCCAGCATCGGGCCTGTCACGTCGTCGGAAATGAAAAAACTCGGTCTTCCGATCGATTTGGAAGCAAGCCAGCACAACATTCCCGGGCTTGTGGCTGCAATCCGGGATTTTTATAACCCAAGCCTCTGATCGCCCGAATTCGACCTCTTCAGCATTTTGGTGGCGTGATGCCCGATCCGGCCTTAAAAGAGACATAGAGACATAAACCCATGCAAATCCACATCAGTCCACGCCATATCCAACTCACTGCAGCCATCCATGCCCATGTGGCCGCGAAGGTTGCTCATCTTGAGGAATACACCGACAGCATCCTTGCCGCGCACGTGGTGCTGCTTTTCGATGAGCACCGCTCCAAGAAAAAAGATTTCTTGGTCAAGATCCATGTGGCTCTCCCTGGTCCTGACCTTCATGCGGAGGATGCCGAGGATGATCTTTATTCAGCGATCGATCTGACTGTCAAAAAGCTTGTCCAGCAGCTGCGCAAGAGGAAGACCAAGGTGAAGGAAAAGGCAAAGCACAAGGTCAAAGTCGCCAAGGAGATCGAGCGCCACGGCTACCGCCGCTAGCGTCCGCCTCGGTGATGGAGTCGGAATACAAAGTCCAGCTGGAGGCCTTCGAGGGCCCCCTCGACCTGCTGCTCTACCTCATCAAGAAGGACGAGGTGGACATTTATGATATTTCGATCGAGCGGATTACGACCCAGTATCTGGAGCATCTCGAGACGTTCGAGGTTCTGCATATCGAGGTGGCCGGCGAGTTCTTGGTCATGGCGGCTAACCTGCTTTACATCAAGAGTCGGACTTTGCTTCCCAAGGATCAGCAGCTCCCCGAAGAGGAGGCCGAAGAGGATGATCCGCGCTGGGAGCTCATCCGCCAACTCATTGAATACCGGAAGTTCAAGGAAGCGGCGGCCCATCTCCGTGATCAGGAAGATCTTCAGGCGGCTCTATTTCCCCGCGCGGTCTCGCTCGATCCTGCCCATGCCCCCCTTCTCGATGACAATCTGCTGATCGGCGATATCGGCATCTTCGACCTCATCAATGCTTTCCAGCGGGCGCTCAAACGCCTTCCGGTTGAGGAAAAGCAGGGAGAGATTTACGAGGAAACTTTCACGGTCACGGACCGGATCAACAACCTGATGGGCCTTGTCGATCGCGGCGTCTCGATGCGCTTTGAGGAGCTTTTTGGGCAAGCCTCCACGCGTTCCGAACTGGTCGTTACATTCCTTGCCATCCTTGAACTGATCCGGATGAAACAATTCCGCGTGCGTCAGGAGGAACAATTCGGTGAAATCTGGCTGGATCGCACCCTCTCGGACGAGGAGGAGATCATCCCTGCAGAACCTCTGATCGAACATTCCCATGAGTAAGAAATCATCCAAGAATAAGCCAACCGGAGAACAGGTTCCGAAAACACCCTCCTCGGAGGAAACGATCGTGGAATCAACTGAAGAAAGCCCTGCTGTGGAACTTGAGGAAACTATATCTAGCGAGGCCGAGAATGCTTCTCTTCCCGAAGCTGTGACTGAAGAATTGCTCGGTGCCGAGGTCCCTGAGGGTGAGGTTCCCCCGCTTTCCCATGTGCTGGAGGCGATTCTGTTTGCTTCCCAGAAAGCCGTCTTGCCTAAAGAACTATTGGCCCATCTCAAGAGCGCGGCCATTGCCGAGCCGACTTCGGTTGCATCGGCATTTGCGCGTATTAAGGAAGGGGATGTTCGTGATGCCCTGGTCGACCTGCAGGCAGAAGTCGCCGCCTCGGGTCGCGCCTACCAGGTGCGTGAAACGGCGACCGGATGGCTACTCTCCAGTGCTCCTGGCTTTGCGCCTTGGCTGCGAGCTCTTTATCCCGAGGCAAAGCCGACCCGTCTAAGTGCCTCCGCCCTCGAAACCCTCGCCATCATCGCCTACCGCCAACCGATCGCCCGGGCCGATATGGAAGCCGTCCGCGGCGTCTCCGTTGACGGGGTGATGCAGACGCTTCTGGATCGAGGCCTTGTGAAGATAGCTGGTCGCGCCGAGGCGGCAGGTCGTCCCCTTCTCTACGCAACCACACAGTTTTTCCTGGATCACTTCGGACTTCGCACCCTTGATGAGCTTCCTAATGCCGCCGAGTTGCGCCATATACCGCTCCCTAAGGCGACTCCGGAACCCGGAAGCGCTCCGGTTGATGAGAGCGGTACTGCTGAACTGCCAGGCGTGCTTTCCGTTCCTGAAGAGGTGACAACCGATGTCTTGGAGAGTGTGCAAGACGGCGAACAAGTCGAGGAAGCCGAGGAAGCTGCCGTGCTTGACGAGGTTGAGGTGACCGAGATTCTTGAACTCCGTGAGTCGGTGGTCTTCGAGGAGGTTTCTTTCGACGCCGAGGTCGACAAGGAAGAATCCGGAGAATCCGGAGAATCTCGGGACGGTCGCCCGGAACGCTGAACAGAAAACCTTCTCCCCATGGAAGATCTCACCAAACTGCGCGAGGCGATCGATGCCATCGATGGAAGATTGCTCGATCTTCTGAACGAGCGCGCACGATTTGCCCAGGAGATCGGTCGGATCAAGGAACGTAATGGCGCTCCCGTCTATGCCGCAGGGCGTGCCGAGCAGTTGATGCGTCGTCTAGTCGAGCGGAGTGCCGGGCCCTTGGAGGAACAGGCGATTCGTGCGATTTACCGCGAGATCATGTCGGCCTCACTTGCTCTCGAGAAGGATACCGTCATCGCCTGCGAGGGATGTGTCGCCGGGCGCACTCATTTTGCCGCCAAGCAGCAGTTCGGCGCCTCCGTCCGCTACACCTTCCATGACAATCCTGCCGATCTCTTTGAGGCGGCCACCTCGGGGAAAGCCGATTGCGCAGTCATTCCCTCCGGCGAGGAAGGGCCTGACACAACGGTTCTGGAACTGCTGATGACAAGCGATGCCCAGCTCGCTTCCCAAATCGTGCTCGGAGGGGAAGAGGGATCCCGCCGTGCCCGCTACTTCGTGCTGGGGAAAGCCCTGAACGCACGTTCCGGTGACGACCAGACAGCCCTGCTTTTCCATCTCACCGATCATCCGGGGGCTCTAGCTTCGGCGCTCGAACCGTTCCGGGGAGCCGGCGTCAATGTCATCTCGATCCACAGCCGTCCCGCTGCCGGAAGCGGTCTACATCTTTTCCTGGAAGTGGAGGGCCACGCCGGGGACGAATCACTTCTTCGCGCCGTGAACCTGCTCGGAGAGAGGGGCTTCTCTCCCAAAGTCTGTGGAAGCTATCCTCGAATGCGCTGAGGGCCATTTCGCCGATCTTTGGAACAATGACCACACCCGCCACTGTCAGCGCAGGATGCTTTGACCAAGAAGTCTGGATCAGGATCGAGGGACGCGGCAATTTCCAGAGCAGTGGATCAATCCGAAAATTCGTCCAGGCTATGATCCAGCGTGGTCGGCGCGAATTCGTGGTCGACCTGGCCTCCTGCGATCACATGGATTCGACCTTCATGGGAACCCTGACCGGCATTTCCCAGAGACTCCGCGAACTCGGACAGGGCTCTCTGCTTGTGATCAATGTCACTCCCCGAAATGTCGATCTCATGGAAAATCTCGGGCTCAACTTTCTCTTCGGGATCGAGCCGGCCGGCTCGATCATGAGGACTCCCGCTGAGGCTGGGGTGAGCCTTATGCAGCTTCCTGTGGATACAACCATGGAGAAGGATATTATTCTTTCTGCGCACGAGGCCTTGATTGTCGCAAACCCCGCGAATGCCGATCGGTTTCACGATGTGCTCGAGTATCTGAAGCATGGTGGTCATGGTGCTCAAGGCAGTGCCGGTCATTGATAATTGAGGAGTGACTTGAGCTCGGTGGATATGACGGATCATCCCTAGAGCATCTTGCGTTTAATCTGTCGTTCTTTGGGCGATCATCTGGACCGTCGATAAATACAAGGACTCGCGCAGAGACGCAGAGGAAAAGACAAAGGATTGATTGCGGAGAGAATCGTCATCGGTACTCCCCTCAAATCAGAGAGTCACTTGATTGAGGCTTTTCGTCATACCATCTTTGCGTCTTTGCGCGAGATTTCTTCCCATGTACATGCGTCAAATAAAAGCGAAACCGCTCTAGGGATGGGATGATGCCGGCGTGCTGGTCTTTGTCGTGATTTCGATCCATGATGACCGGCCATGATTCTTCAGAGCATCGAGCCTGTCGTCATTGTCGCCCTCCTAGCGGCCATGGCTGTGCTTGGACTTATCGTCTTTGGATCGCGGCGCAGGGTTGGAGAATTGAAACGCTCGACGGCTGAGATCCACCAGGAGGAGCGAAGCGTCTTTGACTTTCTGCACGGATTGGGAGCTGCCTTTTCCGAGGGGGTGCCCGCTGGTGAGCTGCACCGCCTTCTTGTCGAGGGGGCCCAACTCATTCTCAAAGCCGACGGAGGCGCCCTCTACCTTGCCGACCGCTCCGGCCAACAGCTGCTTCCCGCATTCCTCTCCAAAGGGTGCCCGCCACTCGTTTCCCTTCCCGCACACCTCTGCGGGGAAGTTGCCGATGGAGAGAACACTCATTCACAGGCCATTGAGAGTTTTGTGCGTCTTCAATCCGTCCGTGTCGGCATGGGGCTTCTTGGCGAGGCTTGTGATTGGAGCGAACCCCGTTTTCTAAGGCGCCGTGGGGATATTCCGGAGGATATCATGGCGCAGGGACTAGGCTCCGTTGTCATGGGGCCCCTCGTGTACCGTCACAAGCTGCTTGGAGTGCTTGCCTTGGCAAGGAAGCCGGGCAGTGATCCCTTTAGCGATACCAAAATCGATCTCTTCAAGGCCATCGTGGAGCAGGCTGCCTTTGCATTGTTCAACCAGGCCATTCATCTGGCCGCCGGAGAGAAGCACGCGCTGGACCATGACATCCAGATCGCCGGCGAAATTCAGAAGATCCTGCTTCCCTCGGATTCCCCGGATGTGGAGGGATTTGAGATCAGCGGACTGAATCTCCCGGCTCGCACGCTGAGCGGGGACTATTTTGATTACCTCGCAGTCGACGAGGATCACGTCGGCATCGTTATTGCGGATGTCTCGGGTAAGGGCGTTCCCGCGGCCCTCATCATGGCGATGTGTCGGAGCGCACTCCGCAGTCAGGCTCCAGGAAAGCTCTCTCCCGCCGAAGTCATGCGGGGGGTGAACCGGCAGCTCTATCCCGACATGAAGGAGGATATGTTTATCAGTATGGCCTATGTCGTGCTGAACCGCCGCACTGGGAATGCCTTGCTTGCACGTGCCGGTCATGATGCTCCGCTCCTTTTCCGCAGCGAAAGCACAACGATCGAATGTCTTAACCCCAAGGGAATGGCAGTCGGCATTGACAGTGGGGGGGTCTTCGACCGGTTCTGCACCGACTTTCCCTTCCGTTTGGAGAATGGCGACCTGCTTCTTCTCTACACGGACGGATTGACGGAAGCCCTGAATGCATCGGGAGACGAGTTCGGGGTTCAACGGCTTAGCGACGAGCTTCTGGCTAATGCCGGGGATGGCGCCGCCACGATGCTCCACAGGCTTTCACGGTCTGTGATCGCCTTTGCCGGGAATGAGTCGCAGCATGACGACATCACTCTGATTGCGCTTCGCAAGCTCTGACGCTTTAATAATCAACCATCGTGAAAAAGAATCCTACACCCGATCCCACAAGCAAACAAGAGGCCCCCTCACAGGAAGAGATCCCTGTAGAAAACACCGTGCCCTCGGTGGATTCCGCTCCGATCGCTCCGGAGCCGAACCTTCAGGCCGAGGTCGAGCGCTACCGCGACCAGGCTCTCCGTGCTGCGGCGGATCTGGAGAATTATCGCAAGCGCATGATCCGTGAGAAGGAGGAGGCGATCCGTTTTGCGAATGCGGGCCTGCTAGAGAAGCTCCTACCGATCCTGGATAACTTTGAACTCGGACTCACGGCCGCCAGTGGTGATACGGCCGCCAAGGGTATCGTGGACGGCTTCGCGATGGTCCATCGCCAGCTCGGTGACTTTTTGGTATCCAGCGGGCTTCAGCCCATTGATGCCGTGGGCCAGCCATTTGATCCAAAGCTCCACGAGGCGCTTGGCCACGAGACCGATGCAGCCCAAGCCGATGGAGTTGTCCTCCGTCAACTCCGCCGCGGATACAGGCTTGCCGATAGGTTGATCCGTCCCTCCAGCGTCATCGTCAACAAGCTCGCCTGAGCTCCTCAAGGGGTTTTCCGTCATGGCAAAGAGGTGTTACTACGAGGTATTGCAAGTCACCCGAACCATCGAGTTCGAGGAGATCAAGAAGTCGTACCGCAAACTCGCGGTTAAGCATCACCCGGATAAGAATCCCGGTGATTCTACTGCCGAGGAGCGTTTTCGTGAGATCGCTGAAGCCTACGATATCCTGAGCGATTCGGAGAAACGCGCTGCCTACGACCGATATGGTCACGCTGCCTTCCAAGGTGGCATGGGTGGGGGAGGCGGAGGTGGCATGCACGATCCCTTTGACCTCTTCCGTGAGATGTTCGGAGCTTCGGGAGGCGGAGGCGGGGTTTTCGACCATTTCTTCGGTGGTGGTGGCGGCGCTCAGGAAGGGCGTGGCTCGGATCTGCGCTATGACCTCAGGATCACGCTCGAAGAGGCTTTCAGCGGCTGTGAGAAGGAGATCGAACTCCGCAAACTCGATGCCTGCGGCGATTGCAGCGGCTCTGGTGCCGCAAAGGGTGCGAAGGTCTCCACCTGTTCCCTGTGCCGGGGACGCGGCCAGGTGGTCGCTTCCAGGGGTTTCTTTCAAGTCGCTCAGCCATGTCCCCAGTGCCATGGGGCAGGACAGACAATCGACAAGCCTTGCAAAAGTTGCCGGGGTGATGGGCGTGCCGAGAAAACCTCGCGCATCAAGCTCACTATTCCGGCTGGTATTGATGAGGGATCACGCTTGCGTTCCTCCGGCGGCGGCGAGGCCGGCAGCCGTGGCGGCGGCACGGGTGACCTCTATGTCGTGATTCATCTGAAGGAGCATTCCATCTTCTCGCGGGACGGCTCCGATCTTCACTGTCGTATGCCCATCCCATTCGTGACCGCTGCGCTGGGTGGTGAGATCGAGGTGCCGACCCTCGCGGGAACCGTGACTATGAAGGTCCCCGCAGGAACGCAGGGGGGGAGTGATTTCCGGGTCAAGGGACACGGAATGCCCCGACTCCAGAGCCATGCCAAGGGGGATCTTCACGTGAAGCTCGAAGTCGAGGTGCCGACCAAACTGGATGATGCTCAGAGGAAGTCGCTCGAGGCCTTCGCCGAACTCTGCGGCGATCATAATACCCCGCTCCACCGCAGCTTTACAGAGCGGTTGAAGGGGCTGTTTTCTTAAGGAACCGCGGTTCCTTAAGACTTGGGTATGGGAAATTGGTGATAGGTAATAGGGGATGACGGGAAGATCTCCGAATTTTTAGCGGAGCAGATTTTTCCAGTTTCCTAGAGCCGATGCCCTAGATCCCATTCCCTATTTCCTATCCCCCACTGGTTGCTACCGGCGCCCGGCCGCCGTGGCCGCGTGAGATGCCGGTAGCGATTTTCTCGGCAAGACGCTGACGGACGGAGGGGTTCTGGAGGAGATTGTTCTCCTGCGCGTTGGAGACAAACCCCAGCTCGAGCAGCGTGGCCGGCCGCTGGTTGTGATGGAGCACGTAGTAACGGGCATATTTCGTTCCCCGACTGTGGGAGCCATAGCAAGTGGCGATCTCGTTGAGGATGTTTCGGGCGAGTGGTGCCGAGCGTGGATTGTAGTAATAGGTCTCGACGCCATTCGCCGCACGACGGGAGGCAGAGTTGAAGTGGATGCTCACGAAAGCCGCGTCGCTGCGGGAGTTTGAAATAGCGGTCCTGGTTCCGAGCGGGATGAAGACATCGGTGGTGCGTGTCATGACCACATGATAGCCGCGGGCTTCGAGAAGGGGTTTCACGCGTCGGGCCACATCGAGCGTCAGCATCTTCTCGGGGAGTCCCCTGACGGCTTTGGCACCGTTGTCATAGCCCCCGTGACCAGGATCCAGAACAACTGTGTGGAAATTGGAAAGGCTCGCCCCCTCCTCAAAGAGAGCACATCCAGGCAGCAGCAAAAGGGCCAAAACAGGCAGGCTTCGCAGGGCGCAGTTCATGAAGGCACGTTGAGTCATGAAGAAGAAACGAATTTAAGCCACCGATGCCCTCAAGCAACTTTTTAAGCTCGGATCACGCTCAATAACGGAGAGAAACGAGGTATTTTCTCCTTCATTCCTTCGGCTCTCCGCTATTTTCATTGGGTTCTTCAGTGAGTCAGGGAAGAGGGGCAATAATGAATCTGGAACTCAGGAACTCAGGAAGGGATGGCACTTTCTTCAGGCCTTTCCAAAGAACAGGATTTCTTGGGCAGATTGCAGGATGAAGCGCCCTTCAAGCTAGCTAGAGCGTCAGGCTATCCCTTCAATCCAAGGACCGATTTCACCAGCCTGATGCCTGAGTAGCACGATAGTTTTGCAGCCAGCCAACAGCTCGACAATTTTCAGCCCAGTCGCCCAATCCATCCATCTCCTCTGTGGTGAATCCCCATTTTCCTCTCTCTTTCCTGAGTTCCTGAGTTCCAGATTTTCCACGCATCTCGGCCTTACGTCCACACCCACTCCAAACAGCGAGGAGCCCTTTTTATCTGCCGGTCGTCCCCGACCAGGCATCTTCAGATCTGCTGATCTGCGGACTTCTCGGCCCTTCGGCTTCGAATGACTAAGGCGCGTTCCCAACGCGCCTTTTCATACTTCATAATTCATACTTCAGCCTTTAGGCTCTCCCGATGCTCGGCAAACGCATCATACCCTGCCTCGATGTCGATGGAGGTCGTGTCGTCAAGGGAACTAAGTTTGAGAATATCCGTGACGCTGGGGATCCGGTCGAGTGCGCGCGGGCTTACGACGCGCAGGGTGCCGACGAGTTGGTCTTTCTCGATATTACTGCTTCTCACGAAGGGCGCGCCACGATGCGCGAAGTCGTCGAGAAGACCGCCGATGCCTGCTTCATGCCCCTCACGGTCGGCGGAGGAATCCGTAAGGTGGAGGATGTGCGAGCCATGCTCCTAGCTGGAGCCGACAAGGTAAGCATGAACACCGCCGCCCTTGATGATCCGAACCTCGTGAACGCCTCAGCCGAGGGGTTCGGCTCCCAGTGCGTCGTGGTGGCCATTGACGCACGCAGGGATGGGCAAGGTGGATGGATCGTCCACACCCACGGTGGGCGGAGACCAACTGCCTGGCAGGCTGTTGACTGGGCGATTGAAGTCGCGAAGCGCGGCGCCGGGGAGATTCTCCTCACCAGCATGGACTCCGACGGAACGAAGAAAGGTTACGATTTAGAACTCACTGCGGCCGTCAGCGATGCGATCGGCATTCCCGTGATCGCCAGCGGCGGCGCCGGAGATATCGGTCACATGGCCGAGGTTCTTACGGTCGGGAAAGCCGACGCCGTCCTAGCCGCCAGCATCTTCCACTTCGGACATTATACGGTTGGCCATGTGAAGAGGGAACTTGCGACTTACGGCATCCCCGTCCGCAAAGCGTCATAGCGGCTTGGGATTTGACGCTCTCGCTCCCGCGAGCAGCGCCCCTGTTTGCTAAACAGGGGCTACGCTGCGCGTAGTCTATCCCGGCCGTTCCCACGGCCCGGTATTTCGCGTATAGCGGCGTTGGTCTGCTCTAGCCTTGGGGACTTTTACCGG
>CAIOJL010000138.1 GCA_903858595.1 uncultured Spartobacteria bacterium | reverse complement strand
TGTGCAGTAGTTCCAAGCAGTCGTCCTCTGCATCCTCCCATTCTTTGCTCTGAACTCGGGCAAGAAGCCTGAGTGATAAGCCCCGTTCGGTAAAATGAAGATTGAGGGAGCGATTTGCGAAATCTTCAGCATCATCCAGTTTGCCAAGACGAGCCGCGCACTCTCCAGCCACGGTGAAGGCAGTGGCAGCCAGCTCCTCGATCGAAAAAACAGGATTTGGAGCGCTGAGATGATCTCTTTGAGTTTCCAAAAGCTCACCACAAACCCTTGCGTAGGAAAGACACTCCTCAAATCTCTCCCCTGCATACGAGTGATTAGTTTTTTCACGCAATTCATCGATCCGCTCAACCAAGGTTTGTGTCTGAATCGGAATCACTGGCCCTACTCGCATCGGCTTTTGTGTGGCATTTTCCATCTTACCCCGTGCTTTATCGATCTGAAGAACAGATAGGAGCTGACTGAAGATCTTGGGAGCCGACACACTTTTCCGAGATTCGTCATAGTGACTAAACCATGGGATTCCTTGCTTTGCGTAGGATTCAGCCGTGATTGGTGACAGAAGTGCCGGTCGCCCTGTGATTTCCTCGTAAACCGCACTATTCACGATGTGAATGTTCACAGCCAAACATGCATCAGGATCCCACGATTCAATACCATACTCATCCTCGAGAATCTGTTGTTTAATGGATCCACCAGCCGCGATGCCCATTTCCAACTCCTTTGGACAGGCGGCACGACGAGATAAGAGTGATAAGGATGAATCTGAAAACCTTGGTTTTCGTGCATAAACCGAATTGGTATCGCGAACGTATGTGTGGTCATCCCAAACATCCGCTTTTTCCTCAATAAAAATGCCCTCTTTAGGCTCAAAGACCGCCATTTGAAAACCTCCATGGGTTTCTTCGTCGGTAATCTGAGCTTCAACGGTGTAGCCCTGCCCCAAGGGCATTGCTATAAACTGCCGCACGCTCCCATTACCTGAATTAATACCGTCGAGCCACTTCTGCTCAGGAATCACAACATAATCCTGCCTTCCCTCCTTAAGATCAAGATCATGTGGCTTCCCAGTGATTGCATTTACTCTACCAACTGCAGCTTTGGCAATTGTTGGCCTCCACTCTTCACCCCCAAATTCTAAGAAAAGGGCTTCGCGTTGATATAGAGGAATGATCAGCCCACCCTCCTGCCTCCACTTATCAGGGACTCGATCGGCAACATCCTCAACTCGTAAGATTGGAAGGCGGCCAAAACCTGCTGGAAGATCATACTTTTTGCCATCCTCCGGAATACGAAGAGTCCGATTAAAAGAGATTTTTGTGTGCCTGCCGATGAGCAAACTGTCGTTAATAAGTGTTAGAGGGAGTTGCATTGTTTGATTGCTAGAGATTTCTAAATGCCCTCAACAATTCCTCAGCATCCTGAAATCTCTCCTTGTGCTTTTTCGCAATGGAGCGATCGATAGCCGCGGCAGCACCTTTAGGAAGCGATGAAAGCCTCTTTTGAATTGGTATCGGCTCGTCATTCAGCACGACATCGAGAGGATCCCTGTCCTTTGTGAACGGGAAGGGGTATTCCCCAGTCAGCAGGTAGTAAATACTCGCTCCCATGCTGAAGACGTCGCTGACGGGCTTCACGTACTTGAAATTAATGATCTGCTCTGGAGGCATGAAGACTGGTGTGCCGGAGTGTCCCCCTGTCACGCTCAGGCCGCTAAGGCCTGCGAGTTGAAAGTTCTTGGAGAGGCCAAAGTCGGAAATCCGAGCAACTCCCTGATGGATCAGGATATTTCCTGGCTTCAGATCCCGGTGGACGAATCCATGTTCATGGGCATGAGCGAGTCCCTCCAGTGCCTGCAGGATGAGCGGCATCACCGTGGTCAGAGGAAGGGGACCTCCATTCATTTTCAGCATGTCCTGAAGTGATCC
>CAIOJL010000137.1 GCA_903858595.1 uncultured Spartobacteria bacterium | reverse complement strand
TCGTAGTAATCGGTGCGAGTGAATCCCACATGACACTCTTAGATCTATTGGCAAATACTGTCAATATTGAGGCGGCAAAGAAACTCGCAAGGCGGTTTACTGAAAAGTACAAAGGTGAAAGGTTATACGGACTCGAGATGTCGAGGGGGAACCAAGCTCCAAGGATGGAGTGCGGTAGACTACGGTGCAATCGTAGCCCGGGGGCGGCACCGCTTTGCGAGCGCAAAGTGCCGTCAAAGTCGAGGGTCGAGGGGCAGCAATATTGGAAATAGGTACTCCCCCTTCCTACTTTTTACATTCTAACCTTTTACTTTTTTCCCCACCAACTTCAGCCACCCACTGAAAATAGCGAGGAGCCTATCCTTTAAACCGGTTTTCCGATCGCAAAGACGCGGTAGCCGATTTCCTTGAGCTTGGCGTGAGGAAGAATGTTGCGACCGTCAAAGAGGAAAGCGGGCTTGAGCATGCCGCCGTAGATCTTCTGGAAGTCGAGATCCTTGAACTCGTCCCACTCGGTGAGAACGGCCACAGCATGCGCTCCATCGCAGGCCTCTAGGGCAGTCTTGACGACGATGAGGTTGGGATTAGTTCCTGTGCCGAGAACATCGGCCCGAATCTGCTCTTCGCTGACCTGGGGATCGTAGACATGGACTTTTGCACCTTCTGCGAGAAGGTCGCGGCAGACGGCGATGGCGGCAGTCTCGCGGGTGTCGTTGGTATCCTTCTTGAAGGCAAAGCCGAGGATGCCGATATGCTTACCGCTGACGGTATTGAAGAGATCGCTGACGATGCGGCCGCTAAAGCGGGATTTTTGCCAGTCGTTGATCTTCACGACACTCTCCCAATAGGCGGCTACCTCGGGGAGGTCGTAGTGTTGGCAGAGGTAGGTGAGGTTAAGGATGTCCTTCTGGAAGCAGGAGCCGCCGTACCCGACTGAGGCCTTCAGAAACTTGGGGCCGATGCGTGAGTCCTTACCAATGGCACGGGCAACCTCGTCGACATCTGCTCCGGTGGCCTCGCAGAGTGCGGAGATGGAGTTGATGGAGGAGATGCGCTGAGCCAGGAATGCATTGGCTACCAGCTTGGAGAGCTCTGAGGACCAGAGGTTCGTAGCCAGGATCTTCTCACGCGGGATCCAGCGGGCGTAGATGGCAGTCACCTTCTCGATAGCGGCCAATCCCTCGGGGGTCTGCTCTCCACCAATCAGGACGCGGTCGGGATTCTCGAGATCCTCGATGGCAGTCCCCTCGGCAAGGACCTCGGGGTTGGAAAGAACCTGGAAGGTGCCCTTCTTGGAGTTGGATCGCAGGATGGTGAGCATGGCCTCGGCGGTCTTCACCGGTATGGTGCTTTTCTCGACGATGATCTTGGGTCCCTCGGCTTCCTCGGCGATCATACGCGCGGCTGCCTCGATGTACTTGAGATCGGCTGCACGGCCAGCACCCACGCCGTAGGTCTTGGTCGGGGTACCGACGCTGACGAAGATGATGTCGGCCTCGCGGATCGCCTTGCGTACATCGGTGGAGAAGAAGAGGTTCTTCCCACGGGCCGACTCGACTACTTGCTGGAGGCCGGGCTCGTACACAGGAAGTGTATCGGAGTTCCAGTCGGCAATGCGCTTCTCGTTGGGGTCACAGACGGTGACACGGATGTCGGGGCACTTGGAGGCGATCATGGCCATGGTGGGACCGCCGACATAACCGGCGCCGAGACAGCAGATGGTGGTGGACATAGGAAAGGCGGTGAAAGGCTAAAGGCTAAAGGCTAAAGGCTAAAGGTTGAGATGTGGAAAAGGGAAAAAACTGAAGGCTAAAGGCTAAAAATGGGAGGGGCAGAAAAGAGAGGAAGATAAAGAGTAAACCAAGCGGGGGAAAGAAAAATGAACCACTGAGTCAACGGTTGGAATTTGCGTTCTTACCTATCGTCGTGAGGATAGCCAAAAGTTCACGTGACTCTTTGGAGAGATCAAATGCACCTGAAGTTTTGAGGTGGGGAGATTCAGCAATCAATTCCAGCCAGAAAGCCGTCTCCGATGCTTCTTTTGTGGAGAGTGCCACCTTATGAATGAAATCTTCCTTGGATTGGGCGCGGCTAGCCTCACGGTAATTTGCTCCAATGGAAGTGCCGGATCGGATTAACTGCCGACTGACAGCTTCTCCTGATCTGCTCTTAGGAAGACGCTCCACGAGGTCAATAACCTGCAAGGCAAAGGCTTTAGTCCGCTCTTGAAGATCGTTGGTCACGATTGGAGAACAATGCTTGTAGACCTACGACTGCCTGCCAGGCTGTTTTAGCCTTTAGCCTTTCTTAAGCGCCTCGCTGAAGTAGGCGATGGTCTTTTCAATACCCTGCTCGAGTGGGACTTTTGGCTCCCATCCGAGGGTTTCCTTGGCGAGAGAGATGTCAGGCTTGCGCTGTTTCGGATCATCTGACGGAAGCGGGAGGTGGGTGATCTTGGACTTGCCCCCCACTTTCTTGAGCACGAGTTCGGCAAGCTGGAGCATGGTGAACTCACCGGGATTGCCAAGGTTCATAGGGCCGACGATCTTCTCCTGCTCCATGAAACGCATGAATCCGTCGACAAGGTCGTCGACATAGCAGAAAGAACGGGTCTGGGAGCCTTCACCATAAACGGTGAGATCTTTCCCCTGGAGGGCCTGGACGATGAAGTTGGAGACGACACGGCCGTCATCGGGAAGCATGCGTGGGCCGTAGGTGTTGAAGATGCGGATGACGCGGATATCGACGCCGTTCTCGCGATGGTAGTCGAAGAAGAGTGTCTCGGCGGCGCGCTTCCCCTCGTCGTAGCAGGAGCGCAGGCCGATGGGATTCACATGGCCCCAGTAGGACTCGGGCTGGGGATGGACATTGGGATCGCCATAGACCTCGGAGGTGGAGGCCTGGAAGACACGGGCTTTCACCCGCTTTGCCAGTCCCAGGCAGTTGATGGCCCCGACCACGGAGGTCTTCATCGTCTTGATGGGGTTGTACTGGTAGTGGGGGGGGGAAGCCGGGCAGGCGAGGTTGTAGATGCGGTCAACCTCGAACTTGAAAGGGTCGATGACGTCATGGCGCACGAGTTCGAAGCCGGGATTGCCGATGAGATGCTGGATGTTCGCCTTACGACCAGTGAAGAAATTATCAAGACAGATAACTTCATGTTTCTGCTCGATAAGACGGTCGCAGAGATGGGAACCAAGGAATCCGGCTCCGCCGGTAATGAGAATTCGCATTGGAAAAGTATTAAAGGCTAAAGGCTAAAGGCTAAAGTAAAAAAGGCCTTAGCGCGCTGGCACTTGGCCGAAATGCCACTGGTGGAGGCATGATGACATGGGGGGATGAGTCGTTTTACTTAGCAACACAATACCGGCATCAGTCACCAAGTATAAAAAAACGTATGACGCGTTTCAACTTCCATAGACCCCCTTGCTTCCGTAACTACCGGAATATCTTCCGGAATAGTAGTAGGCGTAGTAGGCACCATTCCCGGAGGGGAGGGCGTTGAAGACGATCCCCTCAGGACGGATATGAATATCGCCAAGGGCCTTGATAGCACGGAGAACCATCCTGCGCGGGGTCATGAAGGATCGGACAACAAGACAGACGACATCGGCATTGGGTGCGATCAGCAATGTGTCACTGACCGCCAGCAGGGGTGAAGAGTCGATGACGATACGATCATAGGTCTTGAGGCCCTCGGCAAGCAGATCGCGCATGGGTTGTCCGGCAAGAAGTTCCGAAGGACGGGAGGAAAGGCCACCGGCAGTCAGGATGGAAAGCCCCTCGATGTTGGAGGTTGTGATGGCAGAAAGCAGGGAAACGCTCTTATGAAGAACCTCGGAAAGTCCCGGCTTTCGGTTCATACCAAAAAAGATGCGGGAAATGCTGGGCTTGCGAAGATCAGCGTCGATCAAGAGAGTTTTAAGCCCCTGCTGGGCAAGAGTCACGGCGAAGTTCGAACTACAAAAAGATTTACCTTCAGAAGGATGGGCGCTGGTGATGAGAAAGATGCGCTGTTTCTCAACGCGCGCATTCATTGCAATGGAGGCGCGCAGCGAGCGGAAGGACTCGGCCACGATACCGCTCCGTTCATCCTTAACCACCAGTTCCATTCCCTGAGCGAGAGAGGAGGCCATCTGGGGATGGGCGATCATGGTGATGACGGGTCTCAACACATCCTGGACATTCATGATGCGCAGTATTAGCGGTTTTGAAAAATCCATCATGATGTGGATGGAATTAACAAGCGTGCTGCTTAGCTCCTTAAACTCGTGCTTAGAGAAGAGGCCTAAACGTGAATCGGATTTTCCGCCAATCCGGGGAATAGCGGCAACGACAGGTAATCCGGTTAATTGCTCGATCTGGTCGACGGTCTTGATGCTGCTATCGAGCTTGTGGATGACTAAGACTATGCCTATTCCAAGGCCCAGTCCGACCATGATGGCCCGTAAGAAGATCCTGAGGGGGGCTTTGCCAACTGGAGCGGCGCCGATTGCCCTCTCCTGCAACTCGATGGGTGATTGATCGAGTCCCTTGGTGACATCCACCTCCTTGATGCGTGCAATCACGGAGTTGTAGAGTGCAGTATCACTTTCGAGTTCCCGCTTGAGGTCGTTATATTCGATCGATTTTCCGGTGATGACCAGAAGTCGTTTCTCGACATTCTCCCGATCAATCTTGGTGGAATCGCGCTCTAAGGCAAGTCCCCTGCTCATGGATTCCAAAAGTCCGACAACATTGACAAGGACACTATCCAACTGCTGCTTATTACTTTCAAGCTGGGTCTTGATATTGATGTAGACGGGGTGCATTGGGCGGTAGCGTTGCCGGGTAAGAGCGAGTTCATTCTCAAGAGAGGTGCGCTGGGCAAGCAAAGCCGCCACCTTGGGGTCTCCCGCAATGGTCGGAAGGCGGAGCAGTTCCGAGGGCTTTCCCTGGTTGGCCTTGGCAGTTTCAATATCCCGGTTGATCTGAGTGAGCTTGGACTGATTAAGATATTGGCGGGCGGAAAGTTCGGTAAGCTGACTCTGGGTCTCGGCCAACATCGACTCAATGGAGGCGGAGCGTTCCCGCTCGCGGAAGCTCTGCATGCCTTCCTCGGAGGCCTTCATCTTTTTGCGAAGACGCTCGGACTCGTCCATGAGGAAGGCGCTTGCGGAACGTATCGCATTGCTCTTCTGATCCTGAACATAGTGGAGGTATTCCTCTGCATAAGCGTTGGCAAGAGTGACGGAAACTGGGGCACTTCTCGTGGTGACCAAAATGTCAATGAGCCTCGTATTCAGCCTGTAGTTGGCCTTAACCATATTGACCAACTCTCCGGCTGCACGCTCTGCCGAGACCTCTCTCCCGCGAAGGCCCACGGCGGCGAGAAAGTCCCGGTCCTGTCCAAGTTTGAGCCGGTTCGCGACGCGTAAGGCAAAAGGATAGCTACGGAGAAGGTCAACGAGCGTATTGATCATGTCGATGGAACGGATCTGCTCGTCGCGAACCTCCTCGACCTTGATGCTTAGAATGTTGCTCTTGACCTGTTGGATGAAGAGAACAGAACGGGCCGTGAAGAGCTCTTTCTGGTTCAGGGCGGAAAAGACCCCCCAGAGAGTGGCAATGATGAGACAGAGGGTAATGATCCAGGATCGGGTCTTGATGGCAAAGTAGTACTCACGCCAGTCGAATGAAGTGTTATTGATATGGGAGCGGATGACCGAATGGCTCGGAGAGGCCGATGGAGTGGAATCCGTTAAATGCATCGATGAGTAGGAAGGAGAAGGTGAAATTAATACCAACTCTCACCGACATTGATCACGTCGCCCGGCTTCAGTTCAAAGCGATCGGTACCGGTATCGGAGAGCTTCTTGGCATTTACCTTGAGAGTGCTGATGGTGTCACCCTCGCGGCGTTTCACGAGAACGTGTCCGCGGTCGGCAATCCGGGTGAAGCCCCCGGCCATACCGATTGCCTCGAGCAATCCAAGCGGTTCACTTCCCGAAAAATCATAGGCTCCCGGACGACCTACCTGCCCGATAATGGTGAATTTACGGGGATTATAGGCGGCGACATCCAGATAGATCTGGGGTTCAACAACATAATCCGCATTGTATCTCTGCTTGATGAGAGTACTGGCGGCACGGACGGTGAATCCTCCAAGCTTGACCTCTCCAAGAAGAGGAAACTGAACCATCCCATCCTTTCCGATCTTGGAGCGGATACTCAGGTCAGGCTCGTGGTACACCGTCATTTCGATTGTGTCCCCCGATTGCAGGACGTAGTCGCCGGAGGCACTAGCAGTCGCGCTACCGGCAGAAGAAGAAGATGTCATGACCTGTGCACCCGTACTGCCGGAGGCGGAACTTCCAGACGTAACAGGAACACCCAAAGGAGTCACTTCACCGGAAGGCTTGGATATCGGGCCAATGGAAGAGGAGGGTTGATTACTCTGGGGAGCAACAGGTTGATCCTGACCTAACGCAAGCGGTGTCAGGAAAATCATTGCCATCACTGCCAAACATCCTAAATCAAGACGCGAGGTGTACGGAGTACGAGTGGGATCTTGGTCAGAACCGTCCATTGTATCATCGTAACCCATTGCTGGCGAAATCACAGAGCAAAATTGAGGCTGATCGAATACCAAGCCTGCGGACCAGTCCTACTCGAGTTATTGGAACCCGCCTGCGACTGACCAGTATTGCAATTCAAATTGTTGGAAAGATTGATCGAATCACGAATCTTCCATACCAGAGAAGCTTGGGCCGTGTAGAAATTGCTGGGCAGCTGGCTGGTGTTTTGGCCTGGGGTGTTGGCGGAGAGGTTCGTATAGGATTGGGACGTGTATCCTAGAGAGAGGTTCAGATTGACATCCTTGAAGAGTTTCTGCGATGCGGTGCCGATGAAATTCCGGCTTATAAGATATTGGGAGGAAACAGAATTTGCAAAACTCTGCGTCTGCGAAACGCCTAGAGAAAACTGGGTCTTTTCACGCGGATTCCAGTTGAGCATAAAGTTCAGGCTGGGTGTGACGTCCGCTCCCTGAATGCCCGCGCTCAGGGTGGCGGAGGTCTTCTCAGTAGGGGTGTATCCGACCCCAACCGACCAGGCGGGCGACAGACCATTGTCTATTGAATTAGTGATTCCCGAGGAGGCTACATAACGGGCTCCGAGGCCAAGATTGAAGTTCAGCTTTCCGGTGATATCGTATTTCACCTTGGCGAGGGTCTGGGCGTAGTTACGAGCAGTAATCTGCGAGGTTGTCAGTGGGGCATTAGTCCCTAGCGCAGTCGTCCCCGTTCCCAGAGACTGCGAGGTACGACCGGCACCGAAATTAATGCTGACATGGGTTTTGTCCGAAAAGTCGTACTCCGGCGCACAATTTCCGAAAAGGGTCGTCGTGTTGTTATTTGGAGTGGCGACGGATTCAGAGGAGTTCTGAAGCGAGTAACCGGCCGTTGTGTCGAGTGAAGAATACTGTCCCAGCGTGTATTTGACTTCCGAGCTCCCTCCGACCGATATCTGCCTGTTGTTCGATCCCGAGGAAATGTCATACCCCGTTCCCTCGGATGCATTGAACATGGACGTGATGATGTAGCGACTCATCTCCAACACGGTCTTGATGAATGCAGTCTGTGAAAGGGGGTTCCGCTGGGTGCCGGATCCGTTGCCAACGAAATTTTCGTTGAGGAAATATTTGTATCCGACTGAGTAGCCGAAGGAAACATTCCAAGGCCCCTGATCCCGGTTGTAAAGAAAGGCCCCGGCTGGGGCAAAAAAGATACTGCTTGCTGTGGAGTAACTGCTGGAGGAGTTGGTGGTCCTGTCTCCTGCAGATGTTGTCTGGATGATGGAGTTGGAGCTCAGGCTTCCCTGATTGTCGATTTCCCAACCAAGACCCAGCGAGGGCTTGAAGGAAAAAGGTGAGGAAGCCTTGACTCCAGCCAGGGAGGCGTCCACCTCGCGCTGGACTTCATCCGGTGTCTGAAGTGAACCCACCAGAGGCTGAAGACCTCCGAAAGGGGAAACAGACGCTCCCAGAGGAAGCTGATCCAGCTGTTCCCCCACCCACTCGGAACGGAACTGGTTTTGCTGCACGGTAGGAACCCATTGTGCATAACCTGTTCCGGCAACTCCTAGGAAAATGACCAAAATTAGCCCCCCAAGCAAAAACTTGGAAAAAACAGAAGATATTCCGTTTTTTGGGGGCATTTCAAAAGGGAAAAGTTAAAAAGGGAAAGTTGAAAGCGGAAAAAGTGTTTCAGATCGCGGCGAGCCAAGATCAAAGCCCTCTCCTTCACAGTTGACCACTGGCATGAAGGTAGCCGAGCAGATCATTCAGTAGTTCCTTCCAGTTTTTCGCGCTCAACTCCATTTGGGCCTTCAGGAGTAGAACCTGCCTGATATTGGAGGGATCGGAGGAAGCCTCCGAGAGTAGACGACGTGCCGCCACTTCATTGCCGCGTTCCAGATAATACTTTGCGGCAGCAAGAGACTCTGAAGGAACGTCACGTTCAGCGGCTTGGATCGCGGCGGAAGGGTTTGCCAGCGGGGGAAGATTGAGGCTGAACAAGGAAATCAGCGATCGACACGCCTCCTCCTCCCGACCTGAGGTGGCTGCGATGGCCGTTGCGGTGGCGATCGCGGAGCGAGAGTACTCAGGGTGCGCATTCAGGAACGCCGCGACCTCCTTCTTGTCCCCACGCTGCCACCAAGTCTCGAAAAGACGTCCCTGATCCTTCAAGGAGAGTGATGCCATGAACGCTGGATCGCCCGCAGCCACGGGGAGGAGACCGGGATCGCAGAGGGGCTGTGTCAGCCAGATCAATCGTGTTACCGGAGAAATCATGGAAAGGTCTGGCATTAGCTTGATCAGTTCCGGGTAGGATGCGGCGATACTTATCATGCTGGAAAACATTGCCGGCGTGCGTGCAATGAATTCCCTCGGATGATGATCGATCTTCAACCTCGTGGTAAGCGCCTCCTTCCAGATCCTAGCGACCTCCATAGGATCTTCGCCCGCCATCAACCCTCCCTGCTCGAAGGCAAGATCAGCATCCCATGGGGAGAGTCTTCTGGCTATACGAAACCGCTCAGAGGCTTCAAGGGGCTTATGCCCCTGCAGGAGGAAGATTCCATACTGATAATGCAGTTGCCCGTTCATGGGATAGAGTGCAAGAAGCCGCTCACACTCCTCAAAGACCGGAACACGTTCCTCCGGCTTGGCGTAGGCGTAGCGGTTAAGGACCTTCATCCGAGCATCCCGCGATTCCATTAGGGGAACTGCCCGGACTTTACCCGCCTGTCCAAGAGTCACATCGAGGCCTGCAAAGAGAATGAGAAGACCCGCTATCCCTAGCAACACCCTCTGGAGAAACAAACCAACCCCCTGTTGCGCCTGACAGCGAGTCCCGGCAAACCCCACCCCGCCTAGCACCAGAATCCACCAACCCAGCTCGACTTTATGGAGTGGCACATCGACCAACCCATGCAGCAACTCGGCAAGGAAAGCCGAAATGAAGGCCCATCTTACGGCCCAACCCTCGGGGTCTGCTCGATAGAGACCGGGCATTTCGGAAACCAGCATGCCAACCCCGACCAAAACGAGCAGAAGAAACGGCAATCCGCCTTCACTCGCCATCATCAGCCAGTCATTCTCGGGATGCAAAGCCGTCGTCTTTCCCATGATGCTCCTGTCGGCATAATAGGGATAGACGATTGCATAAGTCCCCAGGCCGATCCCGGTCAGAGGCTGACCCTCGACCATGCGGAGCGTGTCGAAAGCGATGGGCACCCTCTCATCGGAGAGAAGGGTCCTCTTTGACCCTCCCACTTCGGGTGCCCTTTCCCCACTCGCCGTCATATGAAGAACGGAGCCCTCCTTCAACCTCTCCAGAAGATCGCTCCCGGAACCCAGAAACAGAGTAAGAACAAAGAGTGTGATTCCAAGACTGGCAACGATCAGCAGGCGGGAGCGATGTCTTCCAAGGCCAAGCAGCCAAATCCCCCCCCCAAGCAGAAGAAAAAGAAGCCCCGCCCTGGAGAGGGAAAAAACAAGCAAGAAGGCAACCAGTGTCGAGAAACAGAAAAAAGCGATGAGTGCTCCGAGGATTTTTCCACGACTTAGCCCCGCATGGATCAACCCTAGGGAAAGAATCGCACCAGTCACCAGAAAGCCCGCTGTATGGTTCCTGTTGGGAAAAAAACCGAAGACTTCGGGATATCCTTCCAACTGATGGAAGAACGGGTAATGCCAGCCGGTTCGAAAAGAGATCCCCGCCAAAACCGCATAGAGGGTACAGCCGATCACGGCAAAAAAACCGATTCGCCCCATGTTTCTGGAATTCATGGGGTTGGAGAGCAGAAAGAGGCCGACAAAGACGCTGGCGCCCAGCAGCACCAGCCAGAACACCGTGGATGCCGGATCCAGGGAAACAACGCTGGGCAAATGCAGTGCCTGGAGTTCCTGAAGGGCTGCTCGCCAAGGGTGCAGGGAGGCGCGTATCGGCAACAGGGAAAGCCCCGCGGCAAGTGGAATGAGGACACTGAGAACAAAATAGCGCCATGAAATCCGTGTCAGGGGACGAAATCCCACCAGGGTTGCTCCAGCGATGAGTAGAAAAATGCCATAACCCCATGCAGTCCTATCCCCGGCCAGAAACACGGAGCCCAGTGCCCCCGAGGTAATCAAGGCCACGGGAAGAAGCCCGCCCAAGGCAAAGCCCCGATTTGCATCGGTATCTGGATTGTCGGGATAATTCGGTGTCATTTTCTTATTCAAGATGTCCAACTCCAGCCAAGAAAAAGGAGGCCTTACTGATTCATAACCTCATTTTTACCTTGGACTTGGAAGAAATTTCTAAAGTTTTCGTTGCTGCTTGCGGAAAATCGGCAGAGGAGATCGCTTGAGAACGACTTTCTTGTTGATTTTTCCATGCAATAGGATGAACTAGTTGTAGTTTACTATCCCCAATACCACCTATGAAAAAATCCTCCCTAGTCTACACGCTGGCTGTTTTCGCAATCTCGCTAGCTCAAGCTATTGCCGCAACTGCGCCGACAATCACACCTGCTGCACCTTCATCTGTTGTTTACTCAAGCGGCCTTAAGGTAACCGTAACAGCCAAATCCACATCGTCGGGTGCGCTGACATATTCCCTCAAGGCTGGCGCTCCGACTGGATCGTCCATCGTTGCCTCCACGGGCGTCGTCACCATTGGTGGAATCACCTCCGCCGGAACTCCCATCACCGTTTTAGTCACGCAAGCGGCCTCAGGTTCATATGCCGCAGTCACCACGGCCGTCACCGCGGGAACGATCACCGTCACCGCCGCGACACCGACCATTACCCCGAATGCCGCCCAGAGCGTTGCTTACTCAAACGGCGCAAAAGCCACAGTTAAGGCAACTTCTCCCTCAACCGGCGCCTTAACCTACACCCTCGGAACAGGGTATCCCGCCGGCACGACCATTGTTGCTTCCACGGGTGTCGTGACCATTGGTGGAACAGGAACCATTAATGTCCTGGCGATCCAAGCTGCAGCAGGCAACTACGCGGCAGTCACCACCCCGGTTCCAGCCGGCACCATCACGGTCACAGCTGGAACTCCGACCATTACCCCTGCCACCGCAAAGACAGTCTCCTATTCTCCCAGTATGACGACCGTAAATGTGGTTCCCACATCCCCATCCACCGGCGCCTTCACCTACTCGCTAGCCTCGGGGGCTCCCTCCGGTAGCAGCGTCGACAGCAGTGGCAATGTCACCATCGGCGGGGCCGGATCAATCACCGTTAAGGTCACTCAGGCTGCGGCAGGCAACTACGCTGCGGTCACTACGCCGACCAACGCGGGCATCATCACGGTCAATAAGGGGAACCCAGCCATCACCCCGACTACCGGCCAGAGCATTATCTACTCAACCAATGCCACCGTCACAGTTATCGCAACTTCTACCTCAACCGGTGCCTTAACCTACTCCCTTCGTACTGGCGCTCCTACTGGAACGTCCATCGTTGCCTCCACGGGCGTTGTCACCATTGGTGGAATTACTACTCAACTGAATAACATCGGCGTATTGGTGACTCAGGCCGCTAATTCCAATTACAATGCCATCACTAATGCAATCTTAGCCGGAACGATAACCGTCAACCCCGCGCCGCCGACCATCACTCCGAATACCGCCCAGAACGTTGTCTACTCAAAAGGCGTAACAGCTACAGTTAAGGCAACTTCAACCTCCTCTGGGGCCTTTACTTATAGCCTCGGAACAGGGTTTCCCGCCGGTACGACCATCGCGGCTTCCACGGGCGTCGTAACCATCGGCGGTGTTGGAACCATCCGTGTCTTAGCGACCCAAGCAGCCGCGGGCAACTACACCGCAGTCACCCCCGCGGTATTTGTCGGCACCATCAATGTGGAGAGTGCCGGGCAACCCACGATCACCCCGGCCGCTTATAAGACCGTTACCTACATCACCAACATGGCCACCGTGAACGTGGTTCCCACATCCCCATCCACCGGCGCCTTCACCTACTCGCTCCAGACCGGTTATCCCGCTGGTAGCAGCGTTGATCAAAGAGGCAATGTGACCATCGGAGGCGCAGGAACTATCACCGTTTTAGTCACGCAAGCGGCCTCAGATTCATATGCCGCAGTCACCACGGCCGTCACCGCGGGAATCATCACGGTGAACAAGGGTACTCCCGTGATCACCCCGGCTTCCGCCCAGAACCTTGTCTACTCAAAAGATGTAACGGCTACAGTTAAGGCAACTTCTCCCTCAACCGGCGCCTTAACCTACACCCTCGGAACAGGGTATCCCGCCGGCACGACCATCGTTGCCTCTACGGGCGTCGTAACCATCGGCGGTATTGGAACCATTAATGTCAATGCGACCCAAGCAGCCACGGGTAACTACGTGGCAGTCGCCACTGCAGTCCCTGCCGGTACTATCACAGTTACGGGAACGACTCCGAATATCACTCAGCATGCAACCCAGACAGTCGATTATTCAGCCAATATGCCGAACGTCGCAACGGCAGTCACCTCGTCGTCCGCAGGCACCTTGACTTACTCGCTGGCCCCGGGAGCACCCACTGGAACGACCATCAATGGCAACACAGGCGATGTGCATATTGGTGGCGCAGGCCAGATTACTGTTCTCGTAATACAGGCCGCTGCAGGCAACTATGCGGCTGTCATCACTCCGGTGACCGCAGGAGTCATTAACGTTAATGTTGGACCACAGACCATCACATTCCCAAGTCTGAACCTGCCTGCCGGCTCCGTGGCGATGGGATCAAGCTTCATCATCACCCAGCCCACAGCCTCATCGGGACTGACAGTGACTGTCATGCCAATCGGCCCTGCGACCTATAATAATGGTCTAGTCACGATTACCGGAACCGGAACGGTGACACTTACCGCCACCCAGACTGGGAACACCAATTATAGTGCCGCCACACCGGTTTCCCACAGTTTCAGCATCAACAGTGCGGGGGGAAACCTCTATTCCTTCAGCCCTCTGAATTAATCGTTTAAGCGATATCCATACGAAAAAGGCCGCATCTTTGGATGCGGCCTTTTTATGTTATATGGAAAGTCCTGATGATTCCGATCAATCCCCTTGGAGAAGTAATCAGATGGTACCAGCGGTCGGGTTTGAACCGACACTCTTTAAGGGAACCGGATTTTGAGTCCGGCGCGTCTGCCAATTCCGCCACGCTGGCTGATCAAGGAAATCAAATTACACGAGCATCTTGGGGAAGCCAAGTGGTTCTTCAACTCGGCCTTTGAATTCGAAGCACACCGATTTACATGTGCTAGCGCCTTGCAGATTCAAGGGCCCATGCTAATTTTTCATTCATGAAGAAACATTTCCATCTCCTATTAGCCGCCTCACTTCTCTTCGCCCTGAATGCCTTTGCCGGTTCCTTCCCGGACATCAGCCTCGCCGATCTCAAGGCGGACATCGCCGCCAAGAAAGTCACCATTCTCGATGTCAATGGTCCCGTCTCCTATGCCAATGGGCACATTCCGAGCGCCATCGACTATACGGCCCACACCGCTGATCTAGCCAAGGTGCTACCCTCCGACAAGAGTTCCCTGATCGTGGCCTATTGCGGCAATGAGCACTGCGGTGCCTATGCCAGTGCCGCAGAGGCCGCACAGAAACTCGGATACACAAACGTCCAGCATTTCAAACCCGGCATCGCAGGCTGGAAGGCAGCTAACGAGCCGACTGAGAAATAAAGAATCAAGGGAAGGGCTCCCGCAGAGGCGCTGAGAGCACAGAGTTTTTTGGGAAGGGTGTGTTCAGTAAATTCACTCACCCAAAACAAGAATTATTCACAAATCACAAGCGTACGGTTATAAGTCTCACAGTGTCAACTGGTTATTTTTGTGAGGCATATAAGATTTGAAGTCGACTTCTGTAAGTAGTTCATGGATAAAAACTTTCTCAAAGGGATGAATGCTCAAAAGCTGGCCGTAACGGATGCGCAGCAACAGCCGGGCAAGCCATGTTCTGTGAAGTCTGCCGGGGAGTTGGTGATTGGGTTGTGGAGAGGTATTTGGGATAGGATTTGAACGAGAGCCGAGAGGATCTTCCTCATCCAGAGGGAGAGGTTGGCGGCTGTGGCAGCCAAGATGAGGTTGATGTGCTGTCGCCCCGTTGGCCCTTGAGGAAGTTGCGACCGAGGCGGAAGTCGCTTTTGAGATGGCCGATGCGGGTATCGCCCAGCGCTCGCACCTTCAAAAATCAT
>CAIOJL010000136.1 GCA_903858595.1 uncultured Spartobacteria bacterium | reverse complement strand
GATTTTACAAGGATGAAGGGGATAAATGGGATGATGAATGTGGAATCCAGGAAGCTGAGTGAATAGCTACTCGGCATCATGCATTCATGGAATCAATACCATACGAACTCTTTTTCTTATTTTCCTCCTCCGCGCCTCTGCTCAGCGGGAGTCTTCATATCCCTTCGGCCGTTGCTTCGCATCCGTTACGGCTGCGGGATTACTTCACCCTTCTGCCACTTCTTTTTTCAATGGCAGGAGCCAGGAGAAGAATGCGGCCATGGCGAGGGCAGTAACAATGATCCCAAGAGACCAGACTGTCGGGAAGTGCCCGTGAAAGTGAGGATCTAGCCAGAACATCTTCAGGCCCACAAAGCAGAGAATGAATCCCAGCCCGTACTTGAGGTAGTGGAACTTGGAGGCCATTCCAGCAAGGAGAAAGAACAGAGCCCGTAGCCCAAGGATCGCGAAGATATTCGACGTGAACACGAGGAAGGGTTCCTTGGTGATGGCAAAGATCGCCGGGACACTGTCGACAGCGAAAACTATATCGGTGAACTCGATGAAGATGAGCGTCAGGAGGAGCGGTGTCCCCATGAGACGGCCCGATTCCATGATGAGGAACTTCCCATCGTGCAGACCCGGTGATATCGGCAGGAACTTCTTCAGGAGGCGGAGGAGGACATTATGAGCCGGATCGGGATGGGACTCAGGACCGAAGGCAACCTTGAGACCCGTGATAGCCAGGAAGACTCCGAAAACGAGCGGAACCCAGGAGATCTGCATAAGCACCGATCCGAGGGCGATAAAGAGGGCGCGGAAGACGATGGCTCCGAGGATGCCGTAGAAGAGGATCTTATGACGGTACTTCGGCGGGATCGCGAAGAAGTCGAAGACCACAAGGAAGATGAAGAGATTGTCGATTGAGAGGCTCTTCTCAACCAACCAACCGGAGAGAAACTCGAGACTGCACTGCTTAGCGAGAACCTTGGGGTCGTATCCGGCCAGTCTCAGATCCTGAGGAAAGACATGCAGTCCATAGAAGTAGAGGCCTACGCAAAAAAGCAGAGCCAAGGAAACCCAAAGAAGCAGATTGAAGAGGCCTTCCTGGTGACCTATCTCATGCTCATTCCCATTCCTGCGACGCATGTCCAGAAAGAGACTTCCAAGAATCATGAGGAGAAAAAGTCCGTAGAGCCACCAGACGCGCTCCATCGGAAAAAGCTCCGGATGATAAGCGGCGGCGATCATTGGGAAGCAGCCTCTTCGTCCAACGAAAGCTTCGGATCACGACTGACAAGCAGCTTGTCAATGCGCTGACGGTCCATGTCGACAACCTCGAATCGGAAGCCGTTCTGCTGAAACTTCTCACCCTCCTCCGGGATATGGCCGAGATGATGCAGGACAAACCCGCCGATCGTCTGGTACCTATTGGTCTCCAACTCCTCATCGGATAACTCCAATGAGATAGCCTGGGTTGTCTCCTCAAAATCGAGCTGGGCATCGATCAGCCAGCTCCCATCCTCGCGAGTGATGATCTCGGGATAGTTCTGGCGGACACCGCGTTCGGGCAATCTGCCGACGATGGCCTCGACCACATCCTTGAGGGTCACCATCCCCTCGACCACACCGAACTCATCCACCACCAGCGCTACATGCCGGCGGACATTCCTAAACTCCTCGATCAGGCGCGGGGCCGTCATCGTCGCAGGAACAAACAATGGAGGGGTCAGGACATCGGCAAGACGCACGCCTCCGGTCATGGAGACATTGGCCCAGAGGGATTTCACATCGACCATCCCCATGACGTTGTCGTGCCCCCCCTGAAAGACAGGGTAATCGGAGTGACCGGCCCCGGCGATCCTTCGCCAGTTCCCTTCGTTCGTATCGTCAAGATCGAGCCATATAACCCTGGAGCGAGGGGTCATGAGTTCAGCTGCAGACTGCTCGTCGAGATCGAGCACCCCCTCCACCATCTCCTTCTCGGCAGCTTCAAAGGCGCCGCTCTCCAAACCCTCATCCATCATCTGCAGCACATCTTCCTCGGTCTGCTCGGCGGTGCGACGGGGATCGAGATGAAATAGCTTCAGGGTCGAGGCGACAAAAGCCCAACCCAACTCAGCCAGCGGATCGATCCAAATAGTCATCCACCGAGCCAGGCGGGAGAGGGCCCGGATCGGCATAGAGGTATGAAGCGATTCCCCGATAGCTCTCGGAAGCAGTATCCCGAAGAGCAGGATCAGGAAGGAAATCACCGTAGTGACAATCCCGATCCAGGCAGGGAGAAGCATCACCCTGCCCTCGTGATCGAGGATCAGGAGATCACGGGCGGCAAGCACCGAGGACAGGGTGAAGAGAAACACCGAGGCAAGGCGTAACCCTGGACGGGGACGCGATCTTGCATCCACATAGGAGGCAACTGAGTCGGCATCGCCGCGGCGCTTCAGCAGCACCACATCAGCCATCACGCAGATCCCACCCAATAGGATAAGGACAAGCGGCAACAAGCACATCAGCAGGTAATCCACGGTATCAACGGTATTCATCCAAAAAATCAGTTCAGCAATGCCGCAAGCTTGGAGGGGGAAACCTCCAGCAGCGTTTCGACAGCTAAATCGCACTCCCCCAAGGAAGAGAGCGGATTCGTGGTAGCGACGCCGACCACCTTCATTCCGCCCCGTCTTGCCGCCTCGATCCCGGCAAAGGCATCCTCGATAACAAGGCAACGCTGAGGAGGAAGCCCGAGTAACCTGGCTCCCTTCAAGAAGACCTCGGGGTCAGGCTTTCCATTCAGAACATCGCTGCCGCAGACAACCTGATCGAAGAAGGCATCCAGACCGGTGGCTGCAAAAAGGGCATCCAGATTGCCCCGTGGCGTGGAAGATCCGACAGCACGGGGAATCTCGGCTTCCTGCAGGGCAATCAGCAATTCGCGGGCGCCCCGCAGCACAATGACTCCCTCAGCAGCAACAAGCTGGCGGTAGAGTTCCTCTTTCCTATTGGCCAACTCACGGACAAGATCCAAATCATCGCCCCAGCCCAGAGCCGGGATGATCACCTCGTTCATCTTGCCGAATCCGGCTTTGAAATGTCCTTCAGGCAATGTGAGTCCTCGTTCACCGGCCAAAAGCTCCCAAGACCTCTCATGCTGGGATGAGGAATCAATCACGACACCGTCCCAGTCAAACAGAACACCCCAAATGTTGGTCATTGCTTGAATCATGAGGAAATCGGGAGAGTGCGGCAACGTCATTCTCGAAGGGTTGCACTCCTTAGGGATCCACTGATTAAATCCCATGATGGCCGCTGAAGAGTATTTGATTGTTTTCCAAGGCGTGCAGCGCAGTGGCAATACCCTTGCGGTCTTGCCCAAGCAAGCAACGCAGGAAAACGACCAAATGCCCTCAGCCCAAG
>CAIOJL010000135.1 GCA_903858595.1 uncultured Spartobacteria bacterium | reverse complement strand
CTTCGTCAAGGTCCTAACCGACCAACCCGGTCTTGTCGGATGGGGCGAGGCGACGCTCGAGTGGCACACACGGGGTGTCGTAGGTGCCATCGAGGATATTTCTCAACTCCTCGTGGGGGAGGATCCCCGCCGGATCGAGTATCTCTGGCAGATGATGTATCGCCAGCACTTCTGGCATGGCAACGGGATCGTCCGAGGAACAGCTATCAGCGGGATCGATATCGCTCTGTGGGACATTGCCGGCAAAATTCTCGGTGTCCCCTGCCACCAGCTTTGGGGTGGCCGGGTGCGGGATTATATAAGACTCTACTGCCATCTTGGAGGTGGAAAAATGGAGGACTTTTACGATACCGATCCTTCGGACGCCAAACGATTCGGCGAGCTCGCCCAGCAGGCTGTGGCAGAGGGTTTTACTGCCTTCAAGACCATGGCGGTCCCGGAGACCATGCCTCTAGAAGGAAACCGACCCGTGCGTTATGCGGAAAAATGTGTGGCCGCCATGAGGGAGGCCGTGGGTGACGACATCGACATCATGGTCGATTGCCATGCACGACCCTCCCCCCGGATGGGCATGCTGTTCGCCAAGGCCCTTGAACCTTTCGATCTCTACTTCTTCGAGGAACCATGCTGGCCCGAAGCAATGGACGGCATCGCGGATATCCAGCGCGCGGTAAAGACCCCGATCGCCACGGGAGAGCGCCTCGTGACTTCCCATAGTTTCCGCGACCTGCTGGAAAAACGCGCTGCCAGTGTCCTGCAACCTGACATCACCCATTGCGGAGGACTGACCGAGGCTCGTAGGATCGCCGCGCTCGCCGAGACCTACAGGGTCTCGCTGGCACCGCATAACCCTCAGGGCCCTGTCAGCACGGCGGCCTCGCTGGAGCTTGGCTTCGCCACTCCCTCCTACATTATCTGCGAAAGCGTCCATGCCGACGTTCCCTGGCGCACGGATGTTGTGCAGGAAGGCTTCACTGTTGAGACCAAGGGCCGGATAGTGCGTCCGAGCGAGCGACCCGGACTCGGGATCGAAATCAACGAGAAAGAGGTGAAGAAGCACCCGTTTCAGCAGGAGGTGCTCCAAAGAATATTTCATGCGGACGGCTCCGTCGGCGACTGGTGATGAACTTGCAAAATCAAACAGCCATCGTCAGTGGGGGGCTCGGCGACATCGGCAGGGCCATCGCTCGGGAGCTCCATTCCCACGGCGCCTCAGTCGCCATCGGCGATATCCACCCTGCTTGCGATGCGAAGTCCCTGCTCGACGAACTCGGATCGCGTGCGCGTTACGATCGTGTGGATGTGACAGATGCGGAGGCTGTTTTCGACTGGATTCGGACCGTCGAGTCTTCTCTTGGCCTACCCACGCTCGTTATTCCCAATGCCGCCATCGTCACCCTGTCCACCTTGCGTGAGCTCACGCCCGCACAATGGAAAAAGGAGTTGTCTGTCAATCTCGACGGGGCCTTTTATCTTGCCCTCGAGGCTGCGCACCTCCTGACAAGCAGGTCCATGCCCGGCAGGATCGTCTTCATCGGAAGTTGGGCGGGAAGTGTTCCCCACGCCCACATCCCTGCTTATTGCGTCTCGAAGGCGGCTTTGCGCATGCTGATGAAGCAGCTTGCCCTTGAGTATGCCGCCGCCGACATTCTCGTCAACGAGGTTGCTCCCGGTTATGTAGACGCCGGCCTGAGTGGCAGGGTTTTTGAAAAGGATGCCTCCAGTAGGGAAAAAGCCCGCAAGGAAGTTCCGATCGGACGCCTTATCGATCCAGCCGAAGTCGCCGTGCAGGTCGCCCACCTGTGCGACCCCCGGAACCGTCACATGACCGGCAGTGTCCTTCTCATGGAAGGAGGCCTATCCCTCTGCAAAAATTAAGAACTATCATCCCTGATGCAAAATAAAGGTTTCGCGGGAATCATCGGCGTAGCTCGGGAGGACATCACTCCCCCCATCGGCATCTTTTGCCGAAACTGGGGTGCGGCGAAACACGATGCAGCAACCGGCATCCATCGACCTCTTTCCCTGACGGCATTGACGCTCCGGGAATCTCCCGAGTCACTGCCGCTCGTCTTGATCGATGCCGATCTCGGGTGGTTCGCGAATGTCGAATACGGGCAACGCTTTATCCAACGCATCTGCGCCGGACTTTCCCTCCCGGCCGAACGCGTCATCTTTGCCCTCACCCACACCCATTCCGCTCCTCCCTTGGTTGATTCGGAGCCTCATTGGGGTGGTGGTGAACTCCTTCCCCTCTATGCGAAGCGTGTTTTCGAGGCCTCCTTGCAGGCGGTATCGAGGGCCCTTGCCTCCGCCGAGCCTGCTTTTCTGCAGTGGCATACTGGCCGTTGCTCGCTGGCATCCAACCGCGACCTGACTCACGGCGACCGGATAACGGTGGGCTACAATCCCAGATCCGCCGCCGATAACACTCTTTTGGCGGGCCGGGTAAGCCGGGCGAACGGATCTTGCATGGCGACACTGGCCAACTATGCCTGCCATCCCACCACACTCGCCTGGGAAAACTCTCTGATCTCACCCGACTTCATCGGGGCGATGCGCGAAACAATTGAAAGCCACACCGGCGGGGCCCCCGCCCTCTTCCTGCAGGGAGCCTCGGGTGAACTGGCACCGCGGCACCAGTATGTTGGCGATACAGCCGTCGCAGACGGTCACGGACGCCAGCTGGGGTATGCAGTTCTTGCGACCCTTGAGGATATGGATTTACCGAGTCATGTGTTGAAATTCACACAGGTGGTCGAGTCGGGTGCCTCGCTGGCGGTGTGGAAACCGGAACGCCACATTCTTCCATCCGTTCTGGAGGCGGTGATCCGGCGCGTGGAACTCCCCATCAAGGACTGGCCATCCGCCGCAGAGTTGGAATGCCAATACCACGCCTGCGGAGACCGTGTCATGGCGGAACGCCTGAGGCGAAAGCTCTTCATCCGGAAAGCTCTTGGCGATGACGGCACTTTCCCACTGGAACTCACCGGCTGGCGTCTCGGCGATGCCGTTCTCTTAGGAACGATGGCCGAGGCCTACTCCAACATCCAAAAGCATCTGCGTGATCAATACCCCGGCAATCCCGTTCTCTGGTTGAATCTGATCAATGGAAGCATCGGCTATCTGCCGCCTGCTCCCCTCTACCGCGAAAATATCTATTCAGCTTGGCAAACACCGTTCGATTCCGGCTCCCTGGAACTACTCACTGAGGCGTCCGGTCGCCTTGCTGAGGAATTGCTTCAAGCATCGTGACAAGCGATTCTCATCATCCGCGGGATCAGGATCCGAGAGGATAGCAACTGCAAGCGTGGCGCGTCGTCTGGTCGCACGGTGGAAAGATTCCGAAAAAGTCCAAGCTATTGACCGATATTCACCGCGATCCGACCATGCTTCTCTCGGCTATGAGTCTGCGTGCGGCGCTCAAGAAACTTGGCAAGTAAGATGTCTCCAGCGTCCTGCTCAAGGGCGGCGGGAAAACTCTAGGCGAGGCCTGCAAATGCAAGCTTGTCGACGAAGTCCGATTCTTCATCGCCCCGGTGATCCAGGGCGGAAAAATTCCCTTCGTCAGCGCCCGCATCTCCCCCGCCAAACTGACAGATGTCACCTACACCAAGATTGGCTCGGACGAGATGACCTTGGGATTGGTGAAGAAGAGCCGAGAATTTAGATTTATTCTGGAACTCATGCACTCAGGAAAATAAGGAGGACTAGGCTGAAGAAAACTCAAACGGATGTGCAAAGATTCCGAATGGGCTTGTGTTCAGATATTGGTAACGTCGCTAAGAGGATGTCTATTTGACGCAGGCTGTGTTCTGTGTGATGTGTCTCATGTGAAAACAATCTCCCTGACTGAAACGGCCTACCAACGACTCCTTGCTTGGAAGGATGGACGTACCTTTTCGGAAGTGATCGAGAATCTGGTTCCGCGCAAGGGAACCTTAGAAGCAGCCATCAAGGCCTCCCAATCCCTGTCAAAAATACCGGATAAGGATTTCCCCGAACTTGAACGGCCATTAACGCGACACGTAGAAAACTCTCCTCATCATGGAGTTGATCGCCGATACCACAGTCCTGATCGATTTCTGGAGATTAGGATCCAAACGGAAGAGGATCGGCGATCTCATTGAGAAAGCAGGCGGAGCATCTTTCGTGGTTCCTTGGATTACCCAAGCCGAGTTCTCACGGGGCACCTTGTTCAAAGGGATCGAACTCGCAGAACTGGAGTCATTTTATAGCGGATTCCTGCTGCTTGCTCTGGATCAGAAAACCATGGATTGCTACTGTCACTTATGGGTGGGGATGACAGGAAAGGGTAAAGGACCCGATTACCCCGACCTCTGGATCGCTGCTTGTGCAGTGTCTCGCGGCATTCCGGCCCTCACCCGCAATGCGAAGCACTTCGTACAGATCCCGGGCCTGGAAGTCCTGGCGTATGAGTTGAAAGAGTAAGTCAGCAGAGTCCCACCGCAGAAAATCAACGCCGCTATCAGCAAAATACCGGCCGTGAGAACGGCTGGGATAGACCACGCAAAGCGTAGCCCATTAGCAACTGTCTTTCCAAGGGAGCTTTTAGAGCATTTTAAATAACAATGTGGCCGTCGGTTTGCGAGCGCCATTGGTGGCTTAGCAAGGAGCAAGCGATGCGGCTGTAGTCACTGTGCTACAGTCCAAGCGATACGACGCTGCTATACGCCACATGCCGCCGCAAAGGATGGCTATAGTATTGCTTAAACTGCCCTAAGCCGGTGAGAAGCAGTATTGTTTGAGGAGTGAGTGCAAGCAGATCAAGAGTTTCCGCGTGACAGCCACCAAGACGACTTTGAGTGGTTTTCCCGCAGTCCTGAGACGCTGATAGAATGCCTTAAGGATTGGATTTACGGGCGCGGCGCCTGGGGGCGGGCTGGGCTGTATGCGGGGCTTGTAATCGCCGGGCAGCTTCTGCTCTTCGCCGACATGGACTCCCTGCGCTCCGAAGGCTGGTTGGCCTTGGTCTTTCCCCTCGCGCTCGGGACCTGCATCGTTTTAGTCGCCCTCTGCGATATCTTAGAGAATGTTCTAATATATCTGTCGTTTGGGAATAGTGGTAGAAGGTGTGGATGAAGAGCTATAGCGATGATCTAAGGAAGAGAGTCATAGCATTGAGGAGCAAGGGGCATACGGGAGCAGAGGAGGCGATCTTGTTCTCTCTCTCCCAGCGCACGGTGGAGCGCTACTGGCGCAGCTACAGCGATACGGGTTCTGTATAGGCCAAGCGACGAGGTGGGTATCGTCGCTCCCGACTTGAGGGACATGACTCCACATTGAAAGGATGGATT
>CAIOJL010000134.1 GCA_903858595.1 uncultured Spartobacteria bacterium | reverse complement strand
GCGCGTCATGACCACATGATAGCCGCGGGCTTCGAGAAGGGGTTTCACGCGTCGGGCCACATCGAGAGTCAGCATCTTTTCACTCAGGCCCCGGACAGCCTTCGCCCCGTTGTCATAGCCCCCATGCCCCGGATCCAGAACCACTGTGTGGAAATTGGAAAGGCTCGCCCCCTCCTCAAAGAGAGCACATCCAGGCAGCAGCAAAAGGGCCAAAAGAGGCAGGCATCGCAGGGCGCAGATCATGAAGGTACGTTGAGTCATGATGAAGAGACGAATTTAAGCCACCCGCGCTCTCAATCAACTTTTTAAGACTCTAAAAGTTCCTTTCCCTTTTGACGGCACTTGCCTCCCGGCAAGCGGTGCCGCCCATGCGGGCTCCCTGCGGTCGTCCACCGCACCGCTTCCCAGCGGCTTGGTTGTCCTTATCAAACTTCCTGCGTCCAAACACTTGATGACAGCGCCTTTTCATACTTCATAATTCATACTTCAACCTTTAAGCTCTCCCGATGCTCGGCAAACGCATCATACCCTGCCTCGACGTCGACGGTGGTCGTGTCGTTAAGGGAACCAAGTTTGAGAATATCCGCGACGCGGGGGATCCGGTCGAGTGTGCGCGTGCTTACGACGCTCAGGGTGCCGATGAGTTGGTCTTTCTCGACATTACTGCTTCCCACGAAGGGCGCGCCACCATGCGCGAAGTGGTCGAGAAGACGGCCGATGCCTGCTTCATGCCACTAACTGTCGGTGGTGGAATCCGCAAGGTGGAGGATGTGCGCGCCATGCTCCTAGCAGGAGCCGATAAGGTGAGCATGAACACCGCCGCCCTTGATGATCCGAACCTCGTGAACGCCTCGGCCGAGGGATTCGGTTCCCAGTGCGTCGTGGTCGCCATTGATGCTCGTAGAGATGGCCAGGGCGGATGGATTGTCCACACCCACGGTGGTCGCAGGCCGACCACTTGGCAGGCCGTTGATTGGGCCAAGGAGGTAGCCAGGCGCGGCGCCGGTGAAATCCTCCTCACCAGCATGGATTCCGACGGAACGAAGAAAGGTTACGATTTAGAACTCACTGCCGCCGTCAGCGATGCCATCGGCATTCCTGTAATCGCCAGCGGAGGTGCGGGCGATATCGGTCACATGGCCGAAGTGCTAACAGTCGGGAAAGCAGACGCCGTCCTTGCCGCCAGCATCTTTCATTTCGGAACATACACCGTGGGGGATGTGAAGAGGGAGTTGGCGACTTATGGCATTCCAGTCCGCAAGCCGGTGTAGCGGCTTGGGATTTGACGCTCTCGCTCCCGCGAGTAGCGCCCCTGTTTGCTAAACAGGGGCTACGCTGCGCGTAGTCTATCCCGGCCGTTCCCACGGCCCGGTATTTCGCGTATAGCGGCGTTGGTCTGCTCTAGCCTTGGGGACTTTTACCGGCTTTCTGTTAACGACTGCGCTGTTGCTGGGCCACTTGCCCCATCGCCTCGGAGAGATCCCTGCCGATCATGGACCAGTCGGACTGCATGGCGCGGGTATCAGCTTCGGCGGGTGTCGCCGAAGCGTTGAATTCGTAAAAATTGCCACTCAGGCCCACGGCACTTCCCATGCCTGTAAGGAATCCTGCGTCAGCAGACAAAAAGTGGTGCTGAGTGTCTCCATGGGGTGTCTGGCTACATCTTCCAGCTATTCAGGTTGTCAGAGGTGTTCAACGAAATTTCATTCCTCCTCGCAGGGTGGATACTGCACGGGAGGGTTGCCATATCGGGAGAGTACCCTGCGGTGGCGTCGGGTGGCCTCCTCCTCGCCAATGTCGATGCAGGTGACCGGAAAATGCCAGTCATCCCCGTAGTCGAAGTAGAATAGCATCGTGCGATTCTTGGTGAAGACGTCGGAGATCAGCGTGTACTTCACGCCGGGGTCATCATCAGCTTCCCCGATGTCGGCGAAGAGGGTGTAGCGCTCGATGCGGTGGGATCTGTTCAAGTTGTCGCAGAACTCGAAGCAATGATCGAAATCGAATTCCAGCGCCTTGATCAGCGTCTCCGCCAGATCATAGAGCGTGTATTCTCCGAGGAAGCCAACCGTGGCGCGGAACTTCTCGTATCTGATCTCGAAGACGTAAGTCTTCATGGAGGGTTCTTTGAGAGCGATCATGGCTGAGATGTTATGTGAAAAGAGAGGGAAGAAGAACCACGAACATCACGAAAGACACGAAAGGGAACTAAGACTTCAGAAGTAATCAGCACTTTATACGAAGGGCATTATCCATTGAGATCCTTCTCAAGTTGATAGACCACATCGGCGATATAGTCATGGAAGCCCCAGCCGACGCCATCCGTTATTTGCTCCAGCTTCGTCAAGCGCGCGCTGAACTGAGGATAGAGATCGCGCACCTCTGATCGAAATAGTTTGGCCAGTTCATCGAGAACTGACTCCACGCTGTCATAGAAGTCCTCATCAATATCCCCATATTCACGGGTGAAGAGAGAGCCGTTCTCCACGAAGGTCATCATGAGCTCTGCTGTACCGGGAATGCTCCCCGTCGCCCTGCGGTAATCGCGTATATTCTTTTGTGCCTCCGCCAGATTCAGCATGGCTTCTCCGCTCTTCGGGAAGAACTGTTTGGTGATTTTCTTACGATAGGTTTCCAGCATCTCAGCACCACCCTCCTCTCCTTCTTTCCCAGCCTTGCATCGGGCCTGAATGAAGTGACGATTCTCCGCGTCGGTCTCGTAGAGATCCTTGATGAGGGACGTGAGTTGGGCAGCGTCCCAGTCCTGGAGCTGCTGCTTTACTACAGTCCAGCCGTCGTGTTTATTGGCTTTAGGTTGTTTCATGCGACAAGGGTTTGCTGTGCGGCGAGAGGTGGGGTGGGGATGATTAACCACGAATAGCAGGCACGAAAGGGAGTGTGGAAGGATTCCTGTGGGGACTCGCTCTCTACCGAGAGGCTTGCCCCTTGACTCGGGTGCGCCTGCGGCACTTCTAACTCCTTCCGCCAGTCGGAGGTTTCAAGCTTGAGAGCCTTTTCAGAAGTTCCTTTGACGAATGGGGCACAATGTGGTCCATTAGTAACTGTAGACAAGCGCAGGGTTTGTAGAGTCTTAAAACGAATCTGGCTCTGGACAGACTCTGAACAGATGGCGAATAAGCCATAGGCTGGAAGCGCCAGAGCAGTGTTAAACCTTATCGGAACAATTCCGCGAGTGACGTTGGCTCCCGCGAGTTCCGGAGCTGCGATCGAAGCTACGCCTGTAGTGCCTCGGACGCAGAGTAATACCTCGCCACCACGGAGTGTAGTTCTCTTGTAGCTTTCTGCCGATTCAGGATTAATTCGCTTCAGCCCGGAGAGCCGTATCAGGTTTGTGGTCAGGTCCACGGGGCGAACGATGGGCAAGCCGTCAGGAAGCTCATCTCCGGGCTGTACGATGCCATATGATAGAGAGCAGTCTTCCGCTGCGATATCTTCAAGCCGCACAACAGGCCAGTCGGGGTTGATGGGGATGTAGGGGCGGTAGTTGTCGAGGACGGCACGGGCGCCGTTGATGACTTTCTGGTAGCCTTCGATTTCGGCGACGATCTCGCGTTGGATTTCCAGCGGCGGCAGGGGGATTAGGATTTCACCAACTGCTTTGGGATTGGCTCTGGATAGAGATCCTCCGACGCCTGTAATCGTCTGCATGAAGGACTTGTGGAAGAAATCAGAGACCAGAATCTGCCGAAGGAAGCCGGGTATAACCTCATCACTAGAGAACACAATCCACTCCGTTGATGCTACCTGTGGTCTTCCCTCTTTGTTTTCTTGAACCACCCAGCCTCGACGTATGTGAGGAATGATTCGCGATAAAAGAACGTCACCCGGCTTCACAACTTTCTTTTGTGAACCGATGTCCGCACCACGAATCAGCTCCGGTGAACCAGCATCAAATGCAGGAATGCTCCAAAGCTCGAAGGTTTGATCTGGTGAGTTTCTTGGATCGACCGTCTTTACATCCTCACGCATGAATCGTCCGACCGGTACGAGGGGAAATTCAGTCTGCGAAACTCCTCCTTCTAGATACCGATCGCCGCTCAGGTTGTAGTCGCCGTTGGCGGCGATTTTCTCCTTGGGGACGATGAGGGCGGTGGTGAGTGACAGTTGGCTGGGATCTTTTCTCTCGCGGAGTGTGGCGAGGTAGGTTTCGAGCTCTTCTTGGACCTTGGGGAGGTCGTTTTTCTGGATCGGTCTCCGTTGGGCGCCGAGGTCGTAGCCGTCGGCCTC
>CAIOJL010000133.1 GCA_903858595.1 uncultured Spartobacteria bacterium | reverse complement strand
CGAGTTCCGGGAGGTGGCGAAGTTCAAGATCACCTTCTTCTTCGTCCGTAACCCCGACCTCATGGGAAATGGGCGTCTTCCTTTGGTCGTGCAGGACTTCAAGTACGAGGAGCACCCTCTGTAGGGAGGGTTTGCGGAGAAAAGCAGGGTTATTTACCGCAAAACTGCGGAGATTCTTGATTTGCGGAGATTGCGGGCGATAATCTCCGCAAAGATACGGCGAATATCCCCATGACCTATATCCATCAGCGTAAAGAGTGGCCCGAGTTCCGATGGAACGAGGCGAGGCTGCTGCCTATTTTGGCAAAGGTCAGGCATCAGCAGGGGCGGCTGCTTGGACAAATGGAGGGACTCGGTTTCCATCTCCGTGGTGAGGCCAACCTTGCAAGCCTGACCAGCGAGGTGATCGGGTCCAGCGCGATCGAGGGGGAAAAACTCAATGCGGAGGAGGTGCGCTCCTCGATTGCGAGACGCCTGGGGATTGTTGATGCGGGGATGACCCCTGTGAATCGTCACGTCGAGGGGGTTGTTGAGATGATGCTCGATGCTACTCGCAAGTTCGGCGAAGCACTCACAGCCGAGAGACTCTTTTCATGGCATGCGGCTTTATTTCCAAGCGGGCGTAGTGGGATGAGACGCATCACCACGGGAGCATGGCGCACCGGGGAGGATGGCCCCATGCAGGTGGTCTCCGGGGCGATGGGGCGGGAAAATGTTCATTTTGAGGCCCCGGATGCCGATATCCTTGATGCGGAGGTCAGCCGCTTCCTGGAATGGTTCGAGGGAAGCACGACGATTGATCCTGTTCTCAAGGCCGGCATTGCACATTTCTGGTTTGTGACGATCCACCCGTTTGAAGACGGCAATGGCCGTATTGCCAGGGCCATTGCAGAGTTGGCGCTCGCAAGGGCGGACGGCGTGGCGGAGCGTTTTTACAGCATGTCCACGCAGATCGAGAAGGAGCGGAAGCAGTATTACGATTCGCTGGAAAGCAGCCAGCGCGGAACCATCGACATCACCCTGTGGTTGGAGTGGTTTCTGGGCTGTCTGGACAGAGCGCTTGAAGAGGCGCAGATAAGCCTTCGGGGAATCCTGCATAAGGCGAGGATCTGGGAGCGCATCAACCAAGACGGCCCGGTGAATGAACGCCAGCATGCGGTGATCAACCGTCTGCTCGACGGGTTTGAGGGAAAACTTTCCACCTCCAAGTATGCAAAGATTGCGAAGTGCTCTGCGGACACTGCGCTTCGCGACATCAACGACCTGCTGACACGAGGCCTGATGCTTCGGGAAGATGGGGCAGGGAGAAGCACCGGCTATCGTCTCGCGGAGCCAGTTGCCGAGAAGACTCGAAATGAAACGTAGATCGAATCGTTTCTACAGACGGTCCGCCTCAGATCAGCTCTAAGTAAAAAATCATTAAGTTGCTCCCAACCGGGAGCACCAGAGGTGTGATTTTCTGAAAGTCTCGGGGGCATGAAGCTCCCAATCCTCGCTGCGATCCTGTGCATGGGCTCGCTCGCCCACGCCGGATCCATTGTCCAGAAGCCACTCGATGAGTTCGTCATCTACGACATCCCGGTGGCCTCGAAGACGGGAACCACGACCGTCATGTTTCCCTCGGAAATCTCCGGGCTCTATGCCAAGTCGATTGCCGTTCAGGATCAGGAGAACGCAGGATTCCTGATCTCGTTCACGCCAGGGAACTTCTACTTCACGATCCGAGCACTCAAGAAGGATGCCGAGGATCACCTGACGGTGATCTTCAACCGGAAGGCGTATGTGCTCCACCTCACGGCCTCGGAGCACCCCTTCTATGACGTGACCTTCTACGAGGAGGATCGCAGCGGCAAGGACGGCAGGATCAATGTGGTGCCCGAGCGGATCCTCTCGCTCATGGATAAGGCCAAGGCCTACCCGCTGCTGCTGAAGGCGGAGCATGATGCCTTGGCCGGTGTGCTCCATGCCTCTCCGGGGATCACCAATTATTACAAGGACTTCACGATCCGGATCCTCGATGTCTGGAGATTCGAGAAGGAGGACACACTCGTTTTTCGCCTGGAGCTGGAGAACGACTCCAACGAGGCGATCTACTACAAGCCGCAGGATCTGGCTGTTCGCCTGGATGAGCGGATCTACACGGAGTCCCTTGCCGATGCCTCCGGGGTGATGCCGCCGAAGTCGGTGACCCCTGCATTCTTTGCCATCACGGGGAATGGGCAGGGTGGCCGTAATCACCTCGCCCCCGACAACAAATGGAATGTCCTCGTGGTTAGGGCAGAACCTCATCAAGCGGTGAGGAGTGCCAGTGCTAGTGGTACCTCCAACAAGAACGTCGTCCGATGAACCTCCGCGATTTCAAGACGGAGCTACTCAACAAGCCGACCGGGCGGCTGATCCTCTTCCTGTTTGCAGGAGGGGTGATTCTGGCCTTCATCCTGTTGCATCGAGGCGGAGGGAAGGTGAGCAAGGTAACCCCGGACATTCCGGTGCAGGCCACAGCAGCCAAGGGGTACACGATTGACGAGGGGATCCCTGACATCCAACCGGTGAGGCCGACGCCCACCCCGAAGCCTGCTGCCGTGCAGACTGATGGAAGACCCCTTGCGGTGAAGACCCCGCCACCGATTCCGCAGGCGATCTTTGCCATGAAGGAGAACTCACTGAGTGAGAACTACCTTCCCTATGGACGACTCCTGAAATGCGAGTTGGTAAATACGGTGGACTCCATCAACCTGGATACACCGATCATCGGCCTGATTACTGAGGATGTCTGGAGGGATGGACGACTCATCATCCCGGCAGGGACGGAGGTTCACGGGGTTGCCAAGACCAGTGCCGCTAGAGATCGGGTAGGCTCCGAGCATCAGTGGATGCTCGTCTTCCAGAACGGGAAGCAACTCCCCCTAGCTGGCACGGTGCTGGACTACGCGCCTGATGAGAAGGAGCCAGGGCGCTGGAAAGATACTGATGGATCGGCGGGACTACGGGGTTATCAGATCGCCTCGGATAAATATGCCGAGGCGAAGGCGATGTTGGCCTCGATGGTTTCCGCAGGGGCGGGAGCTTTCCCAGGGGTGACCAATATTATTTCCCCGCTGACGGGGGGAGCCACACAGCTTCAGGGAGGAGGAATGACACAGGCCCTCTCTGCAGGAATCCAAGCCGGTGGACAGCTCTATGCCCAGCGGCTCCTCGATGGGCTGCAGAAGAACCCCTACTACATCCGCGTTCCGGGCGGGACGCTCTTCTACCTCTACGTCACCCAGACGGTCGATCTCGACAAGGCCGCTCGCGGGCTTGCCGCAAATAACAACCCATCCGCCAAATGAAGTACCTCCTCTGCATTCCACTGATCTGCGCCGTCTCGGGCTGCGCCACACACAAAACCGTGAATCCCGAAAACTATCCTGCTGTTGCCGGAACCAGCGTTCCGCAGAGCACTCTTTCAAGAGTCCGCACTTCTGAAGTCGTGAAATCCTATCCGACGGGAAGGTACACCGATCCTGACTTCCCGGACGATATGCATGAGCGGCACACACTCTACCGCAAGGAGCAGTCTGCCGATTGGAACTACAGGCCGGGAGGGCCGTATGCCTACCCGCTGGTCGTTTCTGATCCGACCCCCTCTTATTACGTCAAGACGGATGGGGATCAGCGTAACTCCCAGCAGAAGGCCTATGCGGCGGCTCTGGAGGAACAGAACACCGCCATGAAGAAGCGGATCGAGTCGCTTCAGAAGGATTCGGACAAGGTGCCGATCCTTGAAAACCAGGTGAAGGATCTGAAGGAGCAGCTCGATGCCGAGCCCCTCGCATCACCTGCTCCCAAGAAACAGGACCCTTCGGAGGAAAAGCCCACAGGGTTTTCGGAGGCAGAGGACCCGCAGGTCGATCTTATTGCCGAGATGAAGCTCAATGATGAGCTCAACGGGGAACTTGATGCGCTGGAGGGAAGGCGGCGCTTGGT
>CAIOJL010000132.1 GCA_903858595.1 uncultured Spartobacteria bacterium | reverse complement strand
GCAGTCCCGACTCCAGCGGGAAGGCGCGCGCTATCCTGGCAAAGAGACTGTCGATTGTCCCCATGGTGAGGACTCCAGCCTGCAGCGAAAATTCCCGGAGAATCTCCCGACAGCGCACATCATCGAGGTCGGGGATTTCTGTTCCCTTGCGCAGGTTCTCGATGTCGGTGTCCTTTCTGAGTGTCTGGAGTTTCTCGGGATCGAGCACCGCATTAGCGAGCCTCAGAAAAACCGCATCGAGGAACTCACCCGCAGCCTTCTTGGTGAAGGTCAGTGCGGCGATCTTGCGCGGCTCCACACCCAGCGCCATGAGCATTACCATACGGCTTGTGAGCTGGTAGGTCTTACCGCTGCCCGCATTGGCCACGAGCATCATATTGGAAATGAGGCTGCTCACGAGACGGCCTCCTTCTTTCCTTCAAGATACCGAACGGTTTCCTCATCGATGCAGTGCTCCGGCTTTCCGTTAAGGAAGAGCGACTCGAATTTGTCCTCCCAGTTTGATGGCAGCGTCCTGGGGGGCCAGAAGACCCCGCCGACCATCCGGGATGCCACCGCTTCAGCGCAAGTCATGGCCGATTCCATCTGGTCGGTATCCAGCTCGAGAGCCTTCACACCGCTCTGCTCAGGATCCGCCGCCAGCACCAGGTAGGCGGTCTCGACAGGACGTCCCGGGTAGAGAGTTTCTGCGATCCTGCGATAGAGCGGAAGCTGAAGGTCAGTCCAGGCCTTGGGCTTTCCTTTGACAGTGACCTCTGCCTCCTTGAAGAACGCTGCTGCCGGCGGTCCGAAATGCTTCTTCTCCGGCTTGGTGAGGCTGCCCTGGGACTTGTAGTCGATGATGCGGATGAGCTCCCCATTTTCCTCGATCCGGTCGATCTTGGCCGTAAGCTTGAGCCCGGCAAGCAAGAGCGTCTTCGGGTGGTCGGCGCCGATCTTGTATTCGCTCTCCAGAATGCGCCATCCCTTGGCGTATTCCTCGGCCTGAACCCTCGCGAAGGAAATCAGCCTCACACGGGCCGCCTCGAGCTGGACTCTCACCGCCGGCGAGGGATCCTGACCGAAGCGCTCCCTCGACTCGGTCTCCAGGTGCGAGAGGATTAGCGCCTCGATCACCTTGCGATCCCCCTCACCTCGGGACTCTTTCCCGAACCGCTCCAGTACCTTGTGGATCAGGTCGCCGAACTGCATCGCGTCCATTTCACGGGCCTCCGGATCATAGGAGGCCGCACGCAATCGTCGCTCCAAGTAGAACCGGAACGGGCAGGCCAGGTAAGAGCTGAAGTCCGTGGGACTAATCCTCGTGATCAGTTCGTCATCGGGCTTGGGAAGGTGCCAAGGCCAGGAGTGCTCACGACGCAGAGGGATGCCGGAGCCCTCGGCCTTGTCAAAGAGCACAAGAACACGAGCCGCCAGCTCCTCCGGCGCGCAACGCATCAGGAGTCCCGAGGGAACGCAGGGACTTCCGTCGGGACCGAACTTGGAAAAACTGGCGCGGAAGTCTTCTGCAGGTCGTGAATTGCTCAGGCACGTGAGGAAATAGGCGTCCCTCGCTCGGCGGGAGGCATTGTCGGCAATCCCAAACTCACGGCGCTTCTGATCGGGAAGGAAAGGATGCCCATCGGTCGAGGCCGGAAGTCGTCCCTCCACACAACCGCAGAGAGCCAGTCGCTTACCCTCAGCCCAGGGGGCCTCGAGCCAGCCCGAGAGGTCTGTATCACCCTCTTGGGAGGCTCCGAATTTCTTGCTACGTGCAAGCGAACGCACCAGCGCCACATCGCGCGCCTTCTGCGGTTCGGGCCAGAAACTAAAAACTGGTGAGCTTTCCTCGCAGGCCTCCAGCACAGCCTCCGCACCCGCGTGGTCATCGGACCAGGCCTCCGTAAGCACACACGCAGAATCCTTAGCAAAGGACGCATCGAGTGCTTTCAATAGGCGCGCGATCTGGGGCCGGGATTTTGACGACTCCAGGCAGCCAGCCGCTTGGGGAAGAGTTTCAGCAAGTAGCTCCACCATCATCTCGCCGCAGGCCTCCAGGAGCTCCTTCTGGGAGAAACCGCACTGAGCCCCGATCCATGCAGCGAATCGGGGCGTCTCCAACAGCCTTCTCAGGGTCCTGAGATTGCGGTCCCGTCTGAGAGAGATCCATTCGGCAGCCACGATTGCCGATTCTGTGAGTGAGAGAGGTTCACCCTCTGGAAGGAACGGGCTGCCTCCGCGTTGGAGCAGTTCCGCCTTAAAGGCAGGACCCAGCTCCGGATCTCCCAGCACCAGCGAATAGCTTCCCCGGGGCATGGCTCCCGACAAGAAATCCACAGCCCTTGAGGCCTCCTCCGCCGGATCCTTGGCCATCACGATCTGGTCTTGGAATAGCGAGATTTCCGACTCGCGCCACTCACTTGTAATCGGCCTCCCCCAGTTCTCAAAACCGCCACCCATGGTGCCCGGCTTCCAGACCAGAACTGTCACAGGGACCCCCTGCTCCATGAGTGACTCGGCGCGCTTTTCGGCGATCTTAGGCAGATCCGGGATACAGGCGATGAAGAGCCTTTTCAATTCGTTCGCCGGGCCCTTGATCCAATCAAGTCGTGCGACGTTTGGATCGCTCAGCCCGTGGCGTTGGAGTTCTGCCAGATAGCCCTTAGTGAGCGGGGCCAGCTCAGCCCATCGCTCGGCATCCTCATCGCAGACTTCCTGGATACGGGGGAGCAGAGGCGTGATCCCCCCCTCAGCCAGCATGTCGCAGAGATCGCAGAGCATGCCGGCAGTACCCAGAAGTGCCTGCTCACCCTCGAGTACCTCATTCCTGGGAAAGAGATGCTCTATGGAGTCGCGTGGGGCTTTTTGAAGAACAAGACCCCAGGCAGCCTCGCGGTCCGTGCGACTCGCAAGGGCAACATCTGACGGCAGCAGGGCCTTCATCGGTGATAAGAACCTCGGCGAGAGCACACCGCTTCCCCTCGCCTCAGAAAACTTGGCGAGCGAATGCCTGATCCTGCGGGCCGCTCCCGATGTCGGAACCCAGACCTCGGTTTGGGAAAGATCGAAGGGTCCCGAAGGAATGCCTTCCAGCAAAGCCTCTGCCACCTGATCCGCGAGGGACTGCGGCCGTACTAGGAAGAGGATCTTGGGGTGGGCCATGGTGGAGTGAGTAAGATTAGACCAGCCAACCCTATCACCACAACTAGGTCGTAGAGCGTCCTACCCTAGGAAGAGCTGCCTAGAAAGGGAGCTACACCTTCCCCTTAGCCTTCACCACGGCTTGCACCTTCTTGGGGGCTTTCACTGGCTCCTTCTTCTGTGCGAAGACATTCTCATCGAACCAAGATCGGCCTTTCAGGGGGTCGAGTATGAGCCTCAGCTTGAGAGGCATCTTGGCTAGCAGCTCCTTGTAGCGGAGTCCGGCAGACTTATAGTCTATGAGGCAACACTCGCCCGGAAGGGGGTAGGTGATGTCGGTCCTGT
>CAIOJL010000131.1 GCA_903858595.1 uncultured Spartobacteria bacterium | reverse complement strand
GAGTGATGACGAAGCAGGCCCTTTCCCAACCTAACAAGTTCCTCGGCCATCTTCTTGTTGTAGAAGATCATGAGTTCTGCCACCCAGTCATGAGTATCGTGCAGTGGCCGGCCCGCGAGGTGCTCGCAGATTTTTTGAAGAGTATCCATCGGGATCTCGGTGGCCAACATGCAATTGTCGTACGTATACGATGCCCGGTTGACGATTGTCACCTCCTTGAAATGGGGCTCGAAAACACCGCCGGCCCAGGTGAAGATCAGGGCGTACCCCAGCCTTCTCTCGCCAGGCAGGAGAGAGATCCTGGTCTCCAGCGTCTTGGGAAACATGCTCCTGGCAGGTGCACCGCCATCGTAGAGTGATTGCCCGATGTTCTGAGCATGAGTCATCCACGGATTGGCTCGAACCCACTCTGCCACGTCAGCGATGGTGATGGCAACCTTTGTGATACCGTTCTCGGTCCAGATCGAGACACAGTCATCAATATCCAGGCACCCCGGGGGATCAATGTTGATTGTGGGGACGTCGAGGATTGGGTGGAGACAGTCAGGTACTGTGATGGCGGGGAACTTGGTCCAGTAATCGGGGGAATAGGCTACGTGAATCGCCTTGCGTTCGGCCAGAGGATCGCCACATGTCCCCACAATTTCGATGATTTGGCCACGGGGAAGCTTCTCGTCGCTGATCTTTTCTGCGACGACGAGGAGGTTCTTCTTGAGATCGCGGTGGGCTGAAGCCACGATCATTTGGGGGAACACAGTGTTCAGAGGGCTAAAGAGATACATGGGAACATTGCGAGAAGTCAGACCGTATCGCGTCTTGTTGGTGAGTTGGAGGACCCCGGCAATGCGTGTCATCTTATTGTTGCGTCTCCCTTACTGCCACGGTTCCACATTCGTTTTGTTCATTTTGGGGCATCGGCCACACGGTGCGGGAGCGGGAGAGATGGAGGGAAGGGGTCCGTTAGACAGGAAAAAATAGGCCAGGCCAGCCAGGACAAGGATTCCAATTGCCCAGTAAAGTGTTTCGGTCATCCTAATTGTTTTCGGGTAAGACATTTTATATACATAAATGGGCATACCGTACTACTTCATCAGTCTCATCCGAGCCCACAAGAATGTCGTATCCCGTGTCCGTGCCAAACTCCAGCCCGATATCCTGGCCGTAGACTTCAACTGTTTGATCCACAATTACATGGATGATGCCCGACCGATTGAGAGCGTGGTAGAAGCACTTCTCAAGCTGTTGGACGAAACGTGCCAGCCGAAACTGCTGTACATTGCGATGGACGGCCTCGTTCCCTACGGCAAAATCGTTCAACAACGGTATCGCCGTTTCCGGATCCCCGAGGGTGCCCCTATCTTTGATCGCAATCAGATCTCACCGGGAACTCCATACATGAAGGAACTCGATCAGGCAGTCAGGGCTCGGCTTCCCCACGCCGTAGTATCGTCCACTGATCTTCCGGGAGAGGGCGAGCACAAACTGTTTGAGTGGATGAAGACCCTGGACGCCCCACAGCGTCAGAATACGGTGGTCTACGGTCTCGACGCCGACCTCATTCTTCTTTCCCTGACTCAGACGGCTCTCTGTCCCCAACTCTGGCTCCTTCGCGAAAACCCGAGTTTTCAGTCTAAGGTTGAGGGATTCTCTGTCCTATCCGTCCATGCTCTGGCCGGAGTGCTTCCGATCCCTCCTCACCGGTACGTTGCTCTCTGTGTCTTGTGTTTCGGCAATGATTTCATGCCTCCGCTCGGAATGTTTTCCCTGCGTGAAGGCGGACACGAACGGGCCATGGAATGCTACCTCCAAGCCGGATCCCCCAATATTATGACGGCGGCGGGGCGACAGGCTTTCCTGCGAGCCGCTGCCACCCAGGAGATAAAGGTCTATCAGCAGAAGATTGCGGCAATGCAGAATCCCGACGAACTGGCTATCCTGTCAAGCGACGCCAAGCATTTTGAGGAGCGATACAATCTCAATATCCTGGATGGAGTTACCGATGCTC
>CAIOJL010000130.1 GCA_903858595.1 uncultured Spartobacteria bacterium | reverse complement strand
GGCTAGACGATGGCACTACCTGCAGATTTCAACCGCTTCATCTAGACGCATCGCTGCAAGGTGCCTGCTTTCCCAAAGTGCCTTTGCCGGTTCGTGCCCGTCCGAGGTCGGTTTGTGAAGGGCGCTTTTGGCCTGACACAAAACGGCATTCTGCGCTGTGACGAAATCCCAAGAATACGGCGCAAGCCACGCCTTCTCATTCATGACTTACTGCGTTCGCGGGCAACTTTGGCGATAGCAATTTCCTTTACCCCAGCACTCTGGAGAAATCCTTTGCCTGTCTTGGCATACACGGGTTCTGCGGAGAAGCGATTCTGAATGGACAAAGCATCCCGCATTACCCGAAGGAAAACTGGATTGTTGGCGAGCTTGGGATCCAAGTTACTAACCATAATCAACGAGTAGTGCGGCAAGACCAAAAACGCAAGGGTCTCAACTCGATGCCTTCTTCAACTGCTCCGCCAGCTTCGCTCCAAGGTCTTTGACTGCGGCCGCCTGCTTGGGATCGACGAGGTGGCCGTCTGGGCCGAAGGCATTAAAAGCCGAAGGGATGGCGATCTGATCGGGGAGCAGGGTGATGCCAAGGTTACCTAGGAGCATCCGGAGGGGAACCAAGCCGCGCAATCCACCGAGTCCTCCGGGAGAGGCAGCCATGATGACGGCGCTCTTACCGGTAAGTGCTGCGAGTGCTGGTTCGTCCGGAGTCTCGGTCCTGGAGACCCAGTCGATGGCATTCTTTAGTGCGGCGGAATAACCGCTGTTGTACTCGGGCGATGCAATGATCAGTCCTTGATGGGAGAGGAAGAGTTCCTTGAGCCGCTTGGCCTGCTCTGGCATTCCAGTCTCCGCCTCCAGATCCTGATCGAAGAGAGGCATCGGAAAATCGCGTAGTTCGATTAGCGTGACCTCGGCCCCGGCCTCACACGCTCCCTTGGCGGCAATGGCAGCCAGTTTCTGATTAAAGGAATCGCGACGCAGACTACCGCCGAAAGCCAGGATACGGGGTGTATTCATGTTCCGAAGATGAGCGCATCCCTACAAAAAAGAAGCCTCAATGAATCAATGTTGGTTACGAGTACTTCTTCCCAAGTGCCCAAAATCCCAACCGCCTAAAAGCCTTCAGCCTATCCACCTCGATCCGTCCCACAGTCCCAAGGGACGGATCTGCTACTGCGGTACCATTGACCCGAGTACCGACCCCCAACCCTGATCCCAGATGTTGGCGATTCCCTTGGTGATCTTGTCGGTCTTCTTACCTGGCTCGACCTCCTTGGCATAGAGGATCTCCTGGTACTGCGCGTACTCGGCTTCGCCACCAACCAGCAGGAGGTTCTTCGATGGATCAGCCAGCATATAAAGGGTTTGGCCGTTCTTCTCTTCGTGGCGGATATGTCCGGGAGGTAACGACTGGAAGTGGGCGATCTGGGCAGGCGTCTGCGGCTTCACGGCACGAAATCCTGCTTGAGCTAGAAAGGTCTCTTTCTTCTGCAGATGGGTGGCGCATCCGGAGAGGAATAGCGCGAGGGAGAGGCCACAGAGGCAACAGAGGGCAAGATGTCGGAGATAACGGTTCATGCGAAGAGTATGGTTAGAGGATCAGGCAGGAGAGTCGACGGTAAGGCTTTTAGTAAAACATGGGACCGAAGAAGGGATCCATCATTCCACCCCATCCGGTATAGTCGTCCGCCAGAAGTTTATCTTCCTTGTCGGCGGCCTGATCAGGAATGACGACCTTAGAATAGAGGATGTGCTGGTAGCGCTCAAACTGGGGATTGCCACCAACAAGCAGGAGGTTCTTACGAGGGTTTGAGAAGACGAACAGGGTGTGTCCCTTCCGGGTCATCTTCGTGATCTTGCCAGGAGAGAGAGACTGAACTTTGGAGATCTGGGAGGGTGTTGTCGGTCTTACGGCTTGGAAACCGGCTTCGCGCAGGAAGTTCTCCTTCTGCTGCAAATGGGAGGTGCAGGCCGACAAAAGGAGCACTGTTAGGAGTGGAAGGAATCGTTTCATGAAGTAATACCCTCTTTTAGGGCTGTATCCGATCCGAGTCCAAAAAAACTTCAAGAAAACAAGCGGCAGAAGGTATACGCCGACGGATTAAAACTCGGTTCTAGGCCCGTAGCTGGCATGATAAGCCGATGAAGTCGGACCAAGATCTCTACAAGCTGCTGCGCGATCTCCCCAAGGAGGATCTCTGGAATGGGGAGGTGGCGCGATTCGACGCAGCGCCGGCCCGTGAGCGGCTGGAACGTGTGGCCGTGATCCGAGCGGTCGGGATGATCTTCTCCAGATTCGGGACGGATGAGGAACAGGCCGTAATTCGAGCCTGGCTGATCAACTTGCTGAAGGATCCTCAGGAGAAAATCCGCCGCTATGCCCTGGCTGCGCTGCCCAAGATCGGTGCGGGCGAGGTGGGGGAACGCGAGATACTGGCACTACTCAAGACCGGTAATAAGGATAAGGAGGGTAGGGAGACCCGTTATCTCGGACGCGCTCTGGAGAAAGTCGGCGGCGAAGCGACGCTTGCGCTGATCAAGGAGGGAGTGGCTCTGCCGGCGATGACGGTTCAGAAAGTGAAGGCGGGTGTTTCGCGCAGGGAGGATGCTGGAGGTGTTCTTCTCGACGCCCTGCTTCCCCTGCGTCATGGGGACGCTGATATGAGGGTGCTACTACGCTGCCGTCGCGGTCTGGAGGATTTCGTCCGCGAGGAAGCGGAGGAAAAACTCTCCCCAAGGGAATGGCTCATCGAATCAGCCAAGCCCGGCTGCGTGACGCTGAAGCCACTGAAGGAGTTCAAACTGGC
>CAIOJL010000129.1 GCA_903858595.1 uncultured Spartobacteria bacterium | reverse complement strand
TGGCCTGTAAGGTGACCACCTTGAGGGCATCGTTACCAGCAAGGAGCAGATTCTTCGGGGTCCTGATCAGCATGGATCCGATTCTACCGAGGGAGAGCGAAGCCATCTCACTTCCTTTAAGCGGTGAGGAGATGAAGATCACCCTGCCGATTTCGGTGCGATGCTTGAAGATCAAAGCGTCGGTGTAGAGTTTCTTTGAAGAAGCAGGCAGGCGGGTATCGGCCGGGGTGTGCTTGAAGAGTCGCTCCCAGAGAGTCTCACCAGTGTCGGTGATCAGGAGTCTGCTGATACATCCACCCATGCTGTGACCGATCACAACCATTGGCTTATGGAGTGGAAAGCGCTTCTCAACTCGGTTCAGATTTTCGCGCAGGATTGAGGCGGAGTAGGGATAAGGATATCCCGATGGGTAGCTGTAGAACCAGAACTGGTAATGCCGGCGGATCTCGGGATCACTCCGAAGGCTAATAATCATCGGGGCCCACGTAGAGGGGGAATCCATCAGTCCGTGGATGACAAGGACCACGGCCTTGTTCGGATTGTAGGGCTCGAGTCGTGCCAACTGCGCCGTCTCAGCCCATTTTTCGGGGTTAATCATTCGTTCAAGCTTGGGCACTCTGTGCGTTGTGCTGGCGAGCATTACCGCCAACGGCACGGTGAAATCCGCCGCCAGATCCATCCTCCTCCCGTTCACCGAAGTCGTCTCCTGAGCCAAGGGATCCTCGAAAGCAATGATGCAGCGGTTTCCTTGGAAGCGGGCCACGGCCGTCACCCCGTAGTAGACTTTCTTAGTGAAGTAGTTGGTGCGCCACTCCTTGTTATCGCCCTTACCGACAGCGACCACAGGGGCTCCGATTCCGGGGCGGGAGACATGCTGCTCGACATACTTACCCCCGATCATGAACTCATCTGCCGGCGTGAAGGTGTAGAGAGCCGGATTCCACATCGGCCGTGGGTCGGGCTTATGTTCGAGAAGATAGGTGCCCCCTGAGGGACTAGGAACGCTCAGAGGATGGGTCCAAGGATCCAGCTTCGAATCACGGATGATCCCGACGATCCGGGAGACGGCGAAGTTATAGTCATGCAGCGCTGAAGCATCACCAGGGTTCTGCTTAAGCAGCGCCAGCGCCTCTTGGGAGGCCTGGATATTGTCGCCGAGGGCGACAAGCGGGTTCACACGTGCAAGGCGCATCGCCCGGACGATCTTTTGTCCTGTGGCTGCGGTTGCAGTCATGGAACTAAGCGGGTGATACTGCGGAGGCTTCTCCTTGACCGTGGCATCACTGACGCAAGCCGTCAGCCCCACGATTCCAAGAAGGAGGAGTGCGTGGCAGAGCGACTTCAGTTTGTTGGTCTGAGTGAAATGAATCATGAGAGTATTTCTAAAGTTTTGTTCAGGCATTTCTGGGAAATTGACCTCATGATCCTCTTTGAAAAAGCAATGCGCGAGATCTTGCGCACGAGGTTTTACTTTACTCGGGAAGCTTATAGACCAAGTAAGCAATAGGAACTAGGCCTAATTCCAAAACAATATAAAGAACAAGGAGAGGCTTAGGAACACCATCGAAGACGAGGCTGATCAACCTACCAATGACGAGGCCTCCGGCAAAAACAAGTGTCGTAAGAACCGCCGCATTTCTAAGCCGATTATTAAAAGCAGAATAAAGCCAAAAAACACCAAGGGAAAGATAGAGACACATGATGGCTCTGAGGATGTGTGCGATATTTAAGTTTAATTCACTGATACCCAAGAACGTCTGAGCAAACCATCCGGGAGAGATGCCATAAAGAAGCGCGATGATCGAGACGACCACAAATGCAAAGATCAAAAAGTATTTTTTAACTCTCATAAGAACTAATTTTTAATAGAAGCCTGATAAGTCCTCAAGGTGACAATACGCAGCGAAAACCGGAGTGATTCGTCCCAGTGTCCGTTTCTCCCTTACCCCGAGTGCCCGCCATGTAGCGGGTGCAGTATTGATCGGTGCAGAGAAAGGATCCACCACGCTGCACGCGCTTTTGAATCCCGGGTTCAGACGGGTCATAAGAGGAGTCCGGACCCTTGGGATTCCGAACCACGCCATGCTTCGCATCCACGACATAGGAGTCAGGACGATACCAGTCGCTGCACCATTGCCAGACATTTCCGGCCATATCGTAAAGTCCGTATCCGTTGGGTGGAAATGATTTCACGGGAGAAATCCCGGCAAAGCCATCCTCCCCCGTATCCTTCACAGGGAAGACACCCTGATAGGTGTTCGCCATATATTTTCCTCCCGGCTTGAACTCATCACCCCACGCAAAGAGCTTACCAGAGAGACCTCCCCTCTGGGCAAATTCCCACTCAGCCTCTGTTGGCAGGCGCTTCCCTGCCCACTTCGTGTAAGCAATGGCATCGTCATAGGCCACCTGCACAACGGGATCATTCCCATGTTCTTTAATACTGCTTTCGGGACCAGAGGGGTGCCGCCAATCCGCCCCTTTCACATAACTCCACCAGCGAAAATGGTCGTCCAGAGTAACGGGTTCCTTGGTTGGGGTAAAAACAACGGAGCCTGTAACTAGATTCTCGGCTGGGGCATTCGGGAACTCCTCCTTCGTTGGAATCCGTTCGGCAATGCAGACATATCCGGTGGCCTTCACGAATTTCTCAAACTCATCATTGGTCACATCGGTTGTATCCATCCAGAACCCATCTACATGGACACGATGCACTGGCTGGCAATCCGCAATAGTCGTCTCAGAGCAGACCCCACAACAGGATTTGCCAGGGGCTTTGCCCGTGCTTCCCATGGAGAAGTCCCCTCCAGGGATCCAGACCATCCCCTTCGGTGATGATCCGGGCCGCTTGGTTTTGCTTTCAATGGTCGCAGCGAAGGTGTTCGCCTCCGCACCGCGCACTGATGACAGAATTGCAAGTGAGAGCAAAAAAGCTCCCATCCTCTTGATCACGGATTGAGAAGCGCTACTCAAAGGGGATTAATTTTCTACTTTAGGGCCGTCGCCGAGAGTCTGCAAAACCTGATCGAGATTGAAACTCGCAGGCTTCATGCGGGGAGGGAACTCCTTGAATGTCTGGATGAATTTGCCGACGTAGGCCTGCGCGGGAACCAAAGCGAAAACGTGATCCACCCGCCAGCGATCATAATCGCTGGCCTCGTGGTCGGCGCGCTCAAAGGGATCCATGCGGAGATTGAAAAGTTTGGGAAAACGGAGGGTAACCAGAGGCTCTTGCCAGACATCCAGCCCGTGGGCACGCTGCTCGGAGAAGACAACCTTCCAGGGACCGTAGCGAAGATTCATCAACTGACCATCATCACTGAAGTAGAAGAACTCCTTGCGCGGCCATGGAGATTCTCCCTTGAGCGCGGGCATCAGGTTGTATCCATCCAGATGGACCTTGTAGGTCTTATCGCCGACTTTCTTACCCTTGAGAAGTTCGTCGGTAACATTCGGGTTGCCCACGGCGGCGAGAAGAGTCGGAAGCATGTCTTCATGGGAACCGACCTCATTGATCACGGTTCCTGGCTTGATCACCCCGGGCCAGCGGATCACGCAGGGAACGCGGAATGAACCTTCCCAATTCGAGTTCTTCTCATTGCGGAATGGTGTCGTTCCACCATCCGGCCAAGAAAAGCACTCGGAACCATTATCCGTAGCATACATCACGATGGTGTTGTCCGCGATGCCGAGCTCATCGAGCTTGTTCAACAACTCGCCCACCTGGGCATCATGCTCCACCATTCCATCGGCGAAGACGCCGAGTCCAGCAACTCCCTGCGACGAAGGCTTGAGATGGGTCCAAATGTGCATCCGAGTGGAGTTCCACCAGAGGAAGAAAGGTTTTTTCTCCTTGGTAGCCTTATCCATGAAGCCAAGAGCACCCTTAGTGATCTCATCATCGATCGTTTCCATGCGCTTGGTGGACAGCGGGCCCGTATCCTCGATCGACCCACCAGCGTAGGAGTGGATCACGCCACGGGGGCCAAACTTCTTAAGGAATGCAGGGTCCTTCGGATAGTCGGGATGCTCAGGTTCCTCATGGGCATTGAGATGGTAGAGGTTGCCGAAGAACTCATCGAACCCATGATTGCTAGGGAGATGACTATCCTGATCTCCGAGATGGTTCTTACCGAACTGGCCGGTGACATAACCGAAGGGCTTCAGCAGTTCGGCGATGGTCGGATCCTCTTTCATGATTCCTTCTTTGGCACCGGGGAGGCCCACTTTAAGCAATCCTGTCCGGAAGGGAGATTGTCCGGTGATGAAAGCCGCGCGACCGGCCGTGCAACTATTTTGTCCGTACCAATCGGTGAACAGTGCACCCTCCTTCGCGATGCGATCGATGTTGGGGGTCTTGTACCCCAACATGCCGCGATTGTAGCAACTGGGATTATCCCACCCTATATCATCGCCCCAGATGATGAGGATGTTGGGTTGTTTCTTGTCTACTGGTGCCGCTTTTGAACTTGTGAAGGCAAGAGTGAGTGCAGAGAGCAGCACCAGCGTGGTTAGGGAGAGATTTTTCATAAGAGTTTCGAGTGCCTGAAGCGTGGATAAAGCATGCCTAAAAGAAAAGTCCATTCACCCGCTCTTGTTCCTCGGATCCAATTCCTCTAGGGAAACGGTGATTTAATCGAGAGCGCACTGCGAAGTGATGCTATGCAGGATAGAAGGGTTGGGATAGAATGAGGGAATGAACAACCAGCTGAGTTTTTCTGTGAGCGAATATGCCGGGAAGAAGAAGGCGACGCGAAGAGAACGCTTCCTTGGAGAAATGGAAAAGGTGGTGCC
>CAIOJL010000128.1 GCA_903858595.1 uncultured Spartobacteria bacterium | reverse complement strand
TCCCTTTCCCCCCCTTGAATCCCAGCCAGACGGGAAAACTATGACCTAGGAGCGTACAGAGCGCTGCTAGAGCCCCTGGTGCGCTGGCGGGGTTCACCCCGATGGAGCGACCCCAGAAAAGTGCGAGTAGTACGGGAAGCAAACCTTTCACAAAATCGAGGCAGAAGACCGCGTAGCCCCATTTCTTGCCCAGCACGCGAAGCACGTTGGTCGCCCCGATGTTGCCGCTACCTTGAGTGCGGATATCGATACCGCAAATCCGGCCGGCGATGAAACCGAATGGAATCGAGCCGAGCAGGTACGAGGCAACGGCTATGAGTAGCCAAGGAGCAAGCGAGGAAAGCACCCTTGGATCTCATCAGTCGTAATCGCAGGGACAAGTAAAAAGGTGCGTGGGAACGCAGCTTAGTCATGCCGCAGGCAGTCCGAGCCAAGAGCGAGGATGGCTGATCCGGGAGGATCGCGAGACAAAAGGTCACTTGTCTCCGCACCTCTGGGCGACATTTTTCAGTTTGCTGTGCTATGGTCTGAACATGCAACTCCGTCATCTCTTGCCCGCGGCCCTGCTGCTTTCTATGGTCTGCTGCATGTCCGCACAGAATTCCCCAGGCAACACCAATATCGTCGCCGTCCGCCTCATTGGGCCTAATGGTAATCCTGGACCAGTCGTCCAGAGTCCCCGTGTCGTGAAGACGGACGCCGAGTGGGAGAAGCAGCTTGGCCCTGCTGCCTACCGCGTTCTGAGGGCCAAGGGGACCGAGGCTCCCTTCTGCGGCAACCTGCTCGATAACCACAAGGATGGGGTCTATTTCTGCGCCGGCTGCGGCTTGCCGCTCTTTGCCTCCAGCTCGAAGTTCAACTCCGGCACCGGCTGGCCCAGCTTCTACATGCCCTTCGCCTCGGAGAACATCACCGAGATACGCGATGTATCGCTCGGCATGGCCCGTACCGAGATCCTCTGCGCTCGCTGCGACGGCCACCTGGGGCATGTCTTTGACGACGGCCCAGCGCCTACCCATCTCCGCTACTGCCTGAACTCTGTCTCACTGATCTTCAAGGACGAAGCTGAAGTGAAGAAGATGGGTGCTGAGGTTGCCCGCTGATCCCCGCAATGAAGCACTCCGAGTTCCACCTCACTCATCGTGTCGGATGGCTTCGCGCCGCCGTCCTCGGTGCAAATGACGGACTGCTTTCCACAGCCAGTTTGATTGTCGGCGTTGCGGCAGCAGAGGCTAGCCGTGGCAGTGTGCTAGTCGCTGGGGTTGCCGGACTTGTAGCGGGCGCCATGTCGATGGCAGCCGGAGAGTATGTCTCTGTGAGTTCGCAGTCCGATACGGAACGGGCCGATCTGGAGCGTGAACGGATCGAACTTGCCACCGATTTCGAACATGAACTTGCGGAGTTGGCCTCCATCTATGTGGAGCGGGGACTTGATCAGGGGCTTGCGGATCAAGTGGCCAAGCAGCTGATGGAGAAGGACGCCTTGGGAGCACATGCCCGTGACGAACTCGGAATTACTGAAGCCCTTAGTGCCCGCCCTTTGCAGGCTGCATTAGCCTCCGCGGCGACCTTCGCTGCGGGTGCCGCAATGCCGTTGCTAGTTGTGCTTGCTGTGCCTCACAACTGGATTGCCTGGACGGTGTCGGGTAGCTCCATGATTTTCCTCGCCATCCTTGGCGCTCTCTCTGCTTACGCGGGGGGTGCTCCACTTCTTGGTTCCATCGTACGCGTTACCTTCTGGGGTGCGCTGGCCATGGCCCTGACTGCTGGGGTGGGAGCACTAGTCGGCAAGCCTGTTTGAATTACCGAGGAGGTGCCGTAGCGCTTGTATTCTCTGAGTCCCTCCCGAGTTACACGCTTAGGCTGATAGCCACTCCAGACGGCGCGATAGCATCACATCCTGGTCAAAGTGGAAATACCCCTTGAAGGTTTTGCCCTCCAGCATTCCGGGAATCCAATGGATATCGTCAGCCCACATATCATGGTAGGGAATTGCTGAGATTTCCATCCAATGGGGAATTGCCTCATCCGTCTCGACCGGTTCCCCAAGGCAATCTTCGGCAGTAAAAACGACACAATGAAGGGCCAGCCCGTCGACAAACTGGAAGTGGAGTTCTCCACGCTCGGAGAGATTCAGCGGCGTGACGCAGAGTTCCTCTTGAGTCTCGCGGATCGCGGCCGCCAGAGCGTTCTCGCCGGGTTCGAGTCGACCGCCGGGTCCGTTGATCTTCCCCGCACCAAGACCGCGTTTTTTTCTAATCATGAGGATCTGCTTATCCCTTAGCACAAAGCAGAGGGACGCCCTCATCGTCGGCTGCCAGTTCTGCCAGAAGGCGGGGTCGTGGGGATCCATGGGTTGGAGGGTTAGAGCGTTGAAGGGTTGAAGAGTTAAAAATCTACTGCACTAGGCTGACCGGACGAAATAATACTTTCTAACTCTTCACTCTTAGGGACGCGCTGAATAAATCCCATGATGACATCAGGGGTTCTTTGACCGTGGAGGCAGCGGGGTCTGGTTCCGACCTAACAGCCTAAAGCCTAAACCGCTAAAAGCCTGCGGAATCGAATGTCGCCGCATTGTCACAAATCCCCCCTTGACCCCACCATCAGACATCGCACGATAGATGGTTTATGGGAAAAGGGATTCACTCTCACTTCATCAACCGCGGTCTTAGCTGGCTGGAGTTCAACCAGCGCGTGCTCGACCAAGCGCTCGACAAAGAGAACCCCCTGCTGGAGCGCCTGAAGTTCCTTTGCATCGTCAGTTCGAACCTAGACGAGTTCTTCGAGGTGCGCGTGGCCGGTCTCAAGCAGCAGGTGCAGACGAACACCGTCGCGCTGGCACCGGACGGCATGTCGCCGAAATCTGAGCTTGCAGCGATCTCGAAGCGTGCCCGCAAACAGGTGGACGACCAGTACCGCTGCTGGAATGAGGAGATCGAACCAGGCCTCGCGGGCGAGAACATCAAATTTCACAATTTTCCGGATGTTCCCGAATCTGAGCACGCGCATTTCGAGAAGTTCTTCCATGAGCGTATCTTCCCGGTGCTAACGCCGCTGGCCATTGATCCTTCACACCCTTTTCCCCAGCTTCTCAACAAGAGTCTCAATATTATCGTTCACCTCGAGGGCGAGGGGATCAACACGGACCTGGCAGTGGTCCAGGTGCCGCGGATCCTGCCGCGCGTGGTTCCCTTCTCCCAGCAGACGGAGGAGCAGGGCCATGACTTTGTCTTCCTCGGCAGCGTCATCAAACATTATGTGGGAACCCTTTTCCACGGAGTCAAGGTGCTCGGGGCCCATCTCTTCCGCGTCACCCGCAACAGCAATCTCTACGTCGACGAGGAGGAGGCAGAGAATCTCCTTCACGCGATCGAGGAAGAGCTGCGCCATGTTAATCGGGGTGCAGCCGTGCGCCTCGAGGTTCAGGACGACTGCCCCGACGCGGTAGCCAACCGCCTGCTGGAGATCTTCAATCTCGGACACGGCGATCTCTACCGGCACGAGGGCCCTATCAATCTCACGCGCCTGATGCCGCTGGCCCTCTCGATCGACCGGCCCGATCTCCGCGACAAGCGGTTCACCCCCGCGACCGTCGTTTCACTTAACGAAGAGGCCGACATCTTCTGGCATATCCGCAAGGGCGATATCCTGATGCAGCATCCTTACGACAGCTTCCAGACCGTCCTCGATTTTCTTGGGCAGGCCGCCGAGGACCCGCATGTCCTGGCGATCAAGCAGACTCTCTATCGTACCAGCTCCGATTCTCCCCTCGTGGCCTCGCTCATCCATGCCGCTGAGAACGGCAAGCAGGTGACGGTCATTATCGAGCTGAAGGCCCGCTTCGACGAAGCCGCCAATATCAAATGGGCACGCCTCATGCGCGAGGCCGGCGTCAATGTCATCTACGGCATCGCGGGACTCAAGACCCATGCCAAGGCCATGCTGGTCGTCCGCCAGGAGGGCGAGATTATCCGGCGCTACGCACACCTCGGAACCGGCAACTACCATCCCTCCACGGCACGTCTTTACACCGATCTCGGTTTCCTGACAGCCCGCGAGGAGCTCACCTCGGATGTCGCCGCGATGTTCAATATCCTGACCGGCGTCTCCAAGTTCCCCGGCATGAAGGAGCTTCTGATGGCACCTTACGATCTGCGCGAGGGCATGCTTGAGTTAATCGACCGTGAGATCGAACATGCCAAGGCCGGTCGCCCGGCTGGCATCTTCGTGAAGATGAACGCCCTAGTGGAGGAGAGCATGATCGAGGCGCTCTACCTTGCCTCACAGGCAGGTATCAAGGTGCAGCTCTTCATCCGCGGCATCTGTTGCCTGCGCCCCGGCATCCCCGGGGTAAGCGAGAACATCGAGGTGCGCAGTCTGGTTGGTCGATTCCTAGAGCACAGCCGCATTATTCGCTTTGAGAACGGTGGTGTTCCCGAGATCTACCTCGGAAGTGCTGACTGGATGCCGCGCAATCTCTTCCGCCGTGTGGAGACGGGCTTCCCGATTCGCAACCCCCGCGTCCAGGAGCACATTGAGGAAATCATCAACACTTTCTGGAAGGACAATGTGAAGGTCCGCGTCATGGACACGGAGGGTCTGTACCACCTGCGTTCCGTGGAGGGAGAGAGATTCAACGCCCAGGAAGAGTTCGTCGCCGACTCCCAGCGCCGCCGCAAGGCGAAGCCTGCCTTGGCACAGTAGAAAGTAAGGCTGAAGGGGTTTGGACTGAAGGCTTTTAGGAAGAAGATGCGTTAGCGGCAAACGCTTTGCTCAAGGAGTTGCAGACAGGGGTTTGAAAAATCTGGTCATCAGCCCCAGACACAACCATTCACTCCCTCCTCGTCAGATGTAGTGCAACTCGTTAATCATCTCGTACCTCTCATGGCCCGCCCCAAGAAATCCACCTCCTCTTCGGCCTCCAAGGACTCCTCGGCCAATCTCGGCTTCGAGGCGAAGATGTGGCTCGCCGCTGACAAGCTCCGCAACAACATGGACGCGGCCGAGTACAAGCACGTCGTCCTCGGCCTTATCTTCCTGAAGTACATCTCCGACAGTTTCGAAGAGCACCATGCCAAGCTCGTCGCCGGTGAGGGCGACTACTCCGGCGCCAATCCCGAGGACAAAGACGAGTATCTCGCCGCCAATGTCTTCTGGGTCCCGAAAGAGGCACGCTGGTCCTTCCTCCAGGCCAATGCCAAGCTCCCCACCATCGGTAAGCACGTCGACGACGCCATGGTTGCCCTCGAGCGGGATAACCCCCGCCTCAAGGGCTCCCTGAATAAGAACTACGGCCGCGCCGACCTCGATAAGAACCGCCTCGGCGAGCTCATCGACCTCATCGGCTCCATCCAGCTTGCCGATGCCGCCAGCCGCTCCAAGGACCTCCTTGGTCGCGTCTTTGAGTACTTCCTCACCCAGTTTGCGAGCGCCGAGGGGAAGAATGGCGGCCAATTCTACACCCCCTCCTGCATCGTCCGCCTCCTCGTCTAGATGGTCGCCCCGTATCGGGGACGCATCTACGACCCCGCCTGCGGATCGGGCGGCATGTTCGTCCAGAGCGAGAAATTCGTGGAGTCCCACGGCGGCAAACTCGGCGACATCAGCGTCTACGGCCAGGAGAGCAACCCCACCACCCGCCGCCTCGCCATCATGAACCTCGCCCTCCGGGGCATCGAGGCCGACTTCGGATCCGAGCACGCCGACACCTTCCGCCGACCGCTCCACCCCGACCTCCGGGCCGACTTCGTCCTGGCCAATCCCCCCTTCAACGACTCCGACTAGTTTCGCAAAGACGACGACGTCCGCTGGCAGTACGGCGTCCCGCCGAAGGGGAATGCGAACTTCGCCTGGGTCCAGCACTTCATCCACCACCTTGCCCCAAAGGGAATGGCCGGCTTCGTTCTTGCGAATGGCTCCATGTCGTCGAATCAATCCGGCGAGGGAGAGATCAGGAAGGCCCTCATCGAGGCCGACCTCGTCGACTGCATGGTCGCACTCCCCGGCCAGCTCTTCTACAGCACCCAGATCCCCGTCTGTCTCTGGTTCCTCACCAGGAACAAGAACGACGGCAAGAAACGTGACCGCCGCAAGCAGACCCTCTTCATCGACGCCCGGAAAATGGGCACCCTCATCGACCGCGTCCACCGCGAGCTCACTGATGCCGACCTCGAAAAGATCGTCACCACCTACCACGCATGGAGAGGTGACCCTCACCCGACCTCCGGCCACCCTCTCCCAATGGGAGAGGGACGGGGTGAGGGAAATCCCGGATACATCGATATTCCGGGATTTTGCAAATCCGCCACCACCGCCGAAATCGCCGCTCACGGCCATGTACTCACACCGGGCCGCTATGTCGGAGCCGAGGAGATCGAGGAGGACGGCGAGCCCTTCGCGGAAAAGATGCCCCGCCTCATCGCGGAACTAAACGGTCAGTTCGTCGAATCTGCGAAACTGGAGCTGGCCATCATAGCCAATCTGAAAGGTCTGGGATATGAATTCTGAAGCCCTCCTTCCCAGAAAGGAAGAAACCCTGGCGCCTATCTGCTGCAAGCAACAGAGGAAGGGTGTCCAGGGTCTACGAGGAAAACTCTACGCTTCTGTTTTCCTCGTTCAAGCATGAATTCAAATTTTTTTAAGGCGCTGCAGGGGATCCTTGCCGAGGAGAGGCTCGATGCCTATCGCCAAGACGGAGCTGATCCCAGTCTGACTCTCGCTCGCTACTGTCAGAATATGGCACTCTGTGAGTCCCTTTACCCCACACTTCAGTTTGCGGAAATAGCTCTGCGAAATGCCATTCATCACGCTTTTTCAGAGCAATTTGGTACATCTGAATGGTTTGACGTCATCAACAGAATTCCCGATTGGCAGGCCCGAAAGATTAGCGAAGCCAAAGATAATCTGCTCGATGAGGAGAAGGACGTAACTCCCGGCAGGATGGTTGCTGAAATGAGCTTTGGGTTCTGGACTGGGTTTTTTAACAAGTTTCACGCGCGAAGCGGGATTGGGCACTACCTAGCAAGGAGTGTCTTTCGTCATGCAGACAAATCCGAGCGTGATCTGGCAAAACTTGATGCTCGGTGGGTTGCCATTCGCGAGCTTAGGAATCGCGTCTTTCATCACGAACGCATCATCCATTGGTCAGATCTTGAACATCAGCACGATTCTATCTTCGAGATCATAGCTTGGATATCACCAGAGCTTTGCGAACTTTCACGCTCATTGGATCGATTTGCCTTTGTCCGCAAAGCCGGGATCAAACCCTGGAAGAGCAAACTTCTGAGCCATTGGCCAGAGAACGCATCACTGGAAACAGCTCCTGGTCACAAGAGCTCCAATATCCACCCAGTTCCATCTCCGTTTGATGCATCTAACGGAGCCGAGACTCCATTCGGGCGCCGCTGGGGAGGCGACATCTTGGAAATCACAGAGGAACACCTCATGTCTCTTCAATCGGGAGAGACCCTTCTTCTCGATATCCAAAGCGAATACGTCGCCTTCCTCAAAAAGTCGGATGACTCAAACCTGAAGGGACTGGGTTATGGCGGTTGAGTGGCGAGCCAGCACTTGGGGCGAGGAAATCTCTCTCGAATACGGAAAGGCGCTTCGCGACTACAACACGGAACGCGGCATGTATCGTGTTTTCGGTAGCAATGGTCCTATTGGTTGGACGGACAAGCCTCTATCGCACGGACCTGGTATTATTCTGGGTAGAAAGGGTGCTTATCGCGGCATCGAGTTTTCCCGTGAACCGTTCTTTGTAATCGATACTGCGTACTATGTGGTTCCAAAAGATGAGTTCGATATGCGTTGGCTCTACTATGCCATCAAGCACCACAAGCTCGGGGAGATCGATGACGGATCCCCAATTCCATCAACAACGCGTTCGGCAGTATATGTTCGAGATTTCGACGTTCCACCCCTCGCCGAGCAGAAGCGGATTGCCGAGGTGCTGGGGGCCTTGGATGACAAGATCGAGTTGAACCGACGGATGAATGCCACCCTCGAGGCCACCGCCCGAGCCCTCTTCCAGAGCTGGTTTATTGATTTTGATCCAGTTCGTAGGAACATGGATCGAAATCAACCCTCAACCCGACCTTCCGGTCACCCTTCTCCCAATGGGAGAGGGGCTGGGGGTGAGGGATCGGTGGAAGAAATCGACCGATTATTCCCCGACTCTTTTGAGGAATCCCCACTCGGCCATATTCCGAAGGGGTGGGAGGTCTGCCCGCTTTCGGAAAAGATTCAGCTTCTAAGCGGCGGCACGCCGAAGACATCCGAGGCGACCTACTGGGACGGCGATATCCCGTGGTATTCCGTGCGCGATGCGCCAAGTGAAACCGACGTGTGGGTGATTTACACCGACAAGCATGTCACCAAAATCGGCATCGCCAACAGTGCCGCCCAAGTATTTCCCGAAATGACCACTATTATTAGCGCACGCGGCACAGTCGGAAAGCTCGCGCTTACCGCCGTCCCGATGTCGATGAATCAATCGTGCTACGGCGTGCACGGCATCACCGGCTACGGCGATTACTTTACTTATTACTCGCTCCGCGAAGTCACCACCCAACTCCAGCAACGCACTCACGGAACCGTCTTCGACACCATCACGACGGAAACTTTCAAGACACTCGACTGCATTTTCCCCACACCGCAAATCACCGTCGCGTTCGACAAGCTCGTCGAACCGCTGCTCGGCCAAATCCGAGCCAACCTCCACCAATCCCGCACCCTCGCCACCCTGCGCGACACCCTCCTGCCAAAACTCCTGAGCGGGGAGTTGAGCGTCTGTGATGCTGAGGCTTTAGCTACTTGATAATATTGATCACCCATGGCGCAGCGCTTCCTTTACATCTTTCTTGATGAGTCTGGGAATCTGGATTTCTCGCCAACAGGGACGAAATACTTTTTGTTGTCTGCTCTAAGTAAAGAGCGCCCATTTCAAGCTTATCGGGAGCTCATTGAGCTTAAGTATGATCTAGTTGAGGCAGGCATGGAACTGGAGTATTTCCATGCTGCAGAAAATGCTCAGCCCGTCAGGAATAAGGTTTTTGAGATTATAAGGAAGAATCTTGGTGGGACGCGGGTGGATGCACTGATTGTAGAAAAAAGGAAAACTCATCCAACGCTCCGAGATGTGGTCCGGTTTTATCCGATGATGGTTGGCTATCTCCTTCGTCATATTCTTTTGGAGATCGGAAGAGCACACGTCTGAACTCCAGTCACT
>CAIOJL010000127.1 GCA_903858595.1 uncultured Spartobacteria bacterium | reverse complement strand
CCCAAGGAAGCGTTCTCTCCGGGTCGACTTCTTCTTCCCGGCATATTCGCTCACAGAAAAACTCAGCTGGTTGTTCATTCCCTCATTCTATCCCAACCCTTCTATCCTGCATAGCATCACTTCGCAGTGCGCTCTCGATTAAATCACCGTTTCCCTAGAGGGCTATTGGCCCCATTGAAAGAAAAGTGCTGTGTGCATTTTCTGTGCACTTTTTCGGAGGTGGCATCCATTTTCAAAGGCTGGTTTTTGCCCAATGCGACCATGTTGGCCCGGACCGAAGCCGCCATTGCGATCCGCTCCGTTTTTGAGCGCTTTCCCAAACTACGCTTGAAGAACCAAACCGCCAACTGGGATTCAGAAAAGAGGAATATCCGTGCCCAGCGAACCCTCCCGGTCCTCTGGTAAATATTGATAGGGTGCCCGGGATATCAACCCTGCGACTTCCTATTCTTGGGAAGTCACAAGGATTTGAGGGCAGGGTCTGTCTATCCGGAATTGTCAGTAAGTAGCACGTCCGCCTGACAGGTCGAATGTGAATCCTGTAGTGAACGACGCCTCGGGAGAGACGATGAATTCACAGATGGCAGCAACCTCCTCCAAGGTGCCGCAGCGGCCCATCGGGATTTTGTCGGTCATGTACTTGATCTGTTGCTGCGGAAGCTTGGCCACCATGTCGGTATATATCACCGCAGGCGCGAGGGCGTTCACCGTGATGCCCGTGTCCGCGTATTCCTTTCCCTGGACTTTTGCCATTCCGATTACGGCAGCTTTCGAAACCGAGTAGGCCAGCATGCCGGCATTCCCCTCCTTGCCTGAAATCGAGGCGAAGTGAAGCACTCGACCGTAGTCACGCTGGAGCATGTGCGGGATCACAGCCCTAAAGCTGTTCAGGCAGCCGTTGACGTTGACGCGCATCACGCGGTCGAAATCCGAGGGATCAACCTCGTGGCTTTTGATGTTCGTGCGGCCAGTGATGCCTGCGCAGTTGATGAGGATGTCGATTCGCCCTGCCTCTGCTGCGGCGGCGTCGACGGCCTTGGACACCGATTCGTGGTCCGCGACATCCACCCGGAAGGTGAGAATGTTCGAACCGAGGGAGACAGCAGCCTTTTCCAGGGAGGCGTCGTCGAAGTCGAGTAGCACGAGTCTCACTCCGTGGCCGGAAAGCCTCTGGGCAACGGCAAAACCGAGACCGGAGGCTCCCCCTGTCACGATGGCGACCTGTCCGCTCCAAGATGGAGATTTGCTGGATGTATTCATGTTTTTTTGCTTTTTGTTTATGACCTCATGGATTCCTCCCTCCCGGGAGGAATCGCCTGCCAGCGGAATAATCCACCGGATTCAGGATGCCTGACAAGCGACTCTGTGTCGAGTCCGAGGCGCGAGGTAGTGATGAAAAGACCGCCGCTTCCGTCGAAACAACAGGAGGTTGTGTTGGGGCAGCCCGTGTCTACGCGCCGAACTAATTGTCCTGTGATCGGATCCCATTGGCAGACACATCCCGGCCCCCAGTGTGCCACCCAGAGCAGACCATCAGGCCCGAGGGTCATTCCATCGGGCAGGCCGAGCTCCTCAGGGACGCGCACCACGGTCCGCCGGTTGCTGATTGTGGAGTCGGAGGGATCAAAGTCAAAGGCCCAAACCTCCCGGGTAGCGGAATCAGTGAAGAACATGGTGCGTCCGTCGGGGGTCCAGTCCATGCCATTGGAGATCGTGAGGTCGTCGAGGACGCAGGTAAGGTGGTTGCCGTCTAGCCGGTAAAGCGCCCCGGCACCTTCGACTGACCCATCGTTCGACATCGTGCCGATCCAGAATCGTCCTGCCGGGTCCATCTTCCCGTCGTTGCAGCGATTTCCACTAATATG
>CAIOJL010000126.1 GCA_903858595.1 uncultured Spartobacteria bacterium | reverse complement strand
GGCATATTCGCTCACAGAAAAACTCAGCTGGTTGTTCATTCCCTCATTCTATCCCAACCCTCCTATCCTGCATAGCATCACTTCGCAGTGCGCTCTCGATTAAATCAGCGTTTCCCTAGCCTCGATACGATGGTGCTTGCCATGCCGCTCTCGTTCAAAGGTCGGCTTACCCAATACGCCGGTCGGTTGCATCGCTCTGCGGACGGCAAGGGAGATGTTCGCATTCATGATTATGTCGAAACGAATCACCCGATGATGATGCATATGTATCGCAAACGAAGGGTTGCCTACCGCGAAATGGAATATGTGGTTCAGGGGTTAGGGGATGCTTTTGTCATGTAGGCGTAGAGCATGCGCCGACTACAAATAGGCTCGTTCAGCTGTCCATATCTGGATGCCGCGATACCCTGTGGTTGATTGATGCTCATAATGCACCGTTGGATCTTACAGGATCTTTCTTTTGAAATTGCTCCCAATTGGGAGCAACATGTTCGAACCCTACATCGCGCACCATTTTCCAAACATGGCGACTTATCTCTACGAGACCATTTCTACTAAGGAGGGCGATAAGACCAAGAGCTTCGAGGTCCAGCAGAGCATGAAGGATGCTCCTCTGACCCGGCATTCTGAGGCCGGCGTTCCGGTACGTCGGGTTATCACGGGTGGCTTTGGTTTTGTTTCCAAGCAAAGCTCAGCACCTTTACCCCAGCGCCCTCCCTCCGGAGGTGGTTGTGGTTCCCATTGCGGCTGTCATTAGGAAAAAAGGATTGCCTAGACAGTTGAGCCGACTCCCATGAGTTGCTGTGTGCATTCTTTTACTCTTCATAATTCATAATTCATAATTCATCATTCCCTTCATGGACTCTCTGATCCGCATCCTCAAACAGAACTCTGCGATCCCCCGCGCCGATCTCGCCTGCCAACTCGGCCTGAGCGATCCAGAGCTGGCTGCCAAGATCGCGAAACTTGAGTCGAATGGGACGATTCTCGGCTATCATGCCGTCATCAACCGCGAGAAGTGGGACACCGACGCGGTGACTGCCGTGATCGAGGTGCGTGTCACCCCGGAGCGCGAGGGGGGATTCGACCGTATTGCCAACCGCATCGCTGGATTTGAAGAAGTACAGAGCGTCTATCTCATGAGCGGCGGCCACGACCTCATGGTTGTTGTCGAGGGGGCCAACCTTCGCGAGATCGCCTCCTTCGTGGCCGATAAACTCAGCACCATCGAGGCCGTCCAGTCTTGCGCAACCCACTTCCGGCTCAAGACCTACAAAGAAAACGGGATGCTCCATGCCGTCGAGGAGGCCCCCGAGCGGCTCTCGGTCACCCCCTGACCGGAGCGCCAACGTTTTTTGGCCATGAGCAGTTCCCGCATCGCGGAGCACGTCCGCAACATTCCCCGCTCGGGGATCCGTGACTTCTTCGAGATCGTCCAGTCGATGAAAGAGGTCATCTCCCTCGGCATCGGCGAGCCCAACTTCGTCACCCCGTGGCATATCCGCGAGGCCGCCATCTATTCCCTCGAGAAAGGGAAAACCGGCTACACCTCCAACCTCGGAACCCCTCGCTTACGACGCGCGATTGCCAAGTATGTCGAGCAGCACTTTGCCGTGGAGTATAACCCTCACGACGAGATCATCGTCACGGTCGGCGTCTCCGAGGCCATCGACCTGGCTCTACGCGCCCTCCTCAATCCCGGTGACGAGGTCCTCTACCACGAGCCCTGCTACGTCTCCTACAGCCCCAGCATCCAACTTGCCGGGGGCGTCCCGGTGGCTGTGGCGACGCGCGCCGAGGATGAGTTTTCACTCAAAGCCTCGGATCTTGAGAAGGCTGTCACGCCGAAGACCCGCCTCCTGATGTTGAACTTCCCGACGAATCCCACCGGTGCCGTCATGCCCCTGGAGGAGTTGAAAAAAATTGCCGCCTTCGCCGCGAAGCACGACCTCGTTGTCCTGACCGATGAGATCTATAGCGAGCTCACCTACGATGAGCTGCCACATCACTCCATCGCTGCCCTTCCTGGGATGAAGGAGCGAACGCTCTTTCTGCACGGATTTTCGAAGGCCTTCGCCATGACCGGATGGCGCATCGGTTATGCCTGCGGTCCCGCCGACATCATCGAGGCGATGATGAAAATCCATCAGTACTCCATGCTCTGCGCCTCCACCATGAGCCAGGAGGCAGCCTGCGAGGCACTCGAACGCGGCCAGCGCAGCATGGAGCGGATGAAAGAGGAATACCGCCTCCGCAGGAACTATATCGTCTCCTCCTTGAACGAGGCCGGCATTCCCTGCCATCTGCCGAAAGGAGCCTTCTATGTCTTCCCCGACATCCGAGGCACCGGACTTACCAGCAAGGAATTCTCACTTCAGCTTCTGGATGCGAAGAAAGTTGCCGTAGTTCCCGGAACAGCCTTCGGTCCCAGCGGTGAAGGCTATGTCCGGTGCAGTTATGCTGCCGGCATGGATCAGATTAAGTTGGCCTGCCAGCTCATCGCCGACTTTGTGAAAAAGTAGGCTTGGGATTTATGGTGGATAGCGGCGTTGTTGCTCGCTTGCAGTAGTTCACTACAGCCGCGCTCGCAGGCCTTGCTCTCCATCCAAACTTCCAAGCCTAGGGAGAATCAATCGAGCTAGGACACTTGGTGTCGGTTAGCGCGTCTATCATTCACTCGTCAGATAGATGACAATACGATAATTGTCACACTTCACGATGCCGCTGCATTCCAAAGCAAAAGATTTTGCGCGATCCGGTCTCTTTGCCGGGGTGACTTCCTTTGAGGAGCTTGAGAAGAGGATCGCCGCGATCCCGGAGAACAAGGGGAAGGGTGATGACTTCGAGGTCTTTGCCGAGGCGTATCTCACAACGCAGCGCAAGCATGATGCCAAACAAGTCTGGCCCCTGAGCGCAACGCCGCTTGATCTCCTCGGGAAGCTGGGACTGGGCGGGATGGATTATGGCGTCGATGCCATCCTGCAGACACTTCTCGGAGATCTGAGCGCCTATCAGGTGAAATTCCGCACGGGCCGTGAGCCGATGACTTGGAGGGAGCTCTCCACCTTTATTGGATTGGCTGACAGCCCCCATATCAGGAGACGTATCCTGATCACGAACTGCGACGAACTTCCCCAGGTTATCAATGAGCGGCAGGGCTTCTTCTGCATCCGGGGCTCCGATCTCGATCGGATGGAGGCCGCGGATTTTCAGGCGATCGAGGCATGGCCTGCAGAGGCGGCGATACAGGCCCCCAAGAAAAAACCCCTTCCCCATCAGGAGGAGGCGCTGGCCGCCATCGTCCCGACTCTTCAGAAGGAGATCCGTGCAACCGCCATCATGGCCTGCGGCACGGGCAAGACCCTTGTCACCCTCTGGACGATGGAGCAACTCGGCGCGAGGAAAGTCCTCGTTCTTCTCCCCTCCCTAGCCCTGCTCCGCCAGACCCTCCACGAATGGCTCAAGGAAACGAGCCTCGAATCCCTCGCCTATCTCTCGTCTGCTCCGATCCCACGGTGAAGGCTGATGCCGATGAGATTAACACAGCCCAGTCGGATCTCGATTTCGAAGTCTCAACGAATCCCGAAACCGTCCGGCGATTCCTCGATGCCCCATTCCAGGGAACCAAGATTGTCTTCAGCACTTATCAGTCAGCAGCAGTCATCGGCTCGGCCATGAATCCGGATGAATCGTTCGATCTTGGCGTCTTCGACGAGGCTCACAAGACCGCAGGCCGTGAAGGCAGGAACTATGGTTATGCCCTGGATGATTCGAACATCCCGATTGGCAGACGTCTCTTCGTCACGGCCACACCCCGACACTACAATCCCTCCCTACGCACCAAAGAGGGCGAGGCTACAGTGGCCATTGCCGAGTGCCTTATCAATTCAAAGACGATCACCAACTTGGAAATTGGGTTGTTGGTTTACGTTCTCGGAAAGATCAACTCACTAATGAACGCATAGCAAGGCTTGAGAAAATAGACTTCCAATGGGATTTAAGAGCTGACAAGTGGGAAGTTAACTTTGAGAAACTCCAAGTATACAAATCATCCTTTGGTCATCGCCGAGTACCTATCACATACACAGATGAACCTAAACTTCACGCATGGATTAGATCACAGCGTAGATATTTTTTAAAGGGAAGCATATCAAAAGAGCGAACTGCCAGACTTGAAGTCCTTGGATTTGAGTGGGATCCCCATACCTCTCTTTGGGAAGAGAATTTTGGAAAGCTCCAAGAATTCAAAGCTGAACATGGTCACTGTCGAGTGAAGAGAATTCATAAAAATCCAAAACTTGCTACATGGGTAGGAACTCAGCGCAATTTTTTTGCCAAGGAGTTACTCTCTCCTGATAGAGGAGACCGACTTGAGGCACTTGGATTTGTGTGGAGGCCGAAGGACTAGTTTTTAATTTCTATTTGAGCATAAGACGTCACTTCTTCAGGAAGATTTATAATTAGCGTTTCATGGTCTAGCAGCGTCTGGTTTAGATCAATCCGACCAACCGAGTCCTCGGTTAGATATAAATAACTATAGCAAGCCTTACCATCCTCAAATCCTGCGAGTTGCTTAACTTTTAATGTGACCCTGCAAGATTCATTGATCCGACTTTTTTCCGATTCCAGCTCAAGACTAGCTTCAAATCTATTTCCATCAGGAGTGTATATTAAAACAGATCTGAATTTTAATTTCAGAATTTTCTCTAATGGATCGAGCCATATTGGTGAATCGGATAGGTATTTTTTTATTTTTGGAATATTAGTGATAATACCTAATGTTTTTATTTAGTCAACTATACTACCCTGAACCCTAAAATCCGGCGTGATAGTTGGATTCCCAAGGCCCCGATCTTTCTGCCAGCTTCTTGACTACGGTGCGCCGTTAAACAAGTCGCAGGAGCCAACCGCCGGGGGCTGGAGCGCAAAAAATCTCCTGGCTTGGGAGCTGTCCACCCGCGACCCGCTCGAGATGCTGTTTTAACCCGAAGTCCAAGGATGAAAGAGATGAGTTGGCGTGAGATGGTGGCCGATAGGAGTTGCGGAGATTTTGAGGGCGTATCGATTTATACAGTCGAGAATCGACAAGACTTCTTTGCGGTCAGCAGATTGTGTCAAATCGCTCTACTCAACTTCGGAGTTCGGGTTTAGGGCACTCCGTTTCCACAAGTATCCTTCGCATCCTTCAGGAATGAGACAAGATCCCCTGCAAGGGGCGATTCCCACCGGAGGCTCTGATCGAGATAATCGAGCTCCAGTAGGCAGGAATGCAACGCGTGGCGTGGGAGCCAGAGTCGCGCTGCCAGCTCCGCGGTCCAGCCGGTCTCGATGAACTTCAGGTAGCAATCCTCAGAAGGCCCGTAAATTTTGTCCCCAACCACGGGATATCCCGAGTGAGCCAAATGAATTCGGATCTGATGCGTCTTGCCGGTAAAAGGAATGCAATGGATGAGGGTGATGGGACCATGCTTCGGATGCGTCATTCTTTTGAGAACGCGAAAGGCTGTGTGCGAAGGCGCGCCCTCCGGATGTACCCCGCGCTTCAGCCAGATCCGGGCGTCCTGCACCTCACCGAGTCTTAAGATAGGCTCCCGCACCTCCCATTGATCGATCTCAGGCCACCCCATGACGATGGCCTGGTACTCCTTCTTCACCTCTCCCCGCGCCATCGTCATGCTGCACGCTCGGGCGGCAGCGGCATTCTTCGCCACGAGCACGATGCCGCTGGTCTCACGGTCGAGCCGGTTGATCAAGGAGACCTGGCCTCCTCCAGCGATCTCATAGGCAAGTAGCTCCTTGAGACGGTCCCAGAGGGTTACAGGATCGCCCGGCTTGCTCGGATGGATGAGCAGAAAGGGAGGCTTCTCCACGGCCAGCAGATCGGGGGTTTCCCCCAGGATGCGGAATGATCCGGAGATGGAGGCTGAACTAGAAGCTTGCTCGGACATAGTTGGCCGTTCATTTGTGAACGGCATGATCCGAATCGTCAAAGCCTCCCTCTTCTACGGCACACTTCCCATTGCCAGGTGCAGTTTTACACACCCTTCCTCCTACTGGCAAATGAGTCGACAAGGAATCTGAATAGTAAAAACGCTTCCCAAGTCCTCGATGTGATTGCAAAGATTGCTTCACGCCGAACCACCGCTGTCATTATGGTAACCCACAGCGATTCGGTGGCGGCTTCGGCTGACCGGCGCCTCAGGATGAAGGATGGGCGCATCACTCCGGATCCCAACTGATTCGTCCTCTCATCCTCCTTCCAAAACCCTAAGACACAGAAGATTTTCCATGGAATTCCAGCGCACCCTCGCCAAGTCTGCCAGCCTGAGCGGCGCCGCCCTGCACAACGGCGGCAACGTCACCCTCACCATCCACCCAGCACCTGCGGGGCACGGCTACAAATTCCGCCGCACCGACCTGCCGGACGAACCGATCGTGGATGCCTTGGTCGATCATGTGAAGACTGTCGAGCGGTCCACCACGCTCGTTCAGGGAAATGCCAAGATCCAGACCGTTGAGCATGTCCTCTCGGCCTTGGCAGGGCTCGGCGTCGACAATGCCCTCATCGAGATGGACGCGAACGAGCCGCCGATAGGCGACGGCAGCGCAGCCCCCTATGTTGCCCTGATCCAAGAGGCCGGCATCATCGAGCAGGAGTCTCTCCGCGCGCCCTTTGAACTCGGCCAACCGATTCACCTTGAGACTAGCAGCGGCTCCATCATGTCAGTCTTCCCGCATCTGGGATTCAAGATTTCCTGCACTCAAGCCAATCACGACGGCCGGTTCACCCAGTACCTCTCCTTGGAAATCACCCCCGAGATTTATGCTCGGGAGATCGCCCCCGCCCGCACTTTCGTCCATTACGAGGATGTGAAGGACCTGATGGAAAAAGGTCTTATCAAGGGGGGCAGTCTGGAGAATGCCCTCGTGATCCGCGGCGAATCAGTCCTTAGCAAGGAACCGCTAAGGTTTCAGGACGAATTCGTCCGGCATAAGATCCTCGATATCATCGGCGACCTAGCCCTTGCAGGACGTCCCCTGAGAGGCCACGTCGTCGCCGTCCGTCCCGGACACGGTCCCAATACCGAACTCGCCCGCGCCATCGCCAAGCGACACAGTGACCTCCTAGCCATGGCCCCCACCCCCGTGACCTCCTCATCACCCGTCATGGATATCAAGGAGGTGATGCGCGTCCTGCCTCACCGGTATCCCTTCCTGATGGTCGACCGAATTGTCGAATTCGACGGCGATACTAAGGCCGTAGGCGTCAAGTGTGTCTCGATCAACGAGCCATTCTTCCAGGGTCATTTCCCGGGCCACCCCGTCATGCCGGGAGTCCTACAACTGGAGGCCATGGCGCAGGTAGCCTCCATTGTCATGATGCGCAAGACCGAGAATACCGGGAAAATCGGCTATTTCATGAGCGCCGACGCGGTGAAGTTTCGGAAGCCCGTTTTCCCCGGCGACACCCTCTTCATCCATGTCGAGATGCTCAAAGCCCGCAAGAATCTGGGCAAGGCCTCTTGCAAGTGCGTCGTGAACGGGGATGTGGTGAGCGAAGGATCACTCCTCTTTGGCATCATCAATAAATAGGAGTCAGACATGGCACGTATTCATCCCAGCGCCATCATTGACCCGACTGCCAAAATCGGCCAATCGAGCACTGTCGGCCCCTACTGCATCATCGGTGCCGGTGTTGTCATCGGCGACGAATGCCAGTTACGCGCCCATGTCACCATCACCGGCCCTACGAAAGTCGGTGACCGTAACAGTTTCTATCCCTACTCCTGCATCGGCGAGCGAAGCCAGGATCTCAAATACGAAGCTGAGCCGACCTACCTCGAGATCGGTGACGACAACTGTTTCCGCGAATTTTCGACCGTTCACCGGGCCACCGCGCCGAACGGCATCACCCGCATTGGCAGTCGGGGCAACTTTTTAGCCTACTCCCATATCGCCCACGACTGCGTGGTCGGGGACGATGTCGTCTTTTCCAATAACGGCACCCTGGCCGGCCATGTGGTTGTCGGGGATCATGCAGTAATAGGTGGACTCAGCGGTGTCCATCAGTTCTGCCGTATTGGTGCCCATGCCATCGTGGGGGGATGCACCAAAATCGTGCAGGATGTTCCCCCCTTCCTGATCGCCGACGGGAATCCGGCCGAGATTCGCGGAGTGAACCACGTGGGCCTTGAGCGCCGTGGGTTCACCCATGAAGCGATCCGCGAGCTGCGCGAAGCCTATAAGCTGATTTTCCGGAGCAATCTCAACACATCCCAAGGCCTGGAATCACTACGTTCGGAGTTGCCGAACTCAGAAGTTGTGGGCTGTCTAGCGGATTTCATCGCAACCAGTGAGCGTGGGATTGTCAGATAGACCGCCAGGCGCAATTGGGATTGGACAGACGCAGGATCGTTCTGAATGCTCCCACTCACCATGTCCACCATCATCCCTCTTGAAGACGGCTTCACCGACATCATCGGCAAATCACAACGCGGACAATCCATCACCGACGAGGCGCTCGCCGGCCTCACTGGGATCAGCCTCCCAGCAATCCAATCCCTGAAACAGGGTGTCCTCGATGAGGACGCCGCCACGAAGGTCGCCGGAGCCCTCGGCCTCGGCGCCGAAGCACTGCTGGCGCTGGCCAGTGGAAGCTACCACCCAGCGCCGATCACGGAACCGGAGGGACTCGCCTGCTTCAACACTCCCTTCAAGGACATGACCGTGAATTCCTATCTGGTGTGGGATCCGACCACGCGCGCGGCGGCCTTCTTTGACACCGGCACAGATGGCCAGCCGATGCTCGATTTTGCAGCCACCTACGACCTCAAGGTGAAACAGATCTTCATCACCCATATTCACACGGATCATATCCTTGACTTCGACCGGCTAGTCGAAAAAACCGGCGCCCATTCCTGGGTCTGCGTCAAGGAGCCTCTGTCGGGAGCCGAGTCGTTCGAACCGGGACGCTCCTTCATGATCGGAAGCCTGACCGTGGAAACACGCGAAACCAGCGGTCATGCCGCGGGCGGCGTGACCTATTTTGTAGAGGGATTGGGTCAACCCGTCGCCTTCGTCGGCGACTCGATCTTCGCGGGTTCCATGGGGGGGGGCATGGTTTCCTACACCGAGGCCCTTCGCAATAACCGGGAGCAGGTGCTGACCTTGCCCGATGCGACCGTCCTCTGCTCCGGACACGGCCCCCTGACCACGGTCAGAGAGCAGAAGACCGCCAATCCGTTTTTCGCAGCCTGATCACCTCACAACCAACACATATATCATGAGCAAAGAAACCATCGGAGTCGTCGGAGTCGGTCGCATGGGCGCCAACATGGCACGCCGCCTCAAGGACCAAGGATACAGCGTCACCGCCGTCTTTGACAGCCATGCCCCGCTGGCCGTCGAACTGGCTACTGAAATCGGAGCGGAAGCAGTGGGATCGCTCGCTCGCGTCACGGAACTGGCCGACGTCATCATCACCGTCGTTACCGACGACAAGTCGATGCACGCGATTTTCCAACCGCAGGACGACAGCCTGCTGACCGGGGCGAAGGGGAAGCTCTTCATCAACTGCGCCACCGTCTCCCCCGCCGTGCATCTCGCCGTCGAAGAACTCGCCCACAAGGCCGGAGCGGAATCCCTGGAAGCCTGCATGGCCTCCAGCATCACCCAGGCCCGCGAAGGAACCCTCTACCTCATGACCGGCGGCACCGACCAGGCCTTCCGCCGAGCCGAACCGATCCTCAGGGATCTCAGCACCTCGCTCCGTCACATTGGCGCCACTGGCAAGGCGGCCCAGGTGAAGGCACTCGTCAACATGGTCATGAACATCAATACCGCGGGACTCGCCGAGGGACTGGGACTGGGAGCGGCCCTCGACCTCGACCTGACCATGCTGCGCGAAGTCTTCTCCCAGACCGGCGCCAACTCCCGGGTACTCGTCACCGACGGTGAGGACATGCAGAACCGCGACCACTCCTGCTTCTTCTCCGGCGCCCATGCCGCGAAGGACAGCGGCATCGCCCTGGCGCTGGCCAAGGAAAAGGGACTCCACCTCCCCCTCGCCGAGGCGACCAAGAAGCAGTATGACCGGATGGTTGCCGAGGGCTTCGGCGAGCTCGACAAATCGGGGGTAGCCGAACTCACCTTTCCCGACCGAGGCAAACGATAAAACTCCCGAATCATCACAAAGAAAACAAACCCATGAAAAAAGAAAATTTCCCGAAGCTCCGCATGATCTCGGCCATGTGGTCGCTGGTGGAGTACCCCAGCGCCAAGAAGGAGTGGTCCTTGGAACGCAAGGTGAAGGCCATCAAAGAGGCCGGATTTGATGGATTGGCGACGATACCCACCCCTGAACTCAAAAAATTGGCCGACAAATACGGCCTGATAATCAATGGTGCCCTCTACTCCGCAAAGGCCGAGGAATTCGGCAAACTGCTCAAGCAGAACGCCGACAACGGCGGCCACTACATCAATGTCCAGTTGGCGGACGAGGATACCCTCACTCCCGAAGCCCTCAAGCTGACCCTGCGCCTCATGAAGGAGGCTGAAGCAATCGGCTGCGAGCCCTCCGTGGAGATCCACCGTGACACCTGCACGGAAACCCCGGAAAAAACCTATGCCTTGGCTGACGGCTACCGGAAGGCCACTGGGAAATACCTCCCGATGACGCTCGACTACTCGCATATTTCGGTGGTCAAGCACCTGCATCCCGGCAACTACGCCGAGAAGCTGCTCGTCCAGCCGCAGCTGATTCAACGCGCGCAACTCGTCCATCTTCGTCCCTTCAACGGCCATCACTGCCAGATTCCCGTCACCGACGGGAAGGGAAACCTTACCCCGGAGATCAAGGAGTGGCTCCCCTTCGCCGAAGCTCTTTTCCGCGTCTGGCGCCAAGGGAATCAGGCCGGACGTGAGCTCTATGTCTGCCCGGAGATGGGCCCCATCGCCGGTGGCTACAACCTCCACAGCCTCCCCAACAGCTGGGAGGAGGCGATCGTTCTCAAGGGACTGATCGAGAAAGCCTGGAAGGCCTCCGCACTCCCCGAAAAGAAAACCAAAAAGAAGAGTTGATCGCGGCGGCTCGAGCCGCGGTGATCATTGAAAAACCGGAGCTCCGCAATGCGGATGCTCCGGTTTTTTCGTCGGATCCCTTTCCTATCCCTGCTCCCGCTCGAGCGTGATCTCGATGTATTTGGACATCGGGGTGAAGCTCTTGAGCGCATGGTCGTCGATGCCGACCAAGACGTTGGTTTCCGGAAAATAGGCTGCGGCACATCCGCGCGGGATGGAGTAGGCGACGGGTCTGAAGCCTGGGGCGCGCCGGACGACTCCGTCCCCCGAATGGCTTCGCAGTGTCACCCTGACGCCCTCATCCAGCCCGAGTCCGCGCATGTCCTCCCCGTTCAGGAAAATCACGCGGCGCTCCCCCTCAATCCCGCGGTAGCGGTCGCCGTAGTCGTAAACCGTCGTGTTGTACTGGTTGTGGGAGCGCACCGTCGTGAGACGCAGGCGCCCAGGAGCGATCGAAAGATCAGGCAGCGGGTTGACGCTGAAGTTCGCCTTACCGGTTCCGGTCTTCCACTCCCGGTGTGAGGCCGGATTGCGGAGATGGAAGCCTCCACGCTCCTTGATCCGCGTGTTGTAGCCATCGAAGCCGGGAATCACCGCCTCGATGCGCCCGCGGATGAGATCGTAGTCGCCGACGAGGGATTCCCAGTCGATCGGACCGTCCGGGAAGAGGGCGCGGCCGATGCCGGCCACGATGGCGGGCTCCGACCAGAGTTCCGGGGAAGCCGGTTTGTTGATGCCCGTGGAGGCATGCACCATGCTCATGGAATCCTCCACGGTCACCGACTGTCGGCCGCCTGCCTGATAATCGGCCTCGGAGCGCCCGAGGCAGGGAAGGATCAGCGCGGACTTCCCGTGGATCACATGACTGCGGTTCAGGTGGGTGGAGACATGGACGGTCATGTCGCAGTTGGAGAGAGCCTTCCATGTCAGGTCGGAGTCGGGGGTGGCGGAGGCGAAGTTCCCGCCCATGCCAAGGAAGAAGCGGGCATCCCCTGCGGCCATCGCCTTGATGGCGTGGATCACGGAATAACCGTGCTTCCTGGGGGCGGTGAACCCGAAGTTTTTCTCCAGGGAACTCAGGAAGGACTCGCTCGGGAATTCCGTGATGCCCATCGTCCGGTCACCCTGGACGTTGCTGTGCCCACGGACCGGGCAGGGGCCCGCGCCGGGACGGCCGATGTTCCCCCGAAGCAGCAGGAGGTTGACAATTTCCTGGATATTGGCCACGCCGTGCCTGTGCTGAGTAAGTCCCATCGCCCAGCAGCAGATGACGCTCTCCGCACGGATGTATGTTTCCGCGGCTTCCCCGATCTCCTCGCGGCTCAGGCCGCACTGGCCGAGAAGCTCTTCCCACGGGGTCGATTCCACCAACTCGCGGAATGCGTCGAAACCGTGGGTCTGTTCCCCGATGAACGCCCTGTCCAGGATGCCGGGTCTTGATTCTTCAAGCTCCAGGATGTGCTTGATCATGGCCCGGACCGCCGCAAGATCCCCCCCGACGCTCACCTGATAGTAACTGGAACTAATTGGGGTGCTCCGTTTGAGCAGCATGTCGATGGGATGCTGCGGATGGGTGAAGGCGAGCAGTCCCGACTCCTTGAGGGGATTGAAGCTCACGATCTTCGCGCCGCGCTTCGAGGCCTGTTGCAGTTCCTTGAGCATGCGCGGGTGATTAGTCCCCGGATTCTGTCCGAAGATGAAGATGGCGTCGGCTTTCTCGAAATCCTCCAGCGAGACCGTTCCCTTGCCGGTCCCGATCGACTCACCCATGCCTACCCCGCTCGATTCGTGGCACATGTTCGAGCAGTCGGGGAAGTTGTTGGTCCCGTAGAGGCGACCCAGCAACTGGTAGAGGAAGGCCGCCTCATTGCTGGTGCGACCGGAGGTGTAGAAGATCGCCTCGTCGGGTGAGTCGAGGCTCCGCAACTGCTCCGCGATCCGCGCGAAGGCCTCCTCCCAGGTGATCCCGACGTAGTGATCCGTTCCGGAATCGTAGGCCATCGGCTGGGTCAGGCGTCCGGTGTTCTCAAGCGTGAAGTCGTCCCAACTCCTCATCTCGGAGACCGTGTGCCTCGCAAAGAGCGCGGGATCCGCCCGCTTGTGTGTGGTCTCGTAGGTGAGCGCCTTGACGCCGTTCTCGCAGAACTCCGCCACCATGTGGTTCTTCGGATCAGGCCATGCGCATCCGGGGCAGTCAAAGCCGCCCGGTTTGTTCATGCGAAAGAGGGTCGTATTCCCCTTCAGGAATCCCTCCCTGAGGAGGAAATGGATCGAGGAGTTGAGCGCCCCCCAGCCTCCGGAAGAGTCCTTTGGTTTCGTCATGGTGTG
>CAIOJL010000125.1 GCA_903858595.1 uncultured Spartobacteria bacterium | reverse complement strand
TCCCTTTCTAGGTCGCAATGCCCTCTACATCACCACGGAATTAAAAGAAGAACTGCCTCAGATGATCACCGGTGCCTTCAATGCTGTGGCTCTGCTTAAAGAAGTCCCCATCTCGGTGAATGGGAAGCAGCAGATGATCCGAATCTACCAGTGTGAGGGCTACCGCACCCTCTCTTTATAAGGCTGGGGGTTGACCTCCCGATGGTTCTGAATTGGTGACAACTTTTTCCTTATTTGAAATCTCAGGTCCTACCAGATCAGCTTGAGGCCGTGTTTTGTATAGGCCTTGATCTCGGGATCCTTTGAGAGAAGCGTTGCCCCTGACTGGATGGCCTGCCAGACGAGCATCCGGTCGAAAGGATCCTTGTGACCGAGCTTTGGAAGCCGGTGTTATGCCGAGGCATGCTTGCAATCCAACGGAAGCAGTGTAAATCCAGCTTCTTCAGCAGTCTCGGGGAGCTCCTCCAGTAAGACGCCTTCCAGGATGAGCTTTCCAAGGGAATGTTTGAGTGAGAGTTCCCAGAAGGTGATTGAGCTAACAAAGACCTCATTGCCGGGAGTGGATAAGGCGGCGTGTGCCTTCCTGCCGAGCTTCTCCGGGGCCATTACGGCCCAGAGAAAGGCATGGGAATCCAAGAGAAGCTTAACGAGGCAAGTAGTTCTTCTTCGCTGATCTTGAAGTCTGGATTGGTGCGGAAAGCAGCCTTCTTTTTGAGCGATCCGAGGGTTACGCCGCTTGATGGAGCACGAGTTTCGGTGGGGCGAGGATCGCAACGAGTTGTCCATTCCTGCCGAAGGAAACCCCCACCGTTTTCCCGTGGCGCACCTCCTCGAGGGCCTCCGAAAAATGTGTTTTGAACTCACCGACCGCGAGCGTTTTCATGAAGAAAGAGTCGCATATCATGACAAGTTGTTAAGTTGCCGTGAGGGCTGTTCTGACAGATGCAACGCGATCCGACGTGCGGATGATAGACAATAACGGCAGAAGAACCTCAAACCCTTCAGCCTTCAGCCTAAATTGTCTGGCGATCTTCCCGGATCAGCCATCCAAACAAGCTCGGATTTCCTTTAGTATGACAAAGTCGCATTCCTATGCGCCTTTTGCTAAAATCCTAGGCGGCGGAACGCCGCCTGATCGTGATACGCTTGATCTTATCCTCGATCTTATGACTCTCGGACGTCAGCTCTGCGTCGTCGCGGTAGGCATTGTGGACAAGACGGCGGTCGTAGGAATTGAGGGGCTCGGTCTCGACAGGGCGTCCGTGAATTTTCACCGCATCGGCGAGCTGTTGGATCCGCTGGAGGAATACGCCATCACGCATAGAGCGATGATGCTCGACATCCACGACGACGCGGGGCGCCTCGTTGTTCTGGGAAAGGAGGATGCGGTTGATCAGGAATTGGAGGCTCTCGAGCGTCTCATCCCGGCGACCAATAAGGCGCTGCGGTTCGTTGGTCCGGATCTGGAGGATCAGGTGCCCCTCCCGAAGCTCTTCCTCGATTTCCACGAAGAATCCGAGCTGACCGAGAATAGTCTCCAAGACTTCTTTGGGCGTCTGGTTCATAGGTCGAGAGTATAGGAGAGTTGTGGAGGTTTAGCGTTTCTTACTGGTGAAGTTGGAACCACCTGAACCACCGGATCCCCCTTTTTTGGGTTTCGTGGAAACAACTTTTTCCAGAGTTGGGAGCGGCTGATTCTTGGTCCAGTACAACTGGGCTATGGAGAAAATATTCTGAGTTGTCCAGTAGAGAGCGAGTCCTGAGGCGTAATTATAACAAAAGGTCAGGAAGATAATCGGCATGAAATACATCATCCGCTGCTGGGTGGCGTCGCCGCTCTTCGGAGAGATGGCCATCTGCCAGACCATGGTGCCGGCCATGATGATCGGAAGAAGATTGATCGGGAAACCCATGATGTGGGTCAGCGTGTCGGGCTGGGAGAGATCGTGGATCCAGAGGAAGTGGCTGTTGCGAAGCTCAATGGCGCTGCCTAGCATCGAGTAGAAACCGAAGAAGATCGGGATCTGGACAAGCATCGGGAGACAGCCGCCGAAGGGATTCACCCCGTACTGCTTGTAGAGCTTCATCAGCTCTTCGTTCATCTTGGTCGGATCGTCTTTATACTTCTCGCGCAGTTCGGTCATCTTCGGAGAGAGGAGCTGCATCCTCTTCATGGAGGATGTGGCCTTGTTCTGCAGAGGCCAGAGGGCCGACTTGATGAGGATCGTCAGGATAATGATCGCCGCGGCGAAGCTATGGG
>CAIOJL010000124.1 GCA_903858595.1 uncultured Spartobacteria bacterium | reverse complement strand
TCTGCCCCTCCGAGAGTCAGCATCGATGCAAGATGATCAAAAATATCACGCCAATCCCTTCCTCCTCATCAAAATTAGCCAGACTTTGAAAAAGGCGCTTTAATCAGCGGTTCCTTAGAGAGCAGAGTAGAACTGATCGATTCCAAATGACAATGGAGCAGAATACTTCCACACTTTAACTTCTCCACACTTCAACCTTTTCACTTCGGGTATTTTTCAGTTGCCTTTTGCCCTTCAATTATCCATATTCCACGCCCCATGAGCCAACATCCCAGCCTTAAAGGAAGCAGCACAATCGCTGCCAAACGCAGCGTGCTGAAGCGCTATGAGCGCGTTGAACTGCTCAAGAAGCGTGGTCAGTTCAAAGCCGGACAGCGCGTCATCGGCCTGCCCAAAACCAAGCCCGAAGCCTGATCCCTTTACCGGATCATTCGCCCGAGGGAAGGCCGCTTACAACCGGTGAATCCCCAAGCACCAGGCGCACACCCAAAGAGACGGGTCTGCGCCTGAATCGTTTTTTAGCTGCGGCTGGCCTTGGTTCCCGCCGCTCCTGCGAGGAACTGATTCTCAAGGGAAGTGCTTCCATCAACGGCTCCGTTTGCCGCGATCTCTCGACCCGGGTCCTGTCGGAGGATGATGTGCGGCTCAGCGGGCGAGTCATTCATGCCTTCGCTCCCCGGACGATCGTGCTCAACAAACCTGCCGGCTACACCTGCACCCGCAGCGACAAGCACGCGGAGCGCACCATCTTCGACCTGCTTCCCTCAGACACGGGACACCTTTTTCATGTCGGCCGACTCGACAAAGATAGCGAGGGGCTTCTGCTACTGACCAATGACGGGATTCTGGCTCAGGACCTCATGCACCCCTCCAAGGGGGTCGATAAGGAATACGAGGTCATCCTCGACAAGACCTTCACGGACCGCGATGCAGCCTCACTCCGACGCGGCACCTGGATCGAGGGTTCGGTTGCCAGGATCGAGTCCGTACGCAACCTTGCGCCGAATAAAATCCAGATCATCCTGCATCAGGGAATCAAGCGCCAGATCCGCGTCATGCTGGGTCAACTCGGTTTCAATGTGAAACGCCTTACCAGAGTGCGCCTTGGCCCTCTCACACTCCGAGGAATCAAACCCGGCAGTTACCGTGATCTGCGTAAGGAGGATCTTGAGATTCTCCAAAAGGCACTAAAAGCACCCAAGCTGAAGAAAGAAAAGCCAGCGTTTCTTCGCAAACCGAGGGCCAAGACTCTTAGTACCATCAAGGGTCCGCTCTTCACGGCCATGCCCCCGTCTTCCAAAGCATCCAAATCAACTCGATCGCCTAATTCAGCCAAGTCGCTTACTTCACCTCGCTCGGAGAGATCCCGTGCTATACGCCCCGACTCAAAGGATCGACCGACTGCCAAGCGCTCCCGCAAGGCCTCGCCGGCTCTGAGAAGAGTTAAAAAAGTGAACGGTTAAAAAGTTTCAGGAGAGAGAAGTCAGCAGATTCATTGAATTCATCCCTCTCAAGTGCTTCTTTTTAAGAAATCAACTTTCTCATACTTTAACCGATTGTCACTCCATGAAGACCACGCACCGTAGCATTCCGGGATGCCCCCCCGCTCTTGGCCCCTATTCTCTAGCTGTTCAAACCGCCTCACCTCTTCTCTTTGTCTCGGGCATGACCCCTTGGGATCCCGCCACAGGCAAGATCGAGCGCGGCACGATCGCCGAGCAGACCCGTCTGGTTCTCGAAAACATCTGCCGGATCGTGACCGAGGCAGGAGGCGATCTTGCCGACACGGTCTCCTGCCGCGTCTACTTGGGAAAGATGACCACGGAAAACTTCAAGGAACTCAATGCCGTCTACGCGGATTACTTCCCGGGAGAGAACCCCCCGGCACGCGCCACGATCGGAGCCCAGCTTCCGGGTGACTTTGATGTCGAGATCGAGTGCGTGGTTGCCCTCAAAAACCAGGAACACAAAGCCTGATGAAGCGCACCTGCCTTCTACTTCTGATTTCGATCACCTTTGCGCTGACTCTCCGCGCACAGACTGGAACGGCCAACGAGTACATTGTGATCTCGGGAGGTCCTTCGCTGATCGAATGGGAAAGTTTTAAAAAAATCCCGCACGACCACTGGTGGGCAAATTTTGTACGGGCGGCGCGCATCCGTCTCGGCGAACTCCGCGAGCAGCGTGGCGACGACGCCTTGATTACCTGGATTGTCTACAAGCCGGGCTACGAGCGTCGGGGAACCCGTCAGGAGAAACAGAACCTGCTCTCCAACATCGCGAGCGTTCAGCAGAAGTACAAACTCAACCTCGTCTACTTCAGCACCCAGAAACAGTTGCTGGACTACATCAATGGGGGTACCAAGCAACACCCGCGCGACACCTGGAAGATAGCGAACCTTGAGTATTTCGGGCACTCTAACAAATGCTGCTTCATGTTCGATTACAGCAATGAGATCGACAGCGGCTCCAAGGTCTGGCTACACGAGACCGAGCTCAAGCAAATCGATCGCAAGGACTTTGCACCTCGTGCTTTTGTCAAGAGCTGGGGATGCCACACCGGGGAGAGCATGTGTGCCCTCTGGCGCAGGGCCACAGGTCAGCGCATGATAGGTGCAATCGGGTCGACAGATTATTCCGGCAGTGACGTGCCGGGATGGCATCCGACGCTTGGCAGCAGCACCGGCCGCTGGGTCCACTAATTCCCAATATCCGGGGAAATCATTATCGTGACCGACCACGCACCGGAGAGCTTTGTTGGAAAAGCGCTCCGATATTTCGGGCGAGCGATGATCCTGCGCTGCCCGGTCTGCGGCAAGTCGCCGGTCTTCGCCGCCCTGCTTAAAACCAGATCCCTGCGCGATTGGTTCTCACCCTTGGATGGATGCCCCCGCTGCGGCTATCCCTACGAGCGTGAACCCGGTTACTTTCTTGCCTCGACCTGGGTCATCAATTACGGAGCGGGCAGCGTGCTGGGTATCGTCATTTATCTTGTCCTAGATCTCACTATCCATCCGCCCATCGGCTGGCTGCTTGCGGCTGTCCTGACTCCGATTGTTCTCTTCAACTTTCTCTTCGCCCGCCACTCCAAAACTCTCTTTATCGCGATCGATCATCTCTCCGATCCCCATGAGAAAGACCCGGGCGAGGATGGCGGAAACTTGCCGAAACCGGATGCCCCGACCCGAGATTCGGGCGGCCCCTCAAAGCCAACCCCTAAACCAAATCCAATTCCCGGACCAGAGTCCGAAGTTGCTCACCACTGAAACTGTCGCATAGAGGATTCTGGAGCGTCATAAACGCAACAGCGCATTGCCAGAGGGACACAGCTGTTTTTAGTATAGTGCTCAAGCCATGTCCGAACTTCTCTATCTCGACCACAATGCCACCACTCCGATCGACCCCGAGGTGCGTGCCGCCATGCTGCCTTGGCTCGAGAATGAGTTCGGGAATCCCTCCAGTGTGTATGCGCTGGGACGCCGCGCCGCAGCGGCTCTAAGTAAAGCCCGGGAACAGGTTGCCTCGCTGGTCGGAGCCCAACCTTCCGAGATTATCTTCAACAGTTGCGGCACAGAAGCAACCAACACCGCTATCCTCTCTGCCCTCGCAATTGATCCTGACAAGCGCCACATCATCACCTCGGCGGTCGAGCACAGCGCGACCATCAAACTTTGCGAATATCTGGCCACACGCGGTTACGAGATCACCTGGCTACCCGTAGATAAGGATGGAATCCTTGATCCTGAAAAACTGGAATCTGCCATCACGGCCGACACCGCTGTCGTTTCACTGCTCTGGGCTAATAACGAAACCGGCGTCCTCTTCCCCATCGAGGAGATCGTATCCATTACAACGCGCCGGAAAGTTCCCCTTCATCTCGACGCCGTCCAGGCCGCGGGTAAGGTGCCGATCAATCTGGAAGAACTTGGCGTCCAGTATGCCTCCCTCTCGGCCCACAAGCTCTATGCACCGAAAGGTGTCGGCGCTCTCTATGTGAACCGCCGCGCCCGTTACACCCCCCTGTTTCGTGGGAGTCAGGAGGAGAGCAAGCGGGGAGGAACTCAGAATGTCGCCTCGATCGTTGCCTTCGGGAAGGCTGCCGAGTTGGCACAGGCTCACCTCCTAGTCGTAGCGGAACGGATAGGAAAACTGCGGGATCATTTCGAGCAGACTCTTCTCTCAACAGTCGAAGGGGTGCGACGGAACGGGACTGACGAGCCGCGCCTCCCGAACACCAGCAACCTTACCTTCGCCGGAATCGAGGCCGAGACCGCCCTTCTTCTTTTTGACAAGGAAGGTCTCTGTTGCTCGGCAGGATCCGCCTGCAGCAGCGGATCGATCAATCCCTCCCATGTCCTCACCGCAATGGGCGTCAGCCGCGACGAGGCACGCGCTAGTCTACGTTTCTCCTTCGGTCGCACGACCAGCGATGCCGATATCGACCGTGCCCTGGAAATCATCCCCCGAATCATTGCCAAACTTCGTGCAGCACAACCTGCAGGCGGATCACCCGTTCACGTTTCGGCGTAAGGCTTCTTTCCCCCATGCACTCACTTTCCATCTTTATTCCTTTAGCCCTTTTCATCGTTGGGCTGATCGTCATCACCTACAAAGAGCGCAGCTAGAAAGCAAAGTTGTCACTGGAAGACCCGGGGCGCCTTTCCATAGCCTCTTCTAAAGCGTTTTTGTGGCGATTTCTACCGTTTATTTCAATCTTTGTTTGTGTCCAACTATTCAAGTTTCTCCCCCACGAAAAAAACCACCTACTCGTTGAGTCACTGACTACAGCATTGGTGGTTATTGCTGCATTAGCCGCTGGCACCTTTTTTAGGCTAAAAGGCCTCTCAAAAGAGGGAATGCCCGAAAGCTACATCCAAGGGATGAAAACCTACGCAAAGGCGCGGTTCGCCATGATTTTGATTCTTCCTGTTCTTGTCTTCATTCTCGGAATCCTCCCCTTGTTGTGGACGATCCTCATGAATTTCATCCACCCTCATGGTCACTGATCTAAGTTCATAACAGCATGCATCGTTACCTTTATACCTCTGCGTCTCTGCTCTGCGGGATTACTTTCTTTGTGCTTCTCCTCTCGGGTTGCCTCACCACCCCCATTGAGAAATCCGGAGGTATGGGATCTGTGACTGTCACCAATTCTAGTCCCTCGGCAATCATTGCGGCTGCGCAGTCCGTGTTTCCGAACTAAGGCTACAGTCCTGCGTTCTGCAGCGACCTCAACACCGTCTCCTTCGACAAGAACTCCAACCAACTAGCCAATGTCCTCTGGGGCAGCTATGGCGATACACAGACGATCAGGGTGAAGGTAAAAATCACTCCGATTCCGGGAACGAATAAATAGTCGGCCCTTAAAAAGCCCTTTGGAGAGCAGGGAAGTTGGTGATTGGGTTGTGGAGAGGTATTTGGGATAGGATTTGAACGAGAGCAGAGAGGATCTTCCTCATCCAGAGGGAGAGGTTGGCGGCTGTGGCAGCCAGGAGGAGGTTGATGCTGTCGCCCCGTTGGCCCTTGAGGAAGTTGCGACCGAGGCGGAAGTCGCTTTTGAG
>CAIOJL010000123.1 GCA_903858595.1 uncultured Spartobacteria bacterium | reverse complement strand
CTTGGGCTGGCTATTCGACTGGGCTTGGCTCTGGGATTGGCTCTGAGATTGGCTCTGAGCTTGGGACGATGACTGAGATTTTGAGGCGGCCTGGGCCATTTGGGACTGCGCTGCGGCGAGGGACTGCTGGGCCTGGGAGGTAGCAGACTGAGCCGCGTCGGTCTTTCCTTCCTTGGCAGACTGCCTGGCATCCTTCAAGGCGGAGGCCGCCTGGGTAAGGGACTCTTTGGCTTCTGGGGTGAGGCCGTTGGAAGAAGTATTCATTGCTGCCCGGACATTCTCTTCGGCCTCCTGAAGCTTTCCGGGGTTGGCATTCGAGGATTTTGCGATGGCCTGCTGGGCGTCAGCTGCGGCGTTCGAGGCACGTGCGATCTGGTTTTGCACACGCGCGGACTCCCCATCAGGCGAGGAAGGTTTGGGGGAGTTCTCGGCAGTCTTGGGGAGTCCTTCGAGAGCTTTTTGGATGTCGTTGGCCGCAGTCTCTGCATTCGCCTTGGCTTCGGCGATCTGGTTTTTATTGACGGCTGTCTTCGCGGACGCGATGGCATCGGCGGCCTGCTCGATGGCTTTCTGCACATTATCAGGAGCGAAGGATCGAGCGGCTGTTTTTTGAGCCTCCTCCAGCCGGTTGGCAGCATTCTTGAGATCGCCTGCGGACTGAGAGGCGTTATCCGGTGTCTTGTTCATTGTGTCGAGTGCACGGGTCACATCGGCCGCTGCCTTTATGGCCTGTTCAGCAACGTTAGCCTGCTCTTTGTCAAGGCCTGGCTTCCCGGCCTGAGATATCGACTGCTCGGTCATTTCGACTTGGGCCTTGGTAAGTTGTTTTACCGCTTCGAGCGTTTGGATGTTTGATTGAGGAAGCGCGCCTTCCTTGGTGAGATTCTGAGCGGTGTTAATTGCCGTTTCGGCGGCCTTGAGCGCTGTTGTCGTGGACTGAGGGAGCCCTGCCTCGGCAGCGACCTTTTTGGCCTCATTGAGCAGGCCTGCCGCAGATTCGAGGTTCCTTTGTGCCCCTTTCTGATCGGAAGACCCGAGGGCTTGATTCGCTTTGTTGGCGGCAGCGGTGGTCTGTGCGACAAGATCAATTGCCCTGTTGCGGTCCGATTCCGGGGAATTGACAATCGCTTCCTCAGCCGTGTGTGCGAGTTGCTCGGAAGCCTTCTTGAGGGCGTCAGAAGCCTCTCGCTGTGAGTTTGGTTTGGGACTCTCGAGAAGCCGGGCGGCTTCCGTTAACTGCGCGGCAGCTACGGGGTCCAGAGTGAGGGCCCGATCCACAAGGCGTTTGGTGGAATCGAGGATCTCACCAGTTGCCACGTCCTTCGCGCTGGGATCCTGGATTTCTGAAGCACTCTTGGCCTTTTCGGCCAGTGTGGAAGCGGTCTGGGAAATTTGAGTGAGTACCGCAGCTGTATCCGCAGCTGATGGGGGTTTGTCCGCCCGCTCGATCTCCGCATCGATGCGTCTCTTGGCGATAGCCAATTTGTTGACAGCTGCGCTCGCTTTGTCTGCCGCTTGGGATTTGAACTCAGGGTTGTTTTTGTCGGGGCTGGAGAAGACCGAGGCGACCTCCTCCATGAGATTGCGTGCCTCGGCGATGTCGTCACCCGCAAGTGGGCTCAGCGAAGAAATAAGTGGGTCGAGTGCGGCGGCGGCGTTGGCGTTCTCCTCCTGGCGTGGCATCTCTCCTGGTTTCATGTTCGGCATCCCGTCGGCGATCTGTTTCTGGCGGTTGTGGATTTGTTCGATCTCCCGTTTGGCTTCGATGAGGCGCTCCTTAGGCGGACGGGAGTTGGACTCCGTCACCGCGAGAACTCTCTCAAGGGAGTCCAGGACCTTCTTCTGCTCCGACGCGGCGGCGGGCAGGTTGCCTTGGCGAAGCGTATCCAGCGCCTGCTTGGAACTTGTATCTATGCCGTCCTTGAGGACGCTCTCCGCGGCCTTCCGGAGCGTGTCGTCTGGGGGAAGGCTGTCCGCGATCGTGGCTAGGGTCTGAGAAATCCTTTGCACATCACCCGAGAGCTTTTCCTGATCACTGGCCACAGCCTGTTGTTTCGCCTGTTGAGCCGGGTCGTTTGCGGCGGCGGGACTTTTGGAAAGCCGTTCGACCTCAGCCTGTGCGACAGACTGCTCTCTTGCGATCTCTCGGAGTTGGGCGGGTAATTCTTGGATCGCCCGGACGGCGGTGAGCTGGACGGAAAGTTCCCTGAGGCTCTGCTCGATGTGAGTCTGCTCCTTCTGTACCGAGGAGAGCGTGCGGATCCTTCCGGCGAGGTCTCCGGCCTTGCTCGCGGAGCGGAGCGACTCGACGGCCTTTTGCATCTCATCCTGCGAGAGAGATTCGAGGCGGGTAAAGACGGCATCCAGAGTGGCTTCCTGTCCGGGAAAACACTCGCGCATTTCGGCTCGCAGTGAGGCGAGGGTGAGATTGGCGTCTTTCGTGCTCTTTCTCAGGCCTTCCTGTGCCAGGCTCGTCCTGTAGGCCGTCTCGGAGACATCGTTTGCACCCGCAGCGAGCGCGAGTCCTCCCGTTGCCAGAACGAGCGACATGGAAAACTGAAATAACATTGTGTGTAAATTTTTCATGGTTTCTTTAAAATATTTCCAACCTCCTTGCGGAGATCGTCCTGCTTTTTCGACAACTCCTCCAGATAGCGTGAACTGCTCTCCAACCGTTCCTGGATTTCCCGCTGCTTGGCCTCTTTCGAGATGATGACCCACTCGCCGGCATTGCTGCGCGCGATGCCGGGACCGGTTACGTCATTGTTGTCACGGGCCTCGATCCACCAGGTGAGAGTATTCCCTTCCTTCCATGGGAGCTTTGAGGCCGGATCTTCGAGCACCTCGTCGAATCGGACCGAACCCATCGGCACCGGCAACGGAAGAGGAATGCGCAGGATCTTGTCACCCGAACCGTTCGGCTGACAGCAGAGAGTGATCTTGCTTACCTTGAAATCATCGCGCACATCGAACCGCAGGACCGGCTTTGAAGAGGTGACCAACGTTCTCTTCCCAGTGGTGTCCGGATCCATGGTGATCACTGGCTGTGTGTCCGGGAGGATACGTATTTTGTAGAGCGTATTGTTCAGCGAGGCGACGCCCCGGCGGTTTTCGAGAACCACCGAAAACCCGACAAGGTCGGTGGCGGGAATCTGGAGGGTGCCTGAGAACTCCCGTGTGTTGGCACCGAGATTAAGGGGGACGGTTTTGTCCGATCCGGAAAGCGAGAGGTGCGCGGAGCGGAGTGGGCAGTTCGCACGCCCGGTGATCCGCAGCGTGCTGCCGGCCAGCAGGTCCAGATCCCCCGCCGACATCGCTGTCGGTTCGATGTTCGTGTAGGCTGGGTAGGATTGCTCGAAAGCCACAGAGTCCAAAGCCGGAGCCTCGATGATGCGGACGGTTTCCCCTGGGCTGCGCCCGTCGTTGAGATAAATCCTGTATGTGAATGGCTGCTGGATATTTTCCAGTGTCGTGGAAAAGAGGGCCGGATCGGCCGTCGAGGCGACGAGCGGGATGATGATCGCCACTTTTCCGGGGTAGTAAACTTCGACTCGCCCGTTTCGTGGGATGACACCCTCCGCGCGTGCTGAGAGGGTCGCAGAGCTCCCGGCCTG
>CAIOJL010000122.1 GCA_903858595.1 uncultured Spartobacteria bacterium | reverse complement strand
CCGCATCACCTCGGATGATCAATGGAACTGGTTCGCCGATGCCCAACTCGATGCTCCCGTTGTCACCCAGGCAGGATACACACCCGGGATCCAACTGAATGGCACGGCAGGTGTCTACTACACAGGACTGAAAATCGGAAAGGTGAAGATCCGGCCTCTTGGTCAGGTGCTCTTTGTCAACAAAGCCTCCGACTCAGGACCCGCCTCCAACCCAAAAAACACAGGCTACCAGCAGCTCTCCCTCTCGCCCGGCATCGAGTTTGACTTCAAAAAAGTGCGGATCTATGCCGATGCGGAACTGCCGATGATGAACAATATGGTGGGGAACCAACTCATCGCGCCCTGCACGGTGAAGGTGGTCGCCAGCTACATGTTCTAATTGATGGAGGTTTGGGATGTTGGCGCGCGGTGTTGTTGATGCTTGGTGGGCGTAGGAAAAACTACGCCATCCTTTGCGCGTCTCCAATGTCATCCGATTCTCCTGTTTTCATTCCTAGCCTATTCACTAGGTTTCAATAATGCCCAACGAGGATTCAACTCCCTCCCTGCTCTCTCGACTGAGAGGGGGTTGCTCCGAGTTTTGGGTGAAGTGCGTCGCGGGGAAACGCTCCCTATTAGGGAATGAAGAGAAAGATGATCACGAAGAGTGGCGCTTGATGGCCAGTCTGGCAGCCGGGTGTTTTGTCTTCGGAGGGGTGGGCCTGATCAGTGAACTTCTCTTCCACAACCAAGCTTGGGCCACGGTCTTCTATCTCTTGGCCTACCTCTGCGGGGGTTGGGATACCGCCGAGGATGCTTGGCAGCGTGTCAGAAAGGGAATCCTCGACGTCCATTTCCTGATGCTAGCGGTGGCTGTCGGAGCGGGAGTGATCGGCGCCTGGCGCGAGGGGGCCCTGCTGCTCTTTCTCTTCTCGGCATCGGGTGCCATGGAGCACTTCGCGATGGGCCGCACCAAGAAGGCCATCGATGCCCTCTTCCGAGGAGCCCCCAAGACCGCACGCGTCCTCAGCAATGGAATCGAGGAGTCCGTTCCTGTGGAGAAGCTAGTGCCCGGAATGGTGATACTCGTCACCACCGGGGAACAAATTCCTGCCGACATGGAGGTGATCAAGGGGGAGAGCGCCTGCGATGAGTCAAATATGACCGGTGAGGCCATGCCGGTATCGAAGCGCCTCGGAGACACGGCCCTCTCGGGCACCATCAATCTCTGGGGGGTCATGGAGGGAAGGGTTCTTAGGCCAGCCAGTGAGAGTTCCCTGCAGAAAATCATCCGCCTCATCCAGAATGCCCAGAACCTGAAGGCCCCCTCCCAGCGCTTCACGGACCGATTCGGCACGGGCTACACGTGGACGATCCTCCTTATCTGTACCATCATGTTCTTTGTCTGGTGGCTGCTACTGGGACTCGCTCCGTTTGAGAAACGTGACGGTACGGCCAGCGCCTTCTACCGGACGATGACTCTGCTCGTGGTGGCCTCTCCCTGCGCCCTAGTTCTTTCGGTCCCCTCGGCTATCCTCTCGGCGATCGCAAGCGGGGCGCGACGCGGCATCCTCTACCGGGGAGGTGCGGCCATCGAGACGCTGGCGGATGTCGGCGTTGTGGCTCTCGACAAGACCGGAACCCTTACCTCAGGCAACCTGACCCTCGCGGAAGTCGAAATATTTAAGGGTAATGAAACCCGTTTTCGCTCGGTAGCCCATTCCTTGGCACGCCTCTCCGAACACCCTCTCTCCCGTGCAATCCGGCGGATTGCTATGACATGGGGTATACCCGCCATGGAGGTGGCGAACTTCCAAACCATCCTAGGCAAGGGAGTCCGTGCCGATATCGATGGGGAGACCTTTGTGATGGGTAGCCGTAAGCTTGTCCTCGGGTTGGACTTATTCCACGAAGACGATCTTCCCCCGGCAGGGAAGTCGGCCGGCGCGGTCGTTTGGGTAGCCGGAGAGGGACTGCTCGGCCGGATGATTTTCTCGGACGAGATCCGCGCCGCATCGATCACCACCCTGCGCAGGCTTCACGAGCAGGGTGTTCGCACCGTCATGCTCACTGGCGATCACAGGGAGGCGGCCCAGCTGATCGGAGAGAAGGTCGGGATCGGCGAGATTCTCTCCGAGCTCTCACCCGATGAAAAAGTCGGGGCCATCGAGAACCTCAAGGAGGGAGGCAAGATCCGCGTCGCCATGATCGGGGATGGGGTGAACGACGCGCCTTGTATCGCGGCCGCCGATGTTGGCGTGGCCATGGGGGCCCGAGGCTCCGACGCCGCTCTCGAACAGGCGGAGGTTGTGCTGATGAACGATCGGATTGAGAACTTCCTGCTAGCCCGCCTCTTGAGCGTTCAAGCCAAGAGGATCATCAACCAGAACATTGTGGTCGCCCTAGGAACCGTGGTCGTCATGGTCTGCACCGCTTTTTTCTTTCCAGTTCCCCTTACCCTAGGCGTTGCCGCCCACGAGGGAAGTACTCTGCTGGTAGTGCTGAACAGTCTCCGCTTGCTGGCTCTGAAACTTCCTAAGGATATTGAGTCGTAGCTTGAGTCGTAACCCGGGAGATAATTCGTGAATAGGCAGACAAACGGAGCTCTCAGCAAGGTTCCCCAAGCCACCCTCGGTTTCTGGATCCTGAAGATCGCAGCCACCACGCTCGGAGAGACCGGCGGAGACGCCGTCTCGATGTCTCTCAATCTGGGTTATCTCCTGAGCACAGGAATCTTTGCGGTGATCTTCGTGATTGCGGTCCTGACACAGATCTTTGCAAAGAAATTCCACCCGGTGATTTACTGGGTCACCATAATTGCCACGACGACCGTCGGCACCACGCTGGCTGATTTCTGCGACCGTTCGCTCGGCATCGGCTACGCAGGCGGGACTGCATTACTGCTCGGCCTTCTGCTGGCCTCGCTCTATGCCTGGAAGAAAACTCTGGGCACCGTGGCCGTAGCGACTGTCAACACTCCCAAGGCCGAGCTCTTCTACTGGTTCACGATCATGTGCTCCCAGACTCTGGGCACGGCTCTGGGTGATTGGACTTCAGACTCCGCGGGCCTAGGATACTTGGGCAGCGCAGCCATCTTCGGCGGATTGCTGCTCATCCTGGCACTTGCTTACTGGAAGACCACCCTCTCGCGCACGCTGCTCTTCTGGGCTGCCTTCATCCTGACGCGCCCCTTGGGAGCTGTGGTCGGGGATTTCCTGGACAAGCCCCATGACCATGGAGGTCTTGCACTGAGTCGATTCACCGCATCCGCGGTCTTACTCGCCGTCATGGGAGTCATCATGGTGACAATCCCCCAACGCGCGGCTACAAAAAGCCACTAACCAGAAAAGATTGAATCCAAATTCGCGCTAGTTGATAGATGACCCGGATTCTAAGTGATCAGGGCATCACTCTCTGTGCCGCTCCAAAGGCGTCAGCAATCCAGTTACCCTTTTAGAATCTCCCCCAAACAAAAACCCCTCCTCTTACGAGGAGAGGTCTAATACCATCTCTAATCATTGAGCAGCCCAATCAGTGGCAGACAGTCATTGTTCCACCACAATGGGTGCATGTGTGCTTGAGCTTGCCGGTCTTGAAGAAGTTCTCCATGGCCGAATGGCAGTAAGGGCATACCATTTTCTGCGTATCGTGGTAGGTGATGGCTGGGTTCTTGGCCGTGGTGGGGTTAGCAACCTTGACCATAACCATCTTACATTGATCGCACATGACAGCTCCGCTGCTTGGAGGTGCCGCGAACGATTGAGAGGGTAGGATGGTGAGTAAACTCATCATTCCCACCGCTGATAGGAAACGGACTCTATTTTTCATGGGTTTTTGATTGGCGGGTTATTCGTTACTCCATGACCCGTCCCGCCTTGAACCGGCTTTGGAGGTGTGGGTGATTCCACTGTTGGGTAGCTTATTCCACGAGGGGGAGGTGCGATAGGAGTAGAAGCGCTTACCTTCCCCTAATTAAAACGCTTACCCCAGATCCCGATTCATCTCCGTTTCGCTCGCTTGAACAGCATAAGTAAAAACGGGGAAATCTCCCCGGATATTTATCGAAATTACTTCAGCCCCGCAGATAGCGGGAGAGCTCCTTCCTGAGAAGTTCCCGGGCATGACTCAGTCGGCGCTCGACTGCCTTGACCGAGCATCCGGCGATGACAGCGATCTTGGATTGTGAGAGTTGCTCGTATTCGCTCAGGATCAAGGACTCGCGGAGATCAGGAGGAAGGGCGGCGATAGCCGTGCGCACGGCCTGCTCGCGTTCCCGTGATTCGACAGCCTTTAGCGGATTGTCTTCGGAGGCCACGGTGTCGGCTTCCTCGATCACAACCGTCGGATGGCGTCTTTGCCAGCGGAGATGGTTCCTGGCCAGATTGGCAGCAATGCCGAAGAGCCAGGTGGAGAACTGACCGCCCGCCCGGAATTTTGCCCGGCTCTGATAGACCCTCACGAAGGTCTCCTCGGCCAGCTCCGAAGCCGTCGCTTCGTTCCCCGTAAAGCGGTAGAGGTAGACAATGAGGCGGCTCTTCCATCGCTCCATGATCGCATTGAGAGCGAGATCCTCTCCGCCAGCCAGAAGAGCCATCGCATCACGGTCCTCCTGTTCGGTTTCGGACATGTAAGGGGCTCCTTATCGTGAACCGCAGGAGTCGATCGCCAGCGGCAGCACCTTGAGTAAATAATCCCTGCGTTTCTCAGGAGGGAGTTCCGCCGCCACGGCATAGAAATGCTCGAGCATCACGATCCTTGTCTGGGTGCGGATGCGGTCGGTCTCCGCCACGGCATCAAGGAGTGCCGGAGTGATGCTCTGCTGACCCAGTCCCGCCTCCAGCGAGAGTTGTTCGAGACGGGCATTGGCCTCGCACATCTGGTCACAATAGGGGCCGCATCGAGATCCGTATTGTTGTTGTAGCCCCTCGATAGCTCCCACCTTTTGAGGAGAGAGTCCGTACTGATGGCAAAGCCATGCCGAGGATGGACCTCGCAAAAGATGTTTCGTCACCAAGGCCGCTCCGACTCCTGCGATGATAACCGCCACAAGAATAAGAAAGCCGCGTTTCATGGATCGAGAATCAGTGTGCGTGTGTGACGGAGGCGAAGGGTTTCAACGAGAGAAGATAACGCTCCTCCTCAGAAGAACGGGCCTGCATTCCTCCGACCAGAATGCCGCCGAAGAGGGCCACGGCAACACAGGTCGCTGCAATCCGGGGCACTGCTAGCCGCTGGAGCCAAGAGAAGAAGGATAAGCCCATAGCACCGCTACTCTCGGCGGCTTCAATACGCGCCCAGACGGAACGGTTAAAACCGGAACCAGGCTCTGCGTTCGGAGTCCACTCCTGCAGTAGGTCTGACAGTTGGTTTTCGGGATTCATCATTTGAAAGGTAAGTGATTCAGCGGGCGGAGGCAGGCTTTTTCAGCACTACCTCCGCCGCGTTGAATGATCTCGTTACTTACAGCAAGAAGCGCACTTACCATCCGAGCACTTCACGCAGGAGCTGCAGCTCTTTGCGCAACCCTTGCAGGCCTTGCAGCTGTCCGCAGCGGATACGGTGGCCAGTCCGAGTCCAGCGATGAGGGCGAGCATGGCGCCCGCTTTGATCAATGTTTTCATGTGTGTGGTGTGTTTTGTTCAGAGCGGGAACCATTCCCGTTCCAAAAGTAATTCACCGCACACGGCGAAATCCCCCCGACTATTTTTCACCAAGTTGTTTTCGAGACACCAAAGGCGTGGTTTTTAAACAACACTGAAGATATATTGCCGTTGTGAGAAAGGATCTAGCCCGCTCCATTCTGAGTCGCAGCGCTATTCCTCGAGGAATTTGGGTCCTGGGATTTGTCAGCCTGCTCATGGATCTCTCCAGCGAGATGATCCATGCGATTCTCCCTCTCTTCATGGTGAAGGCCCTGGGAACTCCGGTAATCGCGGTCGGTCTCATCGAAGGAATCGCCGAGGGAACGGCGATGGTCACCAAACTTTTTTCCGGAGTGATCGCAGACCGGATGCGCAAACCGAAGCTCCTCGCCGTTCTGGGCTACGGACTTTCGGCACTTTCCAAGCCGCTCTTTCCTCTCGCCTCGGGACTCCCCCTGCTGATCTCCGCCCGGTTCATCGATCGGATCGGCAAGGGAATTCGCGGCGCACCGCGTGACGCGCTGGTTGCGGCGATCGCCCCCGAAGCGATCCGTGGCGCCTGTTTTGGATTGCGGCAGGGGCTCGACTCCGTGGGTGCCTTCCTGGCTCCGCTCCTCGCCATCGGACTCATGCTTCTCACGACGGACAACTACCGCCTTGTCTTCTGGGTAGCCGCCATTCCGGCATTGCTCGCCGTCTTTCTTCTCATGGCGGGGGTCAAGGAACCGGAATCGGCCAACACCACTTCCAAAAAAAAGGCCGCTTTTCCGATTTCCCTAACTGCGCTTCGCCAGCTGCCGCAGGGACTCTGGTGGACCTTCCTTTTGGCGGGACTTCTTTCGTTGGCACGCTTCAGCGATGCCTTCCTGATTCTCAGGAGCCAACAAGCCGGTCTACCCATCGCCTGGGTGCCGCTTGTCATGGTCGTGATGAATCTCGTCTACGCTGTCAGCTCGTATCCCGCCGGCATTTTCTCGGACAGCTTCGGACGTATCGCTCCACTTGTTGCCGGCACATTCGCGCTCATTCTGGGGAATATCCTTCTCGCCTCAGGCTCGGGCCTCTTGCTTCCGGGCCTGGGAATCGTTTGCTGGGGACTCCATCTTGGGCTCACCCAGGGAGTCCTCTCGGCCATGATCGCGGATCGTGCCCCCGCGGAGCTGAAGGCCACCGCCTTCGGCCTGCTCAATCTGGTCATGGGCATCGGAGTACTCAGTGCCAGCCTGGTTGCTGGAGCGCTCTGGGATCGGCTTGGCTCCTCCACCATGTTCCTCGCCGCTTTGGTTCCAGCGATAGGGGTTCTGCTTCTAATCGGAATCAAGCAGATCCAGCCGCAACGGCCCCTCTGAGAATAAGTTCAGGAGGGTCTGATACAATCCGAGGTGATGAAGAAGGTGGGATCAGTGATGATTGGGGGGAGGCCTGAACAAATGCCCTTATTCCGGCACACAATCCGGTATAATCGGGTATATATTCGGGCGTAGTGAAAACTGACTCCATCCTTTCGACCTTCCGAGTCTTACGGATAGAAAGAGTTAAACTTCAGGCCTGAGAAAATCCAATCGCCAGGATGGTTTACCTCTCGACCCCGTCCCTCTCTATCCCTGCAACCCTTTGAGCTTCTTCAAAATCTCGGGGGCTTCCTTGGCCTCGCATAGCGGGGTCAGATGTTCGTACATGTAGCTCCAGTCCAGACTCTCTTTTCCCTGACGGACAATAATCCCGCGGATGTCATTCCAATCCAGATCCCTGTCAGCGAATGCCTTCATGACAACCAGATCTTCAGGAGTGCAGAGCATCACCTCCGCCCCAGGTTCCATCTCGATCTTGCGGGCACGTTGCACGGCAGTCTCTTCAAAGGGCAATGCGCCCAGTGCGATATCGATACCGATCCCGCTTGGCGAACGCAGAAGCAGCACCCGGTTCTTAAGGGCAAAATCACGTGCATCCTTCAGACGCGGCTCATAGTGAGCCAGCCATTCATCCACAAAGGTTTCCTCTCCCCCGAATCCCGTCAGCAGGGTAAGGCCGAGATCCATGGTGAAGGGGGCTCTCCCCAATGGAGAACCGCAATTCCGCCGATAATGCAGAACTTCCAACGACGCTCCTCGCAGAACCCCTGCAATTCCAGAGCAAGCCGAGTCAGTTCGTTCACGCCATCCTGATTTTCTGAAACCACCTCTGCTGTTCCACGAGACCCGAGATCTTCCGCTCAGGCATCGTGGAAACCGTTCGATTAATGGCTCCCTGCAGGTTTTTCAGGGCAGTGGACGTGCTTGCGGAACGGATATCCGCATCCCGCACCTCCCGAAGTATCGGCGCCGCAGACGCCCATTGGGCGATGCGCGTTTTCAGTGTGGAGGCGGTCGATTCTATGTATTCAGGATAACCCTCCCGTTTGCTGAAGTCCAAGCCTTTCAGCCTTCAGCCCTCAGTCTAAACACCTGTCACCTGAGACGAAGACCGAATAGTCAGGCAATCATCCCGAGCGCTCACTTAGTTCGTCGTGGGAGTGGCCCCTGATCCTGCAGGCGCAAGCAAGGAACCCGGCACAACATAGAGCGGCGGCATGGGCAAGGGGGGCAGTGGAGTCATGCTGGCTGAGGGTGACGGAGTTGGCACAAGTTCTGGCACCGAGGGAGCGCCTTGTCCTTGTCCTTGTCCTTGTCCTTGTCCTTGTCCTTGTCCTTGTCCTTGTCCTTGTTGTTGTCCTTGTTGTTGAGGTTGAAGTT
>CAIOJL010000121.1 GCA_903858595.1 uncultured Spartobacteria bacterium | reverse complement strand
TGCCCGCCATCAGGACTGCCTCAAGCGCGCTAGTTCCTGTTTGGTAGCTGCCATGGACCTGCTGGGAGCAGGGGATCCTCCGGAACTCGTGGCTGTGGAACTACGCACTGCCTTGGGAGCCGTAGGAGAAGTGGTCGGTGAGGCCGGGACAGAGGAGATTCTGGGAAAAATCTTCAGCCGTTTCTGCATCGGAAAGTGATTCAGGCGGAGGCCGAGGGATTGCTGCCATTTTCTGTTGCAAACTATTATTGAAAAAAGACTTATGTTGACTTAAAGAGCTGTCCGATCCTTTTCACTTGTTCTGGCTTCCCTCTCTTATAGGCTCCTCCCCTATGTCCACGGGAACTCTGCCCCCCATGCATCCCCATGCAACGCCGGTTTCGACGCCAATGGCGTTCGATTCCAAGATCGAGGGGAATGTCATCATCACTAAGCTGGATGCCGCCATCAACTGGATGCGCAAAAACTCACTCTGGCCGATGCCGATGGGCCTTGCCTGCTGCGCCATCGAACTCATGGCCGCCTCTTCCGCGCGCTTTGACATCTCACGCTTCGGCGCCGAGGTCATGCGTTTCTCGCCCCGCCAAGCCGATGTGATGATCGTCGCAGGTACCGTGACTTACAAGATGGCCCTTTCCGTCAAGCGTATCTACGAGCAGATGCCTGAACCCAAGTGGGTGATCGCGATGGGCGCCTGCGCCTCATCCGGCGGCATGTACCGTAGCTACGCAACCCTCCAGGGTGTCGACCAGATCATTCCCGTGGACGTTTACGTCTCGGGTTGCCCACCGCGCCCCGAGGCCTTGCTGGATGGTCTGATGAAGCTTCAAAACAAATTGATGTCCGAGCATTCCGTGCTCGATCAGAAGAGGGCCCTTCTCCAGTCCCTGCGATGAGTGCTGCCGCCGAAGCAACCAGGATTGAGGAGAGCTTCTCCCCCGACGTCTTTGATCGGAAGGAATTCCGCGGCGAAACAACCCTTTCCGTGCATGCAAGCCGAATCCATGAGGTTGCCCTCTTCTGCCGTGACACGCTCGGATTCGACATGCTGCTCGATATCTGCAGCGTTGATCATGCGGGGAGTCATCCCCGCTTCCAGGTAGTCTACGAGCTCTACTCCATCGCAAAAAAAACTCACCTGCGCCTGAAGAGCAGCCTCTCGGAGGATGAGCCGGAGATCGACTCTGTGACCGACATCTGGCCAACCGCCAACTGGCACGAGCGCGAGGTTTGGGACATGATGGGGATTAAATTCCGCAATCACCCGAATCTCCGACGCATTCTCATGTGGGAGGGCTATCCCTACCATCCTCTGCGCAAGGAATTCCCGCTCGAGGGTATCCCCACCGATGTCCCCGATGTCGCCTTCACAGAAGTTGCCCCGCTCGCCGGCGGTCCCTTCGTCACTATTCCCACCGAGGGCAACACCGAGGTGCGCGAGCCCCGTGCCCGCCACGCCGGAAAGATTCCGACGACGGCCACCTTCATCGCGGAGCCTTGATCGCAGGGGATTCCGCCTTCCGAGATTACCTCTCGGGCCTTTCCGGGCAGCAGGAGGTCGCTCTCGACACCGAGGCCGACAGTCTTCATTGCTATTTCGAGAAGCTCTGCTTAATCCAGAGCGGCTGGGGTCAGGAGCCCCAGAGCGGCTGGGCCGAGGATCTGAAACTCATCGACCCTCTGGCCGGTCTGCCGCTGGAGGAATTCTTCAAAGCCCTAGAGGGAAAGACGGTGATTTTCCACGATGCCGACTACGACTTGCGACTGCTGCGCCGGTCTGGGGAGTTCCCGGACAAAAAAATCTTTGATACCATGATCGCGGCCAGAATCTGCGGTGAACCTCAGCTGGGCCTTGCTGGACTCGTGGAAAAGTATTTTGGAATCACCCTCTCGAAGGCCTCGCGCAAGGCGAATTGGGCGCAGCGCCCTCTCTCCGACCAGATGGCAGAATATGCCCTGAACGATGTCCGCTTTCTTTCACAACTGGCCAGCATTCTCGCCGACCGCCTCAAGGAGCTCAACCGCACCGAGTGGTACGAGCAGTCGCGTGATCGGATGGTGAAGGGAACCCGCGAAACCCGCCTGCGCGACGAGGAGAATCTCTGGCGCATCACTGGCTACGCAGCGCTCTCCCAGAGGGGATGGGCAATCCTGCGGGCGCTCTGGCACTGGCGTGATTCCGAGGCCAGGCAGTGGGACCGGCCTGCCTTTCATGTTCTCTCCAATGAAAGTCTGCTCCGGCTCGCTGACGATGCCTCCAGAGAAAGCGGATTTTCACGCCCTCGCATCCCGCAACCTCGCGCCGACCGGATGGAAGAGACCCTCGATGCGGCGCTGGCTCTGCCCGAATCCCAATGGCCCAAGGTGATACGCGGTGTTCGCACCCGTGTCTCGAAGGAGCAGATCGACCGGTTTAATCATCTGCGTGATTTTCGTGACAAGGTGGCGCGCGATGTGGATCTCGACCCTTCTATCATCGCTCCGAAGGCAGCCCTTGAGGCCGTGGCGGCAGATCCCTCGGCGTCCATTCTCCTGCCATGGCAGCGTGCTCTTCTCAAACTGCCAGCCTCGCAAGAAAGAGCTCCGGAGCCCGTCCAACCGAATCTTCTGTAGACGAAAGTCAAAAACCAAAATCCCATGAGCTCCGGGCAAGCTGACTCCGGCCTACGCGACGATCTCGCTCTCAATCTGATCAGTCTGGCTCTGGCAGAGGATCTGGGAGCGCGCGGCGACATCACCTCACAGGCTTTTATTCCTGCAGAGTCCATCTCACTCGCCCGGATCGTCGCACGTGAGGAATGCATCGCCTCGGGGCTCTCGACCGCTGCGGAAGTCTTCCGAAAAATCGATTCTCAACTTGAAGTGACTCTTTGCTGCGCTGAGGGAGACCGGTTGGCCAAGGGAGACTCGCTGATGGAGTTGAAGGGCTCCACCCGCTCGATCTTATCAGGAGAGAGAACGTCCCTGAATTTCCTGGGGCGACTCTGCGGTGTGGCGACGCTTTCCAGATGCTACGCCGATGTGGTGAAAGAAAGTGGAGTGACCCTGCTCGACACCCGGAAGACGACACCCGGCTGGCGTCTACTCGAGAAGCAGGCCGTTGAGACCGGCGGTTGCACCAATCACCGGATGGGCTTGTACGATGCCGTGCTGGTAAAGGACAACCATCTCGCTGCACTCGGCTCTCTGGAAGCGCTACCCGGAGTCATCTCCAAACTTCGCGGCGAGCATCCCGGCCTTCCGATCGAGATCGAGGCCGACACATTGGAGCAAACGGAGAGCCTACTTGCCAT
>CAIOJL010000120.1 GCA_903858595.1 uncultured Spartobacteria bacterium | reverse complement strand
CGTGAAATATTGACCCATTCATCCTGAATGTCCGCAAAGAGAACCACAGCAAAGGATAAAATCTCTCCTGATTCCGTTCTTCGCTGGATGCGAAGATAAAAACCTTCCATCGGGATAAAACCATTCTTTCTTCGGCATCGGTTTACTCTCTCATGCAATAGGTGAGGAAGGGAATCCTGTTCATCGTTTTTGCGTTAAGCTTTTTGAGTTCTGTACTTGCCAAAATATGCCAACAGAATTCGCTTTTCCTCTCTGTAACCCCTATTTTTAGTATTTTTTGGAGAACCAACTGCCAATGCACAAATACTTATATAAGAGTTTTTTAAGTGTTTTTCGCTGATTCCGACTGTGGGTAGGGAAGCCCACCTATCGGATCCCATCGGTTGTTACTCGAAAACATTCCCGTGCAGAGCAGCGGTCCATGGCTAAAAAACTCCTGATTTTATGTGCCGTTCTAGGGGCCTTGCTTTTGCTCCTATGGAAGGCTGCATCCTGAAGGATTTGCCGGGGGTCAGAACAATTCCTGAGCAATCGCAGGAGGTTCCACCGGATCAATCAGTCCCGGATAGTCGTTCCTGATACTGCCAACGCCTCTACCCACAGGCCAACGCGATAGAGTGCCATCAGGTGAGGGGGAAAGGAGACTCTGACGCAGGCTGTCGGATAGTGGAGCAGCGGAGAGCCAACTAGTCCAAGTATCAGGAGAGAGAATTACCGGCATCCGATCATGGACGCCACGCATGTCAGCATTCGGGTTGGTGGTAATGACCGTTGCCTGGAGGTGGTTGCCAACCTGTTTCCAGATCCCGGCAAAGGCCAAGGGCTGACCATCGAGTCGCTCGAAGTAGAAGGGCTGACGATCGCTTGGACGCCACTCGTAAAACCCACTGGCTGGGACCAGGCATCGACTCATCCGGAATGCATTGCGGAAGCTGGGGAGGGAGTCAATAGTCTCACCCCGGGCATTGAAAAGCGGTGCCCGATCCGAGGAGGTGAATCCCCATGACGCAGGAACCATATGCCGGCCTGCAGGATCAGCCCTGATAATCGGAATCGTGGATCCCGGAGCCACGTTATAGCTGGTGGTCCAGTTCTCCTCACCGGCTACAACACCGAGATTTTGAGCAACCTTTTTAGGCTCTCCCTTACAAACGAATCGGCCGCACATTACAATAATTGATTGCTGTTACTCATTTCTGGCGGCCCTAGGGCTTTAGTCCGAAGAAAACCGAAGCCTCCTTCTCTGTAGCTCTTTTGTTGTAGTGGCGTTGAATAATTTCCACAGAATTGCCTGCCTCCATTGCCACCTGGGGGAAGTCTTTCACGATGGCCAGTCGGTAGGAAATGAAGGAGTGCCGCAACCCATCAAAGATAACCTTCATGCTGCCAAGCTCTTTTTGTGCCTTTGTTGCCTTGGGAACTTGCGCATTCTTTACTGCCACTGCCACCACGCCGCGCATGGCTCTTCCTAGAGACTGCTGTCGTGACATATTGCCGCCTTTGAATACAGGTGCAATCGGCCCCTTCTTTTTTCTAAAAGTTTTCAGCCAGGCCGTAAGTGCAGGTACGCGCGGAACAATACGCCTGATCCCAACCTTGGATTCGCTTGCCCTGACTTCAATGTGATCTTGTTTTATATCCTCCCATTGAAGATTTAGAATCTCTTGGGGTCTTATTCCAGCAAAGAGACCAATGGCGACATAGGGTTTCCATCTTTTTTCGATGTTCTTGAGAATGAAGAACGCTTCAGCAGGCGTGTAGGCTTCAATTGCTTTGGACTCTGTTTTGGCGGTATCGGATGAATCCGCCTCTGTCATTCCACCCTTAGGAAGGTAGTTCTTTCGCTGTGCATAACGGAACAGGCTGACAATGGCTGTCCTGTGATGATTGCGGGTGAGGGGACCTACTTCCAAACTCTGCAACCATTGATCAATTTCCTCCGCTGTGACATCGTCAACATTGCAGCGGAAGAACGCTGCGATCCTGTCCAGCTTGATGCCGATGGTCCTTTGGTGTTCGTCGCTGGTATCCTTGATGTTCTCCTTGTATTTTTCCACAAGAGCCGAGACAGAGATTGGTTTGACGGATTCTTTTGCCACTCTTGATGCATACCCTCGCACTGCCTCTACAAGAGAGACGCCGGCAGGGAGGTATTGAGCCGCTTCGGTATATTGAGTGACAGCCTGCGTGAGCGTGACCTTGGCGGTCGTTACCATTCCTAGCGCAGATTCAATGATGGCCACCTGTTGGGGTGTATACGTGGCAACAAGGCCACCTTTTTCCTTCAACTGGCCCAGCAAGGCACTTGCTTTCTCCCTGGCCTTTTTCAGGGTTGGGGCAGTCTGCGACTTTCTCTCACCGAGGATCGTCGCTCGGACGATATAGGAATTGTAGAGCACTCCATCTCTTTCACGGTGATTCGGCGTTATCGAAACCCTATGACCATTTTTTTCGATGATCTCTGTTTCTTCTTTTTTCATTCAAAAAATGGTAGGAAAATGGTAGGAAAAGCGCAATTGGCAAATAAAAAGCGCTTTCTACACTGTTAATGAATAGAGTTTCCTAAACTCTAGATGGTGGTTCGATTCCACCCGGGGTCAGTTTTCTTCATGTTTCGTCATTTGGTTCATGACGAAAGCGTTTCTCAGGCTAAAGTCTTCGCCCCAAGCAACGCTTTTTCCACCCATTTATGCTTCTTTGTATCGATTTCCAACCAGCCTATATCGAGGCATTCGGGGATCTTGTTGTGCCGTTGAGGCAGAGGCTAGGTGAGGCTACCACGAGTGGCGAAGAGGTTCACTTTATCTACAATGATGTGCGCTCGCTTGAGGGCGAGGAACTTGGCGATTCACTCGCTGGTGTTCTGGAGTGGGGAGCAAAACAGGATTTGGGGTTGGATTTGGGTCTAGAGCTGGGAAGAACCCGTCTGATCCAAAAAAACTTCGGTTGGGTTTCCCATCTCTTTCGTTCGGGGCGGGAACGGGTTGTTGCTGTCACCATTCTCCGTTATCTCATGGAGAGGGGTCTCTCAAGCAGCGCGGAGATTCCCTCATCTCATCTGGAGCGGATTGTTGCCGATGCACACGATGACTTCGCGGGATTCTGGGATTGCTCTCCGGAAGCTTGGGAAGAGATGAAGTCCGGGGCAATTGCTATGCCCTTCCTCTTCGAGGGGGGTATGATTCACTGGCTTGAGTCAATCAAGGGAGCGGTGGTAGAGGTGACAGGCGGATTTCGTCACCGGTGCCTGGATGAGTTCTGCATCACGATGGAAGCGGCCGGAATTTCCTACTTTCTTAACGATGCTTTGATCTATTCGCTTCCGGAAGAATCCTCAGAGACTTTGGAACGATACCTCGAGTGCGAGGTAAGGGCTCCGTTGCTTTTTCCGGCCGATGATCTGGTCTCTGCCTGATTAGGCCATCCTTATTAAATTTCGATAGGGGAGCATTTCCCATCCTCGGGGCTACGGTTGGCGGCACCTTTTGCATCAAGGACATTGATCCGTAGATCTGATACCAATCACCATCAGAAATGTGTAACTTAACAAATTAATCCGCGTCTTGCTTTAGGGCCATGCCCGATGGGATCCTTCCCAATCCAACGTTCATCGATCGGCTCGTCGGAGCGTTGGTAGCGTGTATCGGTGGAGATTCGTACACTCTGTGTTGTGTTATCGATACTTGCATGGATGGTGTCCATCCGGAAGGTGAGGAGATCGCCTGGAGAAAACTCCGAAGTGAGCCAACGACCGCCAAATTTCTGGCGAAGAGAGCGGGGGTTGGTGCTGAGGGCCCCCAGACTGTAATTTAATCCCGCACGGTTCTTTTCAGCATTCCGTTCGGGATAGTTTTCACAGTAGGTGTCGACATCAGTCTCAAGATAGCGCCGGAAACGATCCGCTTGGAGATGGGACTTTTCCAGAACTATAAGCCCACCAACCTCTAATGGAACATCACCGTAAGGAATCCATGCTGTATAGAGACGATGGGTTCCACGGCCCATATAGACGATGTCACAATGAGGAGCACTACCACGTCCAAGCCCCATCGTACGGAGCCAGATGTTGTCGAAATGACGGATCGTTCCGCCAAGGAAGGCCGTATAGAATTCTTTTACTTCAGGGCCGAAGACCACCCGATTCAGTAAGGGTTGGTTTTTCCAAGCATCTGGCTCCAATGTGGGACTGACTCCTTCCTTGAGAATACCGTCGTTGAGGTCGTGATCAGGTTCGAAAATACCTTTCTTATCCAGAGTTTCTAATAGTGCTTTTCGAGCATCAAGAATGATTTCACGAGGAAAGAAATTGCGGATATAGAGATATCCATCCTTATTCATCTGTTTTTGCAGAGCTTCTGGATTGTTAAGGATGGCCGAGGAATCCTGAAGCCAACCGAACGAATGCTCATCGGTTTCTAATTCGTGTCCGAGCGAGGTGATAGAACGTGTTCCTATGGTGATTGGAGATGTTGTTGCCATGAGAAGACTATTGCATGGGTGGTGGTTATTTGGAATAGATCATCTGGTAAGAAAAATGTATTAAATGGTATATGCGTATTCCTCCAATGACCCGCTGGAGGTCCTCGATTGCCAATATCCCTCGTGGGTCGCATTCCCTTGGTGAAGTCACTTTAGCTGGCACTATTGCGAAGTCTCATGGCATTTCTTCCGAAAGGGCGAGGATCTACGGTCAATGGGCGGTTGTTTATTTGGTATCAGGCAACGGTTCCTATCAGGATGAACGCGGCACGAAAATGAAAGTGAAACCGGGTGATGTGATCCTGGTATTTCCCGAACTCGCTCACTCCTACGGACCGGATCCTGGCGGCGAATGGAACGAGCTTTATGTCTCTTTCAAAGGCCCTGTCTTCGAGGTGTGGCGCGATAGCCGTCTCTTTGATGTCCGAAGTCCTGTTTTTCCATGGCTCTCCCCGGAGCGGGGGCTCCCTTTGCTTCAGGAATTTTTCACCTTACTGGGACGTCGTGGTATTCAGATGTTGGAAGTGACGGGTCATTGGCAATGCTTGCTGGCCCGTCTTTTTACCAGACATCCATTCATCTCGCACGAGGGAGTACAACCCAAATGGTTTCTGCGCGCCCTCGACACACTCGAGCGTAATGCCATTGTGAATGATACGGAGTTACGTGCGGTCGCAACCCAATGTGGCATGGGTTATGAGAGTTTTCGAAAAAAATTCACGATGATCGCGGGGCAACCGCCGGGTCGGTATGCATTGTCGCGACGGATTGAACGATCTCGATCTTTGCTTGCCAGAAGCCACTACACAAACAAGGAGTTAGCGGAGTTACTTGGCTTTCACGACGAGTTTCATTTCGCCAAGACTTTCAGGAAAATGACCGGCCTGACTCCAAGGCAATATTACGCCTTAGGACACGACACGGAATAAGGCTAGTAAACCTCCACAGGGGAGCGCTTTCCATCCTCGGGACTGCGATTGGCGGCACCTTCTGCACCAAGGACATTGACCCGAAGATCCCAGACGGCCTGGTCAAGAGCCTGGAAGTTTTCCGGGGTGAAGGTCGTGGGCGGTGCCATTTTCGCTTTGAAGGTCGTGAGATTCGTATAGGCGCGCTCAAGTAGATGGGAGGGACTCTTTTCGAGGATCTTGAAGGCCTGCTCGGCAAGTTCTGTACGATGGCAAATCATCAGAAGATCATTTCCAGCAGCCAGTCCGAGACGGATCATCTCGTCGAATCCGTGGTGATTGATAATCGCACCCATATCGAGGTCGTCAGTCATGACGAGTCCCTGAAAGCCCATCTCTTCCCGGAGGAGCTTCATGGTGACAACGGGTGAGAGCGAGGCGGGCAGGCCTGAGGCGTCGAGCTCCGCAAAGGCGATATGACCGATCATCATGCTGTCGACCACGTTTTCTCCAGTGGCAAAGTGACGGAAGACCTTGAGCTCGTGGGCTTCCAGTTCGGCGCGTGGACGCGGCAGAGCGGAGAGTTCGTGATGGGGATCGCTAGAAGCCGAGGAGTAGCCCGGGAAGTGCTTTCCACAGGAGAGGACGCCGGTCGACTGGAGGGCCTTGTTGAAGACTCCAGCCATCGTGATGACCTGATCGGCCGTCGTTCCATAGCAGCGGCCCCGAAGTGAGTTATCAGCCTCGTCATCGAAGGCGATGTCCAGAACAGGGCAGAGATCGAGATTGAACCCGAAGATTCGCAGGAGCTGTCCAGTTAGTTCCCCATGGCAGGCAATGAGTTCAAGATCTCCCTTATCCCGGAGTTGGCGGGCATTGGGAGGCTCGTTCCCCAGAAGCTTGAGCCGGGAGACGCGTCCTCCTTCCTGGTCGATGGTGATGATTGGCTCGATGTCGCTGAGTTCCCGGAGTCGATCCGTGAGTCGTCGGAGCTGGTCGGGGGTCTCGATATTGCGTCCGAACAGAATGAATCCTCCGGGCTGAACCCTGCGGATGAAGTCGGCGTAGGAATCATCGACTTCCATTCCAGGAACACCGAGGAGCAGAAGTTGACCGGGTGAAGGGCTTTTCATACCTTTGAGGAAACCAGATAACTTTCTTACTGACGAAACGATTCTTATGAACCTCCGAACCCTAACGCTTTTTCTCTCCCTGCTGCTAGCGCTCTCCGCATTGATATCATTCTCGATATCCAACGCAAACGCCGTGGAACTGGGAATAGATGTGCTTCAGAAGAACAACTTCGACCTACTCCGCGGAAAACGTGTTGGACTTGTCACCAATCAGACCGGGGTCAACTCAACCGGGGTGAAAACCCGGTTGATTCTAAAGAAGCATGTCAACCTCGTTGCTCTGTACACTCCTGAGCATGGTCTCGATGGGACGGAGAAGGCGGGAGTCGAGGTTCGCTCGCGACGTGATTCGCTGACAGGCTTACCTGCTTACTCGCTCTACGGAGACACCAGAAAGCCGACTCCCCAGATGCTCGCCGGCATCGATGTGCTGGTCTACGACATGCAGGATATCGGCTGCCGTAGCTACACCTACATCAGCACGATGGGAAAGTGCCTGCAGGCCTGTGCGGAGCAAGGTAAGGAATTTGTCGTTCTGGATCGTCCGAATCCTCTCGGCGGCAACCGTGTGGAGGGACAGGGGATCGAACCGAAGTGGATCTCCTTTGTTGGGCAGTTTCCCATTCCCTATGTCCATGGCCTGACGGTGGGCGAGCTTGCTCTCATAGCTAACTCTAAAGGCTGGATGGGGCCTAAGGCCAATCTGCAGGTGGTGAAGATGCACGGTTGGAACCGCTCAATGACTTGGCCGATGACCGGCCTGCACTGGGTTCCTCCCTCACCCAATATTCCCAATGAGATGTCCCCGAGTTATTACGTGATCACGGGTGTCGTTGGAGAGCTTGCGGGGGGGCTCGACCAGGGGCTCTTTTCTCCGAAAGCGTTTCAGGTGCTCGGAGCCCCTTGGGTGAAGCCTCAGATGGTTTCCTCCCTCAGGGCGAAGTGTGAGGATATCAAGGTGGAACCGACCATGACCGCCTCGGGACCAGGTGTGATCTATCATGCGAATCCCAGCGGGGGAGGGGATCTCGGAGCGGCCGCCCTCTACACACTCGCCGAGTGCAACAGAGAATCACACGGAATGATTTTCACCAAGGCGAGCAAGTCCAAGCTCGATCTCTTCCAGAAGGTCTATGGAAGTGATACGATCCGTCGCGAACTGGCCACCAAGCGCCCCGAGCAGATCGTGGCCTCCTGGCAGCCGTTCTTGAGCCGCTTTCGCTCAGAGAGACAGCCTTATCTGCTTTATTAGTACGATAGACTGAAGTCTGAAGGCTGTTAGGAAAGATCAGAAGATACCAAGCGCAAACAGTAATCACTCCAAACCGCATGGCTATCAACAGAATTCCGGGCCATGTCGAACGGGTTGGCCTGTTCGGTGGAAGCTTCGACCCCGTTCATCTTGGTCATTTGATTCTTGCGGAAGCCGCTCTGGAGGAACTGCAACTGGAAAGAATCATTTTCATTCCTGCAGCACTCTCACCCTTCAAGACGGAACGTCCTCCCGCCGCATCTGATGAATCGCGACTGGCTATGCTCCGGGAGGCGATTGCATCCGAAGCACGTTTCTCCGTGGATGATCGCGAGCTTAGTCGCGAGGGACCCTCTTATACCATCGATACGGTCCGGGAATTGCTTGGGGATTACCCTGGAGTGCGTTTTCTTTACCTGATCGGAGCCGATAATCTGAAGGATCTTCCGCGCTGGCATGAGATCGAGGAGCTCCGGAACCTGGTTGATTTCGCGGTGCTCGATCGAGGAAATGCTCCCGAGTTGGAATCATGCGAGCTCCCGGTGGTACGCCGCCGTATTGATCTTTCCTCCACGGAAATCAGGGAACGATTGGCCAAGGGGCTTTCCATTCGCTTTATGCTGCCCGAACGGGTATACGATTTCATCATGACGCATCACCCGTACCGCGATTTTCTCCATGGCAACTACTAAGAAGCTGACAACTGTTAAGAAGCCCAAGGCTCCCGCTTCCAACAAAAAAGTTGAGAAGGTTGCGAAGGAGAATAAAGTTACGGTTAGGGAAATTAAAAAAATCGTGAAGCTCGATCCCGAGGAGGCACTCGTGCGACTCTGCGCGGAGGGGGCACTCGACAAGAAGGCTGAGGATATCGTCGTCCTCGATATGAGGAAGATCTCTTCCTTCACCGATTTCTTCCTGATCGTCTCTGGCACTTCGGAACCTCAACTCAAGGCCATTGCCGGTTCGATCCGTGAGAAGGTTCGCTCAGTCAACGGACTGCGCCCGATTGCCGAGGATGGATTCCCAATCAGCCAGTGGGTCATTATCGATTACGGCAGTGTGATCATTCACATCTTCCATAAGGACAAGCGTGATCTCTACGGACTGGAATCCCTCTGGGGAGATGCAGGACGACTGGAGATCGAAGAATAAGCCGGAGAAACCTGAGGTCTGAAACTTGAAACCTGAGTTTTTGCAAGATGGCCCTTGTGGTAAGTATCGGAATTTTACCTCCCTCTAGGGAAACGGTGATTTAATCGAGAGCGCACTGCGAAGTGATGCTATGCAGGATAGAAGGGTTGGGATAGAATGAGGTAATGAACAACCAGCTGAGTTTTTCTGTGAGCGAATATGCCGGGAAGAAGAAGGCGACCCGGAGAGAACGCTTCCTTGGAGAAATGGAAAAGGTGGTGCCTTGGGGAAGGCTGATCGCGTTGATCGAGCCATGTTATCCCAAGGGTGAGCGAGGGAGGCCTCCGATCGGGATCGAGAGGATGCTGAGGATCTACTTCCTTGCGCAGTGGTACGGACTGGCTGATGAAGCCCTTGAGGATGCCATCTATGACAGCCAGGCGATGAGGAACTTCATTGGGGT
>CAIOJL010000119.1 GCA_903858595.1 uncultured Spartobacteria bacterium | reverse complement strand
GGTAATCGCCTGCAGAGCGTTTATTTATCAGCCTGAAAGAGTTATTCAGGCCTTTTGGAAAGTGGTGCGCGATACAGGGTTCGAACCTGCGACTTCTTGCGTGTGAAGCAAGCGCTCTACCGCTGAGCTAATCGCGCCTTACTGAGGGAGAGAAGATTAGAAATCTCCATGCCTCGGACGGCAAGGAGATAAGAGATAAGGAAAAGCTCAAAAATCAGGAATCGCTGGATAAAAGAGATGCACTGGCAGAATGGTGGAGTCATACCAATCACCATCAGAAATGGCACTCTACGGCTCGTTTTTTTGGCGTGGAGCATTTGTCGTCATCGCTCTGGATACCTGAAGGTAGCCATCACTCTTCCTCCGCGCCACCCACAAAACTCCTTCGCCGCTAGAGTACCATTTCTTTCTGTGATTGGTATTAGCCAGTAAGTTGTTTGAAGAAAAGGGCCTTTCTTGGCAAGGTTGCCTCCATGCACCGGACATTTCTTATTCTGCTTTTCCTTGTGACACCAATCACTGGTTTGCGTTCACAAACAGTGTCGGTGATTGCAGTGTCACCGGATAAACACTTCCGACTTCTTCGACAGCAGGGAGAATCAAGCAACCGGGGAGAGGCCCGCAAAGTGCTCTCACTTTGTAACAAGGAAGGGAAGCTTTTCTACCAGTGGACCAGCGGACTCGGCACCACCACAGTATTCTGGAGCCCCGACGGGCGCTTCGTGGCGATCAACGATATGCCTGGCGAGAAAGGAGATCTGCTGAGAATCTTCGCGCTCGATCCCGCAACCCCATCGGTCACACCGCTTCGCGATCCTGATGGGAAAAAACTCCGTCAGGAAGTCGAGACGCGTCACGGGAGTTTTCTCAGTAAGGTGGATGCGGTGACACTCCGCGCCTCTGAATGGAAGGAGGGTCGGCTCTGGTGTCTCTTGACGGGCACCTTCAGCCCGAAGAGACAAGCCGCTGTCCACATCCCGTTTCATAATCTCTGGGTTTTCAAAATGGATGGGAAAAACATGCCGATCCTCCAGGAGGAATGGACACTCACTGATCCCTGGGAGAAATCCTACCGGGATAGTGATCGGTAATACCGATCGAGAATAAATGTCTTCAGGGGAATCCCCTAGCCAAGCACCAAGCCCCGCAACCAGCGGTTTCTTAGAACGGAATATCGTCCTCTTCGATGGGAGGCTGGGGAGCAGTATTGCGACCGCTGCTGAAGCCATCTCCTCCAGAAGAGGGCGCCTCACGTCGGGCAGGCGGACGCTCGGAATATTCTTCGTTCCCTCCACCAGAGCCTCCACCACTACCCCCGGCACCTTCCGCACCACCGGGACGGCGGTCGAGCAGTTGGTAGTTTTCACCCACGACGCGCAGCTTGCTACGCTTTTGTCCCGAGGTCTTGTCCTCCCAGCTGTCGAGCTGTAGACGGCCCTCGATGAAGACGGAACGGCCTTTCTTGCAATACTCAGCCGCGGTCTCCGCAGTACGTCCCCAGAGGGTGACATCGATGTATGTCGTCTCCTCACGGCGTTCTCCTCCCTCCGGGGTGAAGGTACGATTCACGGCGATGCCGATATCCACGACAGCGCTTCCCTTGGGGGTGTATTTGATTTCGGGATCACGGGTGACGTTCCCGATAATCATTACTTTGTTGAGGTTGGCCATAGGAGTGGGGAGTTAAAGGCTATTTAGGAGTTTAGACTGAAGACTGTTAGGAAGGCGGAAATATCGGATGCGATTTTTAGAGCGATTGCTTACGGCTAGTAGCCTTCAGCTTTCAGCTTTTAGCCTAAAAAGCTGACTAGGCGGCCTTGGCCTTTTTGCGCGAGGCCTTGCGAGCCTTGCCGGCCGGCTTGGCCACTCCCTTGCGGAGATAGGTCTGCATCACGACTTCCTCGTCCAGGGTGAACTTGGTGCGGATCTTGACGATGCAGGTGGGCTCGGCCGTGACGACATAGTTCACGAAGTAGGCGCTCTTGAGCTTGTCGTGCGGATAGGCGAAGTCGCGGCGCTCGAGGCGCTGCACTTGCTCGACTTGGGCACCCTCTGCTGCGAGTACCTTCTCCAGGCGCTCGATCAGATCCTTGTTGGTTTCTTCTTTGCCGGCGGAATTGAGAGCGAGAAGGATTTCGTATCGGTTTTTCATGGTTGGATTGCAGTGGTGTCTTGTTGTTTTGAAGATTTATCAGAGTTCGATGCGGCGTTGTAAAGATTCATTGCTGGAATCATTCCTTCGCGCGCTGTGCAGAGAACGGCCTCTGCCGCTCGTTCGATCGCCTCCCCAGCGGCATTCTGCTCCTCGGAGCTAAAGCGGGAGAGAACGTGCGAGGAGAGATCCCTGTTGTCGGAAGCCCCACCTACCCCGATGCGCAGGCGGGGAACCTGCTCCGTGGAGAAATGAATCAGGACCGATTCCAGTCCCTTCTGTCCGCCAGAGCCTCCTTCGGTTCGGAGTCTCAAGGCACCCAGTGGCAAGGCCACGTCATCGAGCACGACGAGAGCGGCTGCGGATGGGATCCGATGGAACCGCGCATACTCACACACCGAATCCCCGCTCAGGTTCATGAAGGTCGTCGGCTTCAGAAGCACCAGTTCCAAACCTAGACCCACGGTGACCTTGGTAATGAAGGCATCCCATTTGGTCTCCTTGACAAAGGAAACCCCGCACTGGGAGGCGATTCGGTCGAGCACGGCGAATCCGACATTATGACGGGTTCCCTCGTATTCGCGGCCTAGATTGCCAAGCCCAGCGACCAGGCGTATGCCCTGGGCTGTGGAATCCGACATGAAAAGAAAGATGTCCGGGCTACTGCCGGACTACTTCTTGGTAGGCTTGGCGGCCTCGGCACCCTCGACAGGCTTCTTCTCCTTGATCACCTCGGGGGCCTTCTGAGGCTCGGCTCCGGCAACAGGCGTCACTTCGGTCTTAGGCTCAGCCACGCTGAACACAGTGATATCCGCGTCGGAAGTCGCCTTGACTCCCTCGGGAAGCACGATGTCGCGTACATGGAGCGACTGGTTGAGACCCAGGGCGCTGATGTCGACGCGGATGATTTCGGGAAGATCCTTGGGAAGGCACTCGATGGCCAGAGAGCGGAGACTGTGCTCGAGCAGTCCGCCGAAATTTTTGACACCATCGGCCTCACCCGTGGGCTCGATGGGCACCTCGGTGTTAAGGACCTCATCCATGGCCACCTCGAGGAAATCGATGTGCAGGATGTCACCCCTCACCGGGTGGTGCTGGACTTCCTGGATCAGGGAAAGCTTCGAGACGCCCGCGATATCGAGCTCCACGAGGATGTTCTCGCCGGTGGCACGCTTGAGGAGTGCCGCGATATCGCGCGTGTCAATCTCAAGGTTGGCAGGCTGATCCTTGTGTCCGTAGATGACGGCTGGAACGACGCCGCGGCTACGGAGATGCTTGACGGAATTGCGGCCGGCATCGGCGCGGGGCCGAGCGGAAAGTTTGACCTGTTTTGCCATGAGATTACGAAGTTGAGACTGAGACGGATGTTGCTGGGCGTTATTGCTTGAGTCGGAACAGCGAGCTGACCGACTCGCCCTGGTGGATGCGACGGATGGCCTCACCGAGCAATTCGGCTATGGAAAGGACCCGCACGCGATCACCTGATCCTTGAGGGACGGGAACGCTGTCGGTGGTGATGAGTTCCTTGATTTCAGAACCCTCCAACCGCTGAACCGCCAAATCTGTCAGCACGGCGTGCGAGACGCCAGCATAAATATCACCCACCCCCCGGCTCCGGAGCATTTTTGCCGCGCTGGTCAGCGTTCCCGCGGTCTCGGTGATGTCGTCGACGATCATCACGTTCATGCCCTCAACCTCGCCGATAATGTGCAGGGCTTCCACCTCGGTGGCGCTGCGGCGGCGCTTCACGACGATCGCAAGGCTGGCTCCGAGTGCCTCGGCATAGGAGCTGGCCATCTTCACTCCCCCCACGTCAGGCGAAACCACCACCAGATTCTCGATTTTCTTTTTCCGAATGTAGTCAACCATGACAGGCATCGCGTAGAGATGATCGACGGGGATATCAAAGAACCCCTGCAACTGCTGCGCATGGAGATCCATTGTCAGGACGCGGTTCACACCGGCCGCCACGAGGATATTCGCCACGAGTTTTGCAGTGATCGGAACGCGGGGCTGGTCCTTGCGGTCCTGGCGGGCGTAACCGAAGAACGGGATCACCGCCGTGATACGGTCCGCGCTGGCCCGGCGGGCGGCATCTACCAAGATGAGCAGCTCCATGATGTTCTGATTGCTCGGCGGACAGGTCGGCTGGACGATGAAGACATCGCGCCCGCGGACATTGTCGTTGATCTTAACAAAGGTCTCGCCGTCCGGAAAGGAACTGACCGTGGCATCTCCGAGGGGTTGGCCGAGGTAGGCGGCGATGTCGTGGGCCAGCTGGCGATGGGCGGTGCCGCTGAAAATTCGAAGTTCGGGTGAGCCTTTCATAAGAATGCGATGAGGGTACAGCCATCCCGCCCGTGCGCGCACGATAGAAATTCCCGCAAAGGGAAAATCATTTTACTGCCAAAAGGGCCAGAAGTTCTCTTTTATACCATCTCTTAGAAATAGGTGGACTTTATGGCGCAGAGATTTTGGTGAAGGGCGAAGAGGAAGACCGATGGCTACCTTCAGGTAACCAAAGGGATGGCGACAATCTTGCACGCCGCAACATACCATCAGCGCACTCCTGCGCGAGACGCGTCCCAAGCGTATTGATCTTCAGGAGTGGCGGAAATGGTATCCTGCACCTCGGACGGCTTCGACGATTTCTGGATTCGAGGGGTCGACTTCGATTCGTTTGCGGAGCTTGGCGATGTGCTGATCGAGGGTCCGTGACTCGGGGAAATAATCGAGTCCCCAGCAGTGATTGAGGAGGGTATCGCGATCGACGACTTCGCCTGCATTCTCGTGCAGTAGTTCGAGGATTCCCGCTTCACGGGGGGAAGGGTCGATGGAAACACCCGCTCGCTCGGGGCGCAATTTGCGCGGGTAAAAAATGAGATCACGCATTGTGAAGAGCCGGGATTGATTCGTCCGCGATTGGACGCGGCGAAGCGCAGTACGGATTCGTGCGAGCAGTTCGTGTTTTCCAAATGGTTTGCGAATTAAATCGTCCGCACCGATTTGCAGGCCGCCGACCACGTCATTTTCCTCGCTTTTCGCCGAGAGAAAGAGCAACGCCACCGCCGGATCCTTGGCGGGTACCTGTCGGCAAAACTTCGTAGCCGTCGATGTCTGGCATCTTAATATTGAGGTAAAGCAGGTCGGGGAGATGCAGTCGCCAAAGGTCGAGCGCCTGGCGGCCATTGCGGGCGAGCAATGTCGTGAATCCCTCCTGTGCAGCGCAGGCGTCGAGGGAATCGAGAGTCATCGGATCGTCATCGGCGAAGAGGATTTTCATGCGGCCGATGCGATTTCCCGAGCTAGCGGAGCGCGAACGCGCAGCTCAAACGATGCACCGCGTTCCGATGGCACGTGGCGGAGCGAACCACCCATGCTGGAGGCGAGGTCGCGGGCGATGGCGAGACCCAGTCCGGTGCCGCTGGCACCCTCATTGACGCGGCTGTCGAGCCGCTCGAAGGGTCGGGAAATGCGCTCCGCAGCCGCCACGGGAATGCCAGGACCTTCGTCCGTGATCCTGATGATCAGGGTTTCGCCGGTCAGCGCGCTCACGATTTTGATCTTACCGCCGGGGACATATTTTTCGACATTGGAAAGCAGGCTGCCGAGGATTTGCGCCAGTGCATCGGAATCGAGCACACAGGCAGCACTCACGTCGCCCGTGCGACTCACAGTGAGCGCACGACGGGCGAAGGACGGGGCGAACTGCTCGACGACGGCGGCGATGACGCTCGCTGGCACGCAGGCGCGTGGTTCCGAGCGAAACTGGCCCTGCTCGTGACGGGAAAACGTGAGTACGTTGTCGATAAGGCGGCAGAGCCTGCGCGCTTCCTCCTGCACGAGCGCGAGTCGGCGAGTAGCGTCGCTTACCTTGTCGTCAATAGCTTCGGTAGTAAGATTGATATTGAGCAACATGTTCGTGAGCGGAGAGCGCAGTTCGTGGGAGACACTATTGACGAACGAGACCCGCTGCTCCGCGAGCACCGAGGCACGGCATTGCTGGCCAAAGACGATGAAACCCAGTAGTGCCATGAGGACTGTCGCCAGCAGTGGCGAGTGGTCGTCCTTCGCGCGTGCGAAGCTGATCAAGACCACCAGCGGCGCGCACCGGTTCGAAGCCGCGTGCCGCCCAGTTTTCGATTCATCGACTGACCGCCCCTTCGACGCTTGCCGTGTCGATCATCAGCACGGCAACCTCATCGGAAGTTCGGCGCAGCCAGAAAATCAGTGGCTTGCCAGGGTCGTCGATCCACCCGCTTTCAGGATCACCGAAGAGTTTTTCTGCATCGATCAGTACGGATTTCCGCACGGAGGGGGTGCTTGGTTCGAAGAGCGTTGGCACCGGAGTACGCTCGCCCGGTCTTGCAGCCTCCTGCACATGCACATCACCGGCTGCGTGGGAGCGATCGTGATGCAGGAGGGAAAACTGCCGGACGCCGAAGGTTCCATCCGCTTTGCGTTGGATGATGAACTTATCATTAGGGAGTGTGCGCGCAAGTCTGGCAAGATGGCTTTCGTAGAGTTCATCGAGCCGGAGCAACTGGCCCTGCACATCCCCTGAGAAGCGCCTCAGTGCGTCGCGGTCTCGATCGACTCGCACGCTTTCCGATTGCCTGGCCAACCGCAGACCGCCACTCAGGATCACAGCTGCGAGGCTGAGCAGCAGGAGCAGCGTGATCCGTGGGCTGAGGGAGGGCATTAGCATCCGAACATGGCGGCGAAAGGCGCGTTTCTCAAGCGGGGATCATGGCTCGTTCGGCGTGGCGCGGACGAAGATCAGCCAGGCACGTCCTGTGTCGGCACTGTCATTGACTCCATTGGCGCCAGGTGGATTGAACGTTCCGACGAGCATCTGTTTGCCAGCGACGACTTGCTAACATGTGTTAATCTTTCGTGACTCGAAGAGCGGCTGTGCAGGATAGCGTGCGCGGACGCCCGTGACCTTCAAGTCAACGAGATAGATGACGCTGCTCACATCCTCATCGAGATCGATGGACAAACCATCGGAACCCACCGTGGGGCTAACCTCGACGAGCACGCCTGCTTTGTTCATAGTAAACTCCTTAGGCGTCAACGGCACGGCCTCGGCATCCGAGATGGCGCGAGTAACCGTGGCGCTGGCCGTGCTGGCGGCCTTCAAATCGTCTTTCGGAACCGTTGGGAGGTCAGCATTCTCATACTGACTCGCAAAGATCACCTCCTCTACTTCCCTTGACATGACTCGAACCTCGCTTTTGGTCTGCACTGAGACGAGATGCTCAAAACGCGCCTTCTTTTCGGTGAGCAAACCCTGGAGCTTTTTCCACGGTGTCTGTAGGTCAGGCATTGTTGCGAGGATTTCGAGCGCGGCGGCGCGGTCGAGCGAGTAGATGCGGTATTCGAGATTGACCGCCGACCAATCCATCGTCTTCGCCGGTGGTTTCTCTTCCTCGGCGCTCGGCGTGAACGAATTTCAGCGGACGAACGCCAAGTGGATTTCCGAAGGCGCATCACCATTGGCCGCGCTGTGACCGGTTGTGGGGCTGAAACTTCAGACGTAGTGAGGCTCGTTGACGGGGAGGGTCGTCTGGGTATCGATTTGCTGTACATCGCAACGTGGTTGCGAAACTCCAGAGTCCCCCGCCATTGCTCTGATGTCGCGGAATCCCAGCAAACCCGTACGTTGCAGGCTCAGAGAGAGATCGCAAATCCGTCCGTCGGGGCTGATCGTGGACTCAGCCTCGAACTCATCGCCCACGTTGCGCCAATTAAAAAACTTAGGCATAGCCAACTCGCCTTTGGCTTTCGGTTGATAAAAATCTATCGAGTATATCACTTGATCGATCTCTTTGATGGTAAGCTTGCGACCGCTTTCACTGGCAAGCGCCGTGAGGATGTCGAGCTTGGCCTTGCCGGTCTTCACTAGGTCGGTGACACGCCGGTAACGCGCCGTGCTGCCGCGCTCGGATTCGAGCAAGGCGAGCGCGCCGTTCTTATCCATGGTGTAGGTTTCCATCACGAGCATGCAGTTCATCCACGGGCTTTCACCGTGCTTTACGGCTGCCGCTGCATCGTCGGGATTTTTGAGGAACGGATCGGCAGGAACGGCCTGGCGGTTTTTCTGCGCTGGGAGTGTCTGCGCCATCGCAAAGAGCGAGGCGCCAGTGAGGAACAGGAGATGGAGTGTTTTCATGAGCCATGAACATGACAGACCTCGGAAGACTTGGGTCAACGCCACCTGTGCACTGTGTAAAAGTTCTGTAAAAAGCCGCAGGCGCCGAATTTTCCCATTAATCACCACGCCCTCGAAAAGATCGCAGCCGTACGCGCAGTATGCATTCCCGTATTTTGGCTCCCTAAGACGCACGTGCTTTGATATGAAAAATGCTTCTTTGTGAGATGGGGAAAGAAGCCCGCCGTCCAGTGCAAACCCCCAGCTTCATGGTTGGGTGATAGCCTTGGTCCGAGGAAAAGTCAACGTGACGCCCACGATGTGTGCCTCTCGGATGGTCGCCAGAACGCCTCCGTGGCTCACTACGATGGAAAGCAAAAGAACTCCTGGTGGGGCCATCCAGATCGAGAACCCATCAACGCAGGGGATCGGCAGTCTTGACTTTTTTTCGGACAGAACCCAATCACGACTACCGCTCGCTCCGCCTACTGAGCGAAGCGGGTGGCTGGGAGCTCGGACTCAGTCCCTACCGGAAGGGCATGCGCCCCGCATGGATCGGCCGACAGACCCCCTTCGGTCATCGCTGATCTTGAACGGTAGGCGTCGGTTTCTGTGGGTCAACAAGATCGAACGAGATTCTCTCGGTGACTGCCTCGCCAGAGGCATACGGGTAGGTTGGTCTGGTTGGCGATGTTCTTTTCTGCACTTTCCTTCGTAATCGCGTAGGAAATACTCAGGCTGTATATGTTTGTGGATAAAAGACCATGGGATCATCCTTGCGAGTAGCTCTCATCATGAAAGTACAATAATGGCGAGTTAGCGTCCGCGGGCTGTTCGTACGCAAGCCAGGATTCCACATTCAAGCAATAAGTGGATCCGGCAGAAATCACCACAGGCTTAGGTGGCATAGACAGCGCTAGAGCATTTTAAACAATAGTGTAGCCGTTTGTGATGTGAGGTGATAGAGGTGGTGGATGAGAACACTCTCTTTGGATCTCCGAGAACGGATACTCGATAGCTATGACAAGGATGAGGCGACGCGGGATCAGATTGCCAAGCGCTTCCGAGTCTCACTGGGCATGGTGAAGAAGCTGATCCAACAGAGACGCCATACTGGGGAGATAGGTTCTCTTCATCACCGTTGCGGACGCAAGCCGATCATTGTTGAGAGCCACCGCAAGCAGATGAGCAAGCTACTTGGGTCCACGCC
>CAIOJL010000118.1 GCA_903858595.1 uncultured Spartobacteria bacterium | reverse complement strand
TCTAAGCGCCAAGCCTCTCCCAAGATGAGTTCTCCCTGAAGATCCGTGGAAGACCACCACGTTGATAGGTTGCAGGTACAAGCATGGTAACATGTTCAGCTTAGCAATACTAATGATCGTTCGGCTTTATTAGTTCATTTTGGATTCACCTTAAGCAGTGAATCCTCCTAATGGATTCAAGCTCGAAAAGTTAAGGCATTTTTTACTACTATCTGCAGATGTCAGTGAACACCGACGGATCGGATCGCAAGATCCAAGCACGCGGCCGTTCTTTGAAAACCTGACAAAACGACAAGGCAAGCTACGAGTCCCTAGAGACCCGAAATCTTGAGAAGTCCATGGTAACATGGTGTATCTCCCGGTTTCGTCCTCTGGTGATCATAGCGCGGTGGCACCACCCGTTCCCATCCCGAACACGGAAGTGAAACGCTGCAGCCCCGATGGTAGTGCATCTATAGGTTGTGCGAGAGTAGGACGTCGCCAGGTTTAACGGCCCCGAGAGGAGAAATCCCCTCGGGGCCGTCCTTTTTTTATTGATAACATTTTCTCGCAGAGGCGCTGAGACGCAGAGAGGAGAGTGGGAAGATCAAACTCTCTGTCAGCGATGAGATAGTGGTAAATCCTGATAAGAAGAAGTTGATTTCCTTCTTCTGTATTTTCTCTGCGCTTGTAGGTCTGGGAAACATGATTCGTGTAGTTTTTCGCCGATTATCCATCGCGGTTGACAGAAGCACTGGTCTGCTTTATTTATTTACCCATGTCCAACCCTGTCCTCGAACGCGCAGATTTTAACGTTGCTACTGGGTCATCCGGTGTCATGACACTCCGTGGCGCCGTCAATAAATCAGCAATCCTTCTGATCCTCACGATCGTGGGAGCCGCTTACACTTGGAGTGCCGCCCGTGGCGGATATTCTTCAGCTGCCATGGGCTACACCATGGTCGGAGGCATTGCCGGATTCATTCTGGCCATGGTAACCTGCTTTAAGCAGGACTGGGCATCGATCACTGCCCCCATCTACGCACTCTGCGAGGGACTTTTTGTCGGCGGCATCTCGGCCATGTACGAGGCAAAGACTCACGGAATTGCCATCCAGGCAGTCATGCTGACCTTCGGCACCTTTGCCGCTATGCTCTTTCTCTTCCAGGGGAATATCCTCCGAGCCACTCCAATGTTCATGAAAGTCGTTGTCGGAGCCACTATTGGTATCATGCTCACCTATCTGCTGGGGATGATTCTCTCCTTCTTTCATATCCAGTTGCCCATCTTCGGTGGAGGTCAACTCGGCCTTATCTTCAGTCTCGTGATCGTCGTCGTCGCCGCGCTGAACCTCATCATCGACTTCGAGTTCATCGGCCAATCAGCAGCCTCGGGCAACGCTCCCAAATATATGGAATGGTATGGGGCCTTCGGACTGCTGGTGACCGTCGTCTGGTTGTATGTGTCCATGCTGAGACTACTGTCTATCCTCAACGGCGGTGGCAACAATCGCTGAGGCTTGGGATTGACTCGGGGCCCCCACAACCGCTCGCAGAATAAGAGATGCTGCTTCGCTTGCAGGCCTGGCACATGGCATTGTAGGCATCGCTCTGATTACCGGAAGGTAGCCATCGGTCTTCCTGCCCGCCACCCACCAAAACTCCTTCGCCGCTAAAGTACTATTTCTTCCCGTGATTGAGATAAGCCCACGCTCGGATTCAGTGCCATTCGATGCGACGGAGTTCCCGGGGCGAGTGTCCGGTCCGATTCTTCACCCAACGTGAGAGATGAAAGGGATTGGCGAATCCGCATTGTTCGGCGATCTGTGCCAGAGCCAGTCCGGTTGATCGGATCATCTGAATGGCATGATTACCCTTCAGTCGCCAGAGCATGGAGGAGGGGCTTTCGCCCCCCGTCTCGTGAAAAAGTTGCCTGAGGCGGGAGAGTGAGATTCCACAACGTCGAGCCAGTTCGGATGCGGTTCTGATTTCGACCGGATTGGATGCCAGGAGTTCGAGGGCGAATTGAAGGGCCGGGTGGGAGGGAGGCCTTTTTTGCCCTGATTCGAGGACGTGGGCGGCGAAGCGAAGAATACAGGTCTTGGAGAGGGAGGCCATCGCATCATGCAGTCTTGGGCCTACGATCAGGGGAACCGAAAGCCCCTCTTCGATGAGGAGATGGATAGCGGCGGGAACCGGATGAACTCCCGTCACCAATGAGAGGGTGCGGCGCTCCATGGTGTTCGGGAGACCAGCACCAACCTGACACCAAGTATGCACACTCTGCTCCTTGGGATCGAAGTGAAACAGTTCGTGATCTCTCGGTTGAAGCAGTATTCCTTCTCCGGGGCGAGCTATCCAGGTATGTCGGTTAATCTTGATGTGCGCGCTGCCGCTCTGGAGCACAAATAATTGGATGTCTCGCTGGCGGCGTAGTCCAAG
>CAIOJL010000117.1 GCA_903858595.1 uncultured Spartobacteria bacterium | reverse complement strand
TCATGAACAAATCTTTGCGCGTTGCAAGGCTGGGAGCTTTCCTTCTCCTAGCGACTAAATTTTATCCGCTTCTTCACGCCCAATATGATCCAGGCACAAGGGATCCCGAAGCCGGTTCTAATCCTGATCACCAGAAAAAGGCGAATGCCAAACTCAAAGCGGCGATCGGTCAGAAAGCCCCGGACTTCAGCTTTCAGGCAAGCGACGGGAAGACATATCGGATTTCTGATTTTTCCGGCCGATGGTTGCTCCTTCAATTCGGAGGCAGTTGGTGTCCCGCATCGGAAAGCACGGCCCAGTATTTCTCCACCATCAAACAAAGCCTGGATGGGAAGCCGTTCGAGTTCGTGGAAATCTACGATGATATTTCCCTGGATGACGCTATTCTCAATAGCTTGACCGACTTTCATGGGATCCGAGGCTTTGCGGGTTTGAACGGTGGGCCCGAATTCTACGATGTCGGATTCATTCCGGTCTGGTACCTGGTCGATCCGAAAGGGATCATACGACTAGACGGGGATTACACGGAACCTCAGGAACTGCAGGGAAAAATTGCTGGGATCCTGAAGGAAGATCCAAGGTTCAAAGGCATATCCCTGACCCCCTCCCCTCAGGATCAGCGCTATCTGGAAGCCAGGTCATTGATGCAGGCCAGAAACTGGAAAAACGCCACTATAGCTTGGGAGGAAGTGCTGAAGGGCGATCCCACCAATGCCACCGCCATCGCGATGCATGCCCGATGCCTTGCCTGGACCAAAGGATACACGGATGCGTCCAATGATCTAGAAGAGAAGATCAAAGCCCTGCCCCAAGGCGCGCCGGATTTCCTGAAGTTCTTTCAGGTCATCTACCAACTTCAAGCTGATGGAAAAGCAGCGGACGGAGTCAGGACCATGGAATCCCTCAAAGCCGCACATCCTGAAAGTAAGTTTCTTGCTGCGGCTTATTTATCACTTTCCAAGACACCCGATGAGCTCAGTAATCAAGAGCTTCGAGATCTCGGAATTACATCTCAATTCTATAGAGACGTTGGCCTTCCTGCTTACTACGGCTACGCCTTGGAGCATGAAGGACTCGCGGAGGCGGCCATTGAGAAGCTTGCGACCCAGAATAAGAATAGCGGAAGAGACGCTTACCCGGTTGCGGGACTATTGCATCGCGTTGGGGTTGATGATCAAGCGAGGGCAATGCTGTTTGGAGGCAATCCCCCTACACCGGAAAATGCAAACAAGGCAATGGCCTGGGAACTCGCCATGAGCGCGGCGCTACTCGAGAATTGGGAGTTGAGTTCGTCCTACGCACAGCGCTATGAACAGCATCAACCCAAGCGGGGAGAGGGCCCCCTCTTTCAGTTACTCGCTGCCATGCGCCAAGGCCAGACTGATAAAGCTAAGGAGGTTCGATCTAGGCTCGAGCAAATCCTCTCGGAAAATTACAAATCAGCTCCCCTAATTCAGGGTGAAGGACCCACTCGTGACCAACTCATGGCCATTGGTGACGAGAACGCCAGGATGGTGACGGCGCTCTCGGCCTATCTTTTTGCACAGATGGACGAGCAAACCGACAAGGCATCCAAACTCCGGAGGAATGCCCTGAATGCGTATGCGGCAACCCGCTTCAACTATGCCCTAATTTACAGCATCACTACTCCCCCTAGTGAAGGGGATTTCAAAGCCCGGGCACGAATTGCCGAGAAGGCTAAGAAGCAAAATGGGATCAAAGCGACCCTTGATGCCGAGGATGCTAAGCTCTTGGGAGCCCTTGGCATCTCCACCAATAATCCTGCTGAGGTCGACAAGGTTGGCGCTTATTTTCTAGTTAAGCTCTCCCCTGTTTACGAGGGATTCAGAACCAATGCGTTCTTCCTGGAAATGGAGAAATACCACAAGGAGATTGAGGCGACCTTCGCCTAGGCTGCGGGACTTAACAAGCTCGACCAACTCCCGGGCTACTGCACCAGCAACAACATCTCCCACGACGACATCACGGCTTTCATCAATGGGAGCGTCATCAATGATCTTGCCTACGCCACCACGTCTGTGAGCGAGGAGGCCCGCAGACAATACATAGCCCTCGCAGAATCATGCATAGCCATCGGACCTGTGACATTTTTCTCCGGCCCCTACAAGAACTGGGATTCTTTTTATTCGTTTCTCTCCAAGCGAAACACTTTTCTAAAGGAATCTCAGCAGGGTAAGACATCACGGCCTGTAGCCATTC
>CAIOJL010000116.1 GCA_903858595.1 uncultured Spartobacteria bacterium | reverse complement strand
TCCGTGCCCCCACCAGACATCCTTCATGTGGGCGTGGAAAATACGTCCGGCGAAGTTCCGGATGAACTTCACGTAGTCGACCCCCTGGTAGCCGAGGTGGGAGGGATCGTAGTTGAAGCCGAATCGCCGATGATTCTTCACCGCGGCGAGGGCGCGCTCCGCGGACGCGGTGTCGAAGGCGATCTCACCTGGGTGAACCTCGAGCGCGAAATTCACATTCTCCTTCTCGAAAGCATCCAGGATAGGTGTCCAGCGGGTTGCGAAGTCATTGAAACCTTTCTGCCAATACTCCTGCGAGGTCGGGGGGAAGGCATAGATCGCATGCCAGATAGAGGAGCCCGTGAAGCCATTAACCGTCACGGGGTGCGGTTTTTGTGAGAAGTCGGGCTTGCGGTTGAAAAAGTTTCTGGCGGCCTTGGCGGTCAGGATCATCCGCTCCGCAGCCCGCTGGCGGACTCCCTCAGGAGAGCCATCACCCCAGATTTCCGGGGGAAGGATCGCCTGATGGCGCTCGTCGATCAGGTCGCAGACGGCCTGTCCGACCAGATGGCTGGAGATGGAATAGCAGGAGAGGCCATTGTCGGAGAGAAGCTTCCAGAGTTGGCCGCAGTACTCGGCGGATACGGAGGAGGAAGCGGCGGCAACGACATCGAAGTGGTCGCCCCAGCAGGCGAGTTCCACGCCGTCATATCCCATTTTTTTCACCAGGGGGGCGAGTTCAGCAATCGGAAGGTCGGCCCATTGGCCGGTGAAGAGGGTGACGGGGCGTGACATGAGTAGGGTTAGGATTCGAAGGTTGGGGAGGAGTGGAGCCGGGGTGGGTGTGCCAGAATGATTAAAACACAGCGATCAGGTGACGCAAAGAGTCAAAACAGCTCGCCGTGCCCTCGCATAACCACCGGGCGGCTCTCATCGAGAGTCGGAGATTATCAGTTGTACTTCGCGGGAAGGGCGCGCCCTTTCTTGGCGCTCTGCACGGCAAGGTCGAGGATGTGGATGGGACGGCGGGACCACTCGGGGGTGATAACAAGCTTTGTTCCCTTGGTCAGGTGATCGGCGATATTTCCGTAGAAGCGGTGATGCTCGTCGGGATAGTGCGATCCCTGCTCCACCGTCTGCGTCTTCCCGTTCTTCTTGTGCAGCGTGTACCCAGACCAATCGATGACATAATTCCCCTCGGTGCCTATGATTTCCAGAAAGCCCGGCTTTCTGTGGGAGTCGAGCGATGTGATGTTGAGCGTCAACCAGGATGCATTACGGAAGCGCACGACGGCTTCCGCCTCATCCTCATTGGTATCCTTTTTCCATTTGGTTCTGGGAGCCCAGTAGCCACACTTGGAATAGCCCGAGACCTCGGTGACCTCGGAGTCAATCATCTGGAGCCCGTATTCGAGCAGATGAACGCCCCAGTCGTAGAGAACCCCGCCCGAGATCGAGCGGCTTGCGCGCCACCAATCTCCGGGCTGTTGCCATGTGCCCATGCGCGCCTCGATGTGGTAGACCTCGCCGATGACCTTCTTTTCCCTGATCTGCTCCAGCGCCCTCAGGATCCAACCGTCCCAGTGGCGGTTGTGATAGGTGGAGAGAACCACGCCGGCCTTTTTGGCGGCGGCAATCATGGCGTCGCACTCCGCGGTGGTGATGGCCAGAGGTTTCTCGCAAACAACATGGCGCCCGGCCTTGAGGCATTGAAGGCCGATCTTCGCGTGCGTGTTGTGGGGGGTGATGATGGTGACCAAGTTGACATCCGAGTTACGGAGCATTTCAGCGACGGTCGTATAGGTCTGGATACCGGGGAAATCCGTGCTGGCGATTTTGAGCCGATCCGGATCGATTTCGGTGACCGCGACCGGGGTCATGCCGGCCTGCTGCATTTGTTTCAGATGACCGAGCCCCATGTTGAAGGCACCCCCGTAGCCGATGACGCCGACGCGGATTTCGGAGGTTTTTTTGATTTTTTTCACCGAGATAGTTTTCGATTCGTTTGTGAAGGCTCAGAGGGCATTGCCCGCCCAAAGAATGCCGCGCAGCGACATCTCGAAGACCGCCGGATAGCGGTCGAATTCAGAGGGCTCATGCCCGAGCGCCGAGTAGAAGACGCGCCCCTGGCCCCACATCCTGGACCAGACGACCGGCATGGAGAAGGTGATACCCTCGTAAGTGTACTCCGAGTCCGCAAGCACCCGGACAGCGGGATCCATGAGCATGTAGTATTGTTCCGAGTTGTACGGGAAGGCCTTCGGAAGGCCCTGCATGACGGGGTCGCCCGGCTCGGAAACCCTCACAGTGTACTCGCCCACATGCGGATGACCGACAAAGTGGCCGCCGACCATCCATTCGTACATGAGATCGCCACGGAAGGCATCACCCATGCCTCCATGCAAGCCGCCGAGCCCTACTCCCGCGTGGACTGCGACGCGCAGACCGTCACTTTCCTGTGGGGTAAGACTTCCCATCGTCCAGCAGGGTGAGATAACGGAAAAAGTCTTGAGCCACTCGGGATCGGCCAGACGTTCCAGGCTCGTGATCACCTCGGTCTCGCAACCCCGCTCACGCAGCGCAGTGCCGAATTTCTCGACAATCTGATCAGGGTAGTGGCCATCCCAACCTCCTTGGAGGAAAAGAATTTTAGGTGTTTTTATCAAACACGTTGACATAAATTTCAGAGCTTCACAGTCGACCGGGTGCATTCCGAATCGAAGCAGGCGTCCAGCGCCTTCTGGATCTCGGCCCCGCGGGCGAAATCGGGTTGCCCCTGCTCCCCGGTTCGGATGGCAGTGATGAACCGCTGGTAGATATTCGGTGTCTTGGGTGCCTTGATTGTTTTCCAGGCAGCCTTGTGGACATCGGCACCGAGACAGACCTCCAGCTCGTCATGGGAGCGGTCGAGGTCGAGGCGGAGGGCCCCCTTGGTTCCGTGAACATGAAGGTGGAGTGAATTGTGATAGCCGGTGGCCCAGCGGGTGGTATGAATCACGCCGAGAGCCCCATTGGCAAACTCGACCTGGATGAGCGCAGAATCGTTGGCGTCGAGCGGATACTCCCTCCTGCGCTTTCCCTTGAGTTCGGTGAAAGTTTTCAGGCGCGCATTGAGGCTCTTGATCGGCCCGACCGGGAGGGTCGCGAAATCGATGATGTGGACGCCGACATCGCCGAGCACTCCCTTGCTGCCATGTTTGGTCGAGAGTCTCCAGAGCCATGCAGGTGTTGTCTTCCAGTCACCCCAGGCATTGCTGACGAGCCAGCTCTGGAGGTAGTTGGCCTCGACATGGACGATATCGCCGAGCTTGCCTTCGCTCACCAGTTGGGAGGCCTTCTGGATGGCCGGGGCATTCCGGTAGCTGAAGTTCACCATGTTGACGACCCCGGCCTTTTTCGCCGCGAGCGCCATGCGCTTGGCATCGGGATAATTCGTCGCCAGAGGCTTCTCGCAGAGGATGTGCTTTCCGGCGGCAAGAACCTGAAGCGAAATCGGTGCATGGAACGCGTCGGGAGTGACATTGGCCACGGCATCGACTTCCGCCTCGCGAAGCAGCTTTGCCACATCCGTGAAGACCGCCGCCTTGCCTCCGTGCTTGGCGGCGAACTCACTCGCCCTCTGTTCGTTCACGTCGCAGACAGCGACAATCCTAACCCCGGGGGTTTTCAGAAACTCGATGGCATGGGCATTGGCCATGCCGCCGGTTCCGATGATCGCGAGGCGTATCGGCGCGTCTTTGGTCTTGATTGGGATACGGGGGGCTTTCTGGGAAGCCTTCGGTTTCTTTTTCATGGAAGATATCGTCAAGCAGTCGGATGGGTAGAGCGGGAGTGGGCAGAGTGGGCGCAGGGCATTCCCTAGCGATGACCCTCGGTGGAACGCTGTGCGGCCTCGGAATCGACGGGGAGCGGTTCGAGGGCCGGCGAGTTCGGGCAGACATCGGGAATGCAGACCGTGGGTTGCGCCCAGTGGACGGCGTTGGCGATGACCCTCTGCACCTGGGGATGATGGTAGGTCGGGTAAGTCTCGTGCCCGGGACGAAAGTAAAAGATCCGGCCGTTGCCCCGCTGCCAGGTTGCCCCGCTGCGGAAGACCTCGCCCCCCGTGAACCACGAGATGAAGATCAATTCGTCGGGAGTCGGGATACCGAAGGGTTCTCCGTACATCTCTTCGGCGGGAATCTCGAAATAGTCGCCGATACCGGCCGTGATCGGATGATGCGGAGCAACATTCCAGAGACGCTCCTTGTCGGAGGATTCCCGCCATTTCAGAGAGCAGGTCGTCCCCATGAGGGATTTGAAAATCTTGGCGTAGTGACCGGAGTGCAGGACGATGAGGCCCATGCCCTCAAGGACACGTGTCTTGACGCGGGCCACAACCTCGTCGGAGACGTCGTCGTGGGACATGTGCCCCCACCAGATGAGGACATCAGTGGCGGCAAGCACCTTCTCGGTGAGGCCGTGTTCCGGTTGGTCGAGCCAGGCCGTGGAGATCGACAAGCCCGGTTCCTTGCGCAGCGCTGCTGCGATCGCCTCGTGCATCCCGTCCGGGTAGAGAGCGGTGACTTTGGGATTCTTCTTCTCGTGGCGGTATTCCCCCCAGACGAGGGTTTGGATGGTGCTGTTGGACATGACGGATGCTTGATGTTGTTTGCTGATCTAGGTGCGGTAAAAAAACCTTCTGATCGCTATTAGAGAGATCATCTCTTAAAGACAATGGGATTTGATGGCCTGTGAAAACAATACTTTGAGGCGTCGTTTTCTCGAAATCCAACTACGCTGCTCACATCCCCATGGGTTCCACCAGCATCTCCTGCACTTCCATCCCCGCCGGCAACTCGGCCAGATGAACAATCATGCCGGCGATGTCGGCCGGCTGAAGCGCCCGGGAATTCTTTGACACCGGGCCGAGAATCTCGGTCGAGATCGGCCCTAGACAATACGTGCAGACGCGCACTCCCCGGCTCCGCAGCTCGGCACTCACCGACCGGGCTAGGCCCAGTAAGGCATGCTTGCTCGCCACATAGGGCGCCATCTGTGCGATCCCTTTCACCGCCGCATCCGACGCAATATTGAGGATCAATCCCCCACCCTGGTCCACCATGCGCCGGGCGGTTTCCCGCATCACATGAAACGCGCCGATGAGGTTGACCTCGAGAATCTCGCGCAGCTCCGCCGTCGGCGTTTCGAGCAACGGCCGGTAGCGGGCAATACCGGCGTTATTGACCACGACATCGAGCTTCGGCAGCGAACCGATGAACGCGGTAACCGCCTGTTCATCGCACACGTCAAGTAGTTCCGTGCGGACCCCGGGAATCTGGCAAGCCGACCGCGCCACCCCAATGGTGTTCCACCCGCGCGCCGCGAATGCCGCCGCGATTGCATGGCCCAACCCACGACTGACACCGGTGACGAGAACGGTATTCATCGACCAATTACGGGTGCATCTTCCGTTGCCGCTCGATGATCCGGTCTTCCCACTCCACGTCATCCGAGTTGGGCACCCGACCTTCACGATCCATCGCTTCGAGCACCCGGCGCATACCTGATTCTAGCGAAACGCACGGTTGAAACTCCGGCACGTCGCGGAACAATTTCTCGGCGCTGTAATAGTTGTGGTACCTGAAAATCGAGCTGCAGATGTCGAATCCCGGCACATTCTGCCGTTCCATGTCCGCGTACGGCACGCCCATCAACTCCACCTCGCGGTCGATCACCCGCATCGCCACGCGGTGATAATCCGCCCAGGTCCAGCAGCCGCGATTGACCATGTTGTACGTCTGGCCGAGGCAGCGTTCCTTCCCCAGCACACCGGCAAATGCAAGCGCCGCGTCGTCCACATGCAGAAACTGGTGCAGCGCGTTGCCGTCCCCGCAAACCAGGATCGGTTTTCCTTTCCGCACCCGGTCGATCCACGCAAATTCCCACGCGACCTGCCGCAACAATCCCAACTGCCGCCCGTAGGTGGTGGACGGCTTGATAATCGTCACAGGGAAGCCCTCTCGATAGAACGCCTCGAGAAACACCGCATCCGCTGCGGCCTTGTTGCGCCCGTAGTCGGTGATGGGGCGCAAGGGATGATCTTCCGTGGTCGGAAACCAGTCGTACTGTACGCCGTACGTGCAGACCGTCGAACACATGACGAAGTGCCTGACGCCCCGGAACGCGCGCAGACTGCTGGCAGCCTGATCCGCATCAAAACAGATCATGTCGATGGCCGCGTCGAACTTCTCGCGCTGCATTGCCTCCTCGAACGCCGCCTGATGAGCGCGGTCGCCGGTGACGACGCGGACACCGGCCGGAGCCGGTCCGCTCAGGCTGCGATTGAAGCAGACGACTTCATGCTCCTGCGCGACCAGATATCTTGCGATGCTAGTGCTGATATTACCCGTCCCGCCGACGATGCAGATCTTCATTTTTAGAAACCTTCTCTCATAGCAATCACAGGAAGAAATGGCACTCTAGTGGTATGACTTCCGCATCTTCCGGCTTTCCAGTCCCTTGACTCAAGATCGAGGTGTCAACAAACGGCTGGGTGTTGAAGCCCCGTCCAAGCGCGACGGCAGCGCCGACACTGACCCGCAAGTTCATTGTTCGGTGATTCTCCAGAGTCCGCTTTGGTTGGGGTGTAAGGTAACCGGCAGCCCTGCCTCCATCAATTCCTTGCCGGAGAGCACGCTGCTCTTTTTCGTCAGCATGCGGGAGACCTGATACCGGCGGTTGCGCTTGAGTCCACGCAGCGGCAGGGACATCTTGCCCGCGCTGGCTCCGGCAAACACGAAGACCACCGCTTCGTCGCCGGGGTAGGAAGCGAACTGGACGGCATCCCAATCCTCCGCGCTTTGCGGTTGCGGCAGAAGTTGGTAAAAATCCTGGACTAGCAGATGCCGGATCTCTTTAAAGACTGCGACCCAGGAGGCCATGCGGGCCGTGAGCTTTGGGGACCATTTGGTAATCCAGCCGTCAAAGGCGAGCTTGCCGAGCATCCGGCTCAGGACGGCGGTGTCATCGAAATCCTCATCGCTGACATGCGCGCTAACAGCGACGCTGCTGTTGAGCAGGTGGCCGGGGAGGAAGCGGTTCGCCCGCGCCTGCATGTATCGGCACACCTTCGGAAGGTCGGTCTGGTCGGAGAACCAGTAGGTGTGCGCCCGCTTCATGGTGCCGATATCAATACGCCGGCCGCCGCTTGCGCACCCCTCGACCATCCAGTTCGGATGCTCTTTCATGAGCGTGTCGAGCACCCGGTACAACCCGGCGAAGTAATCAACCTGGATCTTCAGCGTCGGATCGATCTTCTTCCAGGCCGACATCGGATCAATGTTGTAATCCCAGCGGCTCCAGCGGATATCGAGTTTCCTGATCCAACCGCCCATCATCTCGATCAGGTAATCCTGCGCCTCTGGCAGGGCGAGATTGAGATGATAACTCGGTTTTGAGGTCCAGCATGGCGTCGAGACGAACCATTCGGGATGCTCACGGACCATGTCAGTCCCTTCAACCGCTCTTTCGACCTCGAACCAGAGTCCAAAATCCATCCCCAGACTCCGGACATAATCGGCCAGCGGCTCCAATCCATCGGGGAACTTCGAGCGGTCCACTCCGTTCCAGTTTCCCACCCCATCCGGGAACCCCCCGGGAAACCACGCCGCGTCCACCACAAAAACTTCGACGCCCAGTTCGGCAGCACGGTCCGCCTGCTGCTTCATCAGCCCCAAGTTCAGGCCGTTATCGATTCCGAACCAGTGGTCGTAGCTGATCCGGGGCAGCGTCGGCCGGCCCTGGTAGGTGGGGCAGACCTGCTCGTACAGATATCGCCGCAAGGCATTGGTGCCAGCATCGGGGCCGCCGGTGAAGAATCCCAGGTGGACATCGGGCAGCGCCAGCCGTTCCCCGGCCGCCAGGGTCAGCCCGTTCATCTTGACCCCAACGCCGAGAGCCCCGCGCTCGGCATCCACCCTCCGGAAGTTGTTGTGCCAGACGCCGGACCATTCCATGGCGCAGAAGAATCCCTCACTTTCGGGTGCGGTCGAGGAAAGCCCGATTAGGAAGGGCAGGTGCAGGTTTGACGAACGCCCCTCGGGATGGCTTCCGATCGAGAAGTGATAGGAATTTTGGCAGGCAACATTCCATTCCTGCGTGCGATAGGCCAGCGGTGGATAGTGTTCCTCGCTGGTCCCTCCGTGGGCATGGATGAAACGCCACTTTCCTCCGGGATGGCGCAAGATGACGGCAAGGGGCTCCATTTCCTCAAGACCGCTCACCGGCTTCCTCCCCTTGTTTTCAAGAACGGTGCAGAGAACCACGACCTGGCCCACCACCCGCATGCTGACGATGACCTGAAGCCCGGTCTTCGGCTCGGTGTAGGTCCACGTTTCCTCGTCGGTTCCGGCAAGCGCGAACTCACCTTCTACTCCGCCGATCCTGAAGCCGATCCCGGGCTCGATCATGTTCACCAGCGGGAACGGCAACTGGGTCAGCGCGTCGATGTGAGTACGCTTTGGCCGTGCTTTTAGGGAATCCCCCCGCGACAGGATTGCGGAGTTTCGTTTCCTGTGACGTTGTTTTAAAGTAGTTTTTCTCTTGGTAGTTTTCATGCTTTTTCGCTTTAGGGTGGCGCTTGGTTCTTGTTGAGCAATCAATCGTGGTTGTTGTTGAAAGTCAATCGCGGTTGTTCCACGAATTCGAAGGCCGGCACGCCCGTGACCCTCTAGAGCGGTTTAAATAATAATGTGTCCGTCTATTTGCCAGCGCCATTGTTGTTTTCTGGATCGGCGATCATGGTCAACTGGCGCGTCTTAATATCTTACATCGAAGGCGTTAGTGCTATACGAACGCCTCTCAGTCGATGTCGAAGTCTTAGATCACGTTTAGAAATAGTGTAGCCACAAGATGCACAAAAAGCACAAGAGAAGGTGAAGAAATGATCATCGATGATCTAGTCATGAATTAGTATGGGGGACTGTTTGGTTGAGCAGACTATTAAAAGATGAAGTCTCTCTAAGTTAAGAATTGATAGGGATGCTTCTTTCACGAAATCCAGTCGAATGGGCGCTCTTTTACCTGTGCCTCATCTGCCTCTTGTGCATTTTGTGGCCATGACTCAACTGAATTTGGTCTAATACCATTTACATGGCTATACTGGTATAAAGGTCACATAGGAAGAGTTTGCTTGAGATAGGAGCCAGTTGTGTCCGATCAGACGGAAGACGCGGCTTGCATCATTCTAGTACTCTTGGAGGGTTGAGGTGATGGTTTGC
>CAIOJL010000115.1 GCA_903858595.1 uncultured Spartobacteria bacterium | reverse complement strand
TCGACCTGCCAATATTCGAGCTCCACCGGCGTATCGCGACCGAAAATACTGACCGAGACGCGGAGCTTGCCGCGCTCGGGGTCGACTTCCTCGACGATACCCTGCTGGTTTTGGAAGGGACCGTCAGAGACCTTGACCTTGTCACCGACCTCGTAGATAACCTTGGCGGAGACGGTGTCCTCGCGCTCCTTCATCTGGGAAAGCATGCCCTCGACCTCTTTCTGCCGCATGGGAATGGGCTTGTCCTTGGTGCCGGCAAATCCGATGACACCTGTAGTGTCCTTGATGAAGTACCAAGCCTTATCGATGAGTTCATTCTCCTCATCGAGGAGATGCATATTGACGATGAGATATCCGGGGAAGAACTTGCGAGTGGTCTCGGTTTTCTTGCCACGCTTGATCTCCTGAACCCGCTCGGTGGGAATGAGCACCTCGAAGACATGGTCGCCAAGCTCCTCGGTGGCGATCCTCTTGACGATGTTCTCGCGGATTTTCTTTTCCTGTCCGGAAAGGACATGCACGACGAACCACTGATCTTTCGGGGCTAATGCCATGATCGGATAATTGGGTAAAAACCGGGGACTATACCGGTTAGGGCTTAGTGAGGAATCCGACCACATTAATGGTAATGAAGTCGAAGAAGGAAATATAACCGCCGACCAGCAACATGGCGATGATAACGACCATCGTGGAATCCCAGAGTTCCTTGTACTTGCGGAATCCGCGCTCGCTGTCATCCCAAGGCCACTGCACCTTCGCCAGTTCCGCACGGACCTCGCCAAAGTAAGAGCCTAATTTATTTGCCATATAAGGGATTAAGAAAATGCGGAAGTGCTTGAAGAGCGAAGGATGTAGAGCAGGCCAGGAGGGACTCGAACCCCCAACAAACGGTTTTGGAGACCGCTACTCTACCAATTGAGCTACTGGCCTAGGCTCTTGCGATGTGTTATTCGATGATCTCGGAAACACGACCCGCACCGACGGTACGGCCGCCTTCACGGATTGCAAAGCGGATCGTCTTCTCCATGGCGATCGGGCTACCGAGTTCAACCTCGATGGCGACGTTGTCACCAGGCATGACCATCTCGACACCCTCGGGCAGCTTGACAGAGCCGGTGACGTCGGTGGTACGGAAGTAGAACTGAGGACGATAGTTGGTGAAGAACGGTGTGTGACGCCCGCCTTCCTCTTTGCTGAGGACGTAGATCTCGGCCTTGAACTTCTTGTGGGGCTTGATGGAACCGACCTTGGCAATGACCTGGCCACGCTCGATGTCGTCCTTCTTCACACCACGGAGCAGAATTCCGACGTTGTCGCCGGCCTCTGCTGTGTCAAGGAGCTTACGGAACATTTCGATGTCGGTGACGGTGGTCTTCTGGGTGTCGCGGAGGCCGACGATCTCGACTTCCTCACCTTTCTTCAGGATGCCACGCTCGACGCGGCCGGTGGCCACCGTGCCGCGACCTTCGATGTTGAACACGTCCTCGACGGGGAGGAGGAAAGGCTGATCCTTCGGACGCTCGGGCATCGGGATGTAGGTGTCGACGGCCTCGATAAGGGCGAGAATATTCTTCTCCTGCTCGGGGTCTCCTTCGAGGGCCTTCTTGGCGCTGCCCCTGATGATAGGAATCTCGTCGCCCGGGAAGTCATACGACGTGAGAAGATCGCGTACCTCCATCTCGACAAGGTCAAGAAGCTCCGGATCGTCAACGAGGTCGACCTTGTTCATGAAGACGACAAGGGAAGGAACGCCGACCTGACGGGCGAGCAGGATGTGCTCACGGGTCTGGGGCATTGGGCCGTCAGCGGCGCTGACGACAAGGATCCCGCCGTCCATCTGGGCAGCGCCGGTGATCATGTTCTTGACGTAATCGGCGTGTCCCGGGCAATCGACGTGCGCGTAGTGGCGCTTGTCGCTCTCATACTCGACGTGGGCTGTGGAAATGGTGATGCCACGGGCTTTTTCCTCGGGGGCCGCGTCGATCTGGTCGTAGGCGCGTGCCTGAGCCTTGCCGGTTTTGGCCAGCACGGTGGTGATGGCGGCGGTGAGGGTGGTCTTGCCGTGATCAACGTGCCCGATCGTGCCGATGTTCACGTGATCTTTTTCGCGTTTGAAGGCTTCTTTTGCCATAATGTTGGGTTGTGCTAGTTGTTTTGTTTTTTGGTGATTCGTTCCTCTGGAGCCCATGACCGGGATTGAACCGGTGACCTCGTCCTTACCAAGGACGTGCTCTACCAACTGAGCTACATGGGCCTGCCCAGTCCTAAGACCGGCCAAGTTGTTGAAAGAACAGCGACCTTCGGGATGCTAGGGTCGTTTCCGCAGCTCCTTAAAAGCAATGACCGTACCACCGGTCGGTACTAGTTCATAGCGACGACGATGCAACGATGCTTTTCGAGAAAAAGCGGATTAGAAGAATGATTCGTGGACCTTCTTCTGTCAAAAGCAATTTGCGTTCAATTTTAGGGGTGCCTCCGTGGCGGCGCCTGTTGCATGATCACGCAATGGAACAATCCGAGCGCCCCGACCTTCTCGACGTGGCCTCGTTCCGGCGTGACTACTATCATGCCGCACTCCGGAGTGCCGACCTCGCCCCAGATCCGTTTGTCCAGTTCCATGCGTGGCTGGATGAGGCGAGCTCTTCTCCCTCCGTTCTGGAATCGACCGCCATGGTCCTCTCTACGAGTTCCCTGGAAGGGGAGGTCTCCTCTCGTGTGGTGCTGCTAAAGGGATACGATAAAACCGGATTCCGTTTCTTTACCAATACGGGCAGCCGCAAGGCCTTGCAGATCAGTGGCAATAACTTCGTCTCTTTGCTCTTCTACTGGGAGCCCCTCGAACGTCAGATTCAGATCAACGGTATTGCCTCGCTTTTGCCTCGCTCGGAGACGGAGGCTTACTTCGCGAGTCGTCCGCGGGGTAGTCGTATCGGAGCTTGGGCTTCCCATCAGAGCATGGTGCTACCCGACCGCGAGACACTTGATAGGCAGGCAGCGGAACTGGAAAAGCGCTACTCGGGTCAGGAGATCCCCGTGCCCGATTTCTGGAGCGGCTATCAGGTATCCCCTCGGACAATCGAGTTTTGGCAGGGTCGACCAAACCGCCTTCACGACCGCTTCCGTTACAGACGCCCCAAGCAGGGGGAGTCAGCCGAAGGCACGGCCTGGATCATCGAACGCCTGAGTCCGTAACCCTTGGTCTCCCAAGTACCTGCTCAATGACAACGCACGATGGTGAGCGAAAAAGATTGATTCCAAGGCACGTTGTCAGATCCGCACTCTATCTCTGGCGGTTGATCCGCGAGACCGCGACGATCTATGCGCGGATCAGCGGCGGTGAGAACGCAGCAGCCTTCGCCTACTACGCCCTCTTCTCGCTTGTTCCTCTTGTCGCTCTCCTGCTGACCATCGGTTCCTATCTCTTCCCCGGGGACACGGCACTGACCACCATCCACCGTTTCGTTCCCATTGGGGAGGAACAGCAGGAGCTTCTTTGGAGCATGGTGAGGGGTCTGGAAAAAGCGCGCGGCAGTGTCAGCATCGTCTCGATCCTGATCCTAACATGGGCCTCCCTGCGGTTCTTCCACTCACTCGTGCTCTCGATCAATCACGCCTGGGGAACACGCCGACTCGCCTGGTGGCAGATGCCGGTGAAAAATCTCCTCCTGATTCTGGCCATGTCGGGAGCCCTGCTCATCGGCACCATTGTTCCAGCACTACTGCAGGGGGTGGCGCGACTATTGCACTCTCTGGAGAGAGTGATCACCGAATACTTCCCCATGGTCAACGTCGCCCATGCGCTGGCCGTAGTGGACTTCAGCCGTTATGTCGGAGGCACCCTGGTACTCTTCTATTGTTTCACAGTGCTCTTCATGCTGGCGCCGCGTCTTAAGATCCGCTTTGTCCAGATCTGGATCCCGGCCCTGCTCGTCGCCATTCTCCTCCAGGTAGGCCAGGCCTTCTTTGTCAACATTGTCCCGAGGCTCATCAACTACAGCGCCATCTACGGGGCGATGGGTGGCATGATGTTCCTGCTGCTCTGGGTCTACATCGCCGGGGTGATCATCATCGGAGGGGGATGCCTCTGCGCCGCGATGGCCCATCTCCAAGGCCATGCCTATGTCAATCACGGCCAGATCGGCTCACACCCTGCAGAAAGAGAATCAGCTGTGGCACATCCGGAGCCGTAGGAAGAGAGGGATGAAACTGGAAAGCTGAGACCTGAATAGGTTTCAGATAAATACCTTTCTACAAGAGATGGGCATACTGCCCCAAAACCTCAACTAAAGGGGCCATTAATACTTAGGAGGGGCAACTACTTAACCGTACCTACTTGAACCCATTCAGGTTTCAAGTTTCAGCTTTCAGCTTTTTCTGCCCTACTCCAGCCAGCCGAGAATATTGAAATTGGCCGAGATGAGCACTGCAACAATGGCCAAGGCTCCTAAAAGATGCCCGATCAGGACGACCGGTAGGACCACGAGAAGCCAGCGCCCGATGGCACTCTCGATGACATTCTGCTTCTCGGAAGGCTCTGAAGGAAAAGGGAAGCTATTCATGAGAAATTGAAGTATAGGGAGCTACGTGCTCTGTCAACGACGGGGGGCTCTTCCCTTGCGGGGAGCCGCTGTCTTTTTCCCACCGAGACGCTTCTGTGGCTTGTGTGAGGGGGCGCGACGGGGACGTGGCACCGCCTTGAGGAGAGGGCGACGCGGGGCTTTCTCCTGAGTTTCCTTTTTCTCCTTATGCTCTTTATTCTCTCTGACTGAGTCTGCATCCTCCGCGGCGATGGCGGCATTAGTAATCGTGCGGCCCTCCTTTTTGCGATCCTGAACCTCACGGCTGTCGCGCCCCTTCATGCGAAGGCGGATCGGAACACCGGGAAAGGGCCAGCGTGCCCGGAATTGGTTGAAGAGGTACTCTCGGTAAGCATCCGTGATGAGATCGGGATCGTTCACAAAGAGCAGGAACTCGGGTGGGCTGAACGGCCGTACGATCGCCGGCAACACTTGGGTGGCGTAGAGGAGCTTGAAGCGCTTGCCTGACTTGGAGGGAGGAGGGTGCTGCTCGAAGGTATCTCGGAAGAATCTGTTCAGCTCTCCGGTCGAGATCCGGGTTTCAGTTTCCTGGCGGACGCTCTTGAGCGCGGTGAAAATCCGGCTGAACCCCTGGCCCGTCTTGGCCGAGATGCAGACTACTGGCGCATAATCGAGGAAAAAGAGGTCTTTCCGGATCACGTCGGACTGTTCGCCTTGGGAGGCGCGCCCTCCGTCCTCCTTGCTGACGAGATCCCATTTGTTGAGAAGGATGATGCAGGCCTTGTACGATTCCTGAAGCATGCCGGCGATGCGTTTGTCCTGGGTGGTGACCCCCTCAGTCGCATCGACCACAAGTAGCCCCGCGTCAGCCCGTCGGATCGCCTCCTCGGAACGCATCGCACTGAAGATCTCCACCGAGGTGTCGGGCTTGGAACGGTGGCGGAGCCCGGCCGTATCCACGAGAATATAGGGCTCGCCACCCAACTCGCAGCGGACATCAAGGGCATCGCGGGTGGTGCCGGAGATATCGCTTACGATACTGCGCTCTTCGCCGAGCAAACGGTTCAGGAGTGAGGATTTCCCAACATTCGGCCGGCCCACAATCGCCAGTCGGGGTGCCGAGAGATCCTCCGGTTCCGTGACGGTGACGGAAGCCATCTCTCCGAGCTTTCCGCAGATCATCTCAAGCAGATCAATGGTGCCGCGTCCATGGGCGGCGCTGATCGTCAGCACTTCCGGAAAGCCAAGTTGGAAAAAATCCGCCACCAGTGATTCGTGCATCTCCTGATCGATCTTGTTGATGACCAGGATGAGGGGGCGACCTCCGGATCGCAGCATCCGGGCCAGCTCGCGATCCAGGGGTGTGAGTCCGGCCCTCCCATCCACGACAAAGAGGAGCAGATCGGCACTTGCAATGGCAGCCTGCGCAGCCACATGGGTCGCCTCCGCGAAGTCGGGATCGGGTGCATCGCCGATGCCGCCGGTGTCGATGATCTCGAATGGCGCAGGGCCCGTCTTGCAGATCCCGGCCAGACGGTCGCGGGTCACGCCCGGCTGGTCATGGACGATGGCGACCCTCCGTCCCATGAGACGGTTGAAGAGGGAGGATTTCCCCACATTGGGGCGACCGACAATAGCGACTCGTCTCATGAAAAAAATAAAGTGTTGGCCCTGCTCAGGAAGCGGGTTTATCCGAGGGTGTCACGGGAACCGTGTGTCCGCCATCCTGGAGTTGCTTGATGCCGGAAGCGACATAGCCGATACCACTCAGAAGAGTCACCGCTCCGGAGACCCAGACCACCGGATCACAGTGGCTCCACTGCAACATGACGACTGCAACGGTCAGCATCTGCAGAAAGGTGGAGGCCTTGCCCAAATGCGAGGGTTTCACTTCCAGATGATCGTTCAGCAGACGCAGGATGGCACACCCGACCACAATGATGATGTCACGGGCGATCACGAGCACCGGGTACCACACAGGGAGTTCGTAGGGCCACTTCGTGACACTCAGGGTAATGATCGCCGTCAGCATCAGCCCCTTGTCGGCGATCGGATCCAGGATGGCGCCTAGGCGTGACTTGAGATGAAAGCGCCGGGCCAGCCACCCGTCGATCCCGTCACTCAGGGCGGCCGCAAGAAAAACGGCAATGGTTGCAAAGCGAAGATTCTCATCGGGGTGACCGGAAGCGGCTGTCTTCCCGTAATAGATCGCAAGCACGACAAAGACCGGGATCAGCAGGATCCGGGCGATGGTGATCTGGTTGGGGAGAGTCATCCTTACGCCACATTCCGTGGCGGAGGAAAAAGCGGAAAGCTAAAAGTTAAAAGCTGAACCTGCGAACGGGAGGTTATAGTCTGACGATCATCGAATTGATGAACCCATCACACATGGAACCGACACCCCCCCTACGGATCTCCACAGGTCGTCGTCGTTCAAATCTTGTACTGGGACTACTCCTGCTTCCGGGCAAGCGACGTTCGGATGCCTTCCTGTTCCATGATTTCTGCCGTCTGGTCGATGACATTGCCGACAGCAGGGAACTCGCTGTCACGGAGAAACGGGCGCATCTCGAGGCATGGCTTGAGGGAGTACGGATCGGTGGGGAACAAATGCTCCCCGCTGACTTCCGCGAAATGATCCTTCGCCGCACTCTCGACCGCCACCTTCTCTCCGAGATCCTCAGGGGAATGCTCATGGACGTGGGGGAAACGGAGCAGAACCGCTACGCGACCTTCAAGGATTTGGAAATCTACTGCCGCCGCGTCGCCTCGGCCGTGGGACTGACCAGCGCCCGGATCTTCGGAGCGCAGGGAGCGGAAGTAGAGAGCTATGCGGAGCAGCTCGGGATCGCCCTGCAACTCACCAACATCCTGAGGGATGTCGCCGAGGATGCATCGATGGGCAGGATCTACATCCCCCGTGAGGATCTCGAGCGCTTCGGCGTCAGCGAGGATCAAATCATCGGCGCACTCTCTTCACCCGCGATGACCCACCTGCTCAACCACCAAGCAGAGCGGGCCGACTCCTATTTCGCCAAGGCCGAGTTGGCTTGGTCGGAAATGAGCGTCAACCAAAAGCGCCTCATGCGTCCGGCCCGCCTCATGAGCGCTATTTACCGTGATCTCCTGCTGCAGATGCACAGCGACCGCTATGATGTCTTGGCCACCCTCTACCGAGTCTCAGGCTTTAAGAAATTACTAATCCTACTCAGGGTAATGACCTCAGGAAACTGAGCCTGCAGATTTTTAATCAGGAACTCAGGAAAGGAAAGTAACCGAGATTTTGATTTTGGTGAGGAGCGAGAGAAAGCTTTCCCTTTATCCGTCATCCCTTTTATCCCCTTAATCCCTGTGATTTGCTTCCCTTCCCCCTATCCCCTGAACCCATCCGCCCAGGCCTTCGTCGCGGGATCCATCTTCACGAGATCGGGCCAGCCGCGGGTGTAGCCTTCGCCCGGGATTTTCTTTGTGGCGTCGAAGCCCATGTGCCCGCCCATGTTGGGAACGGTCGGGGCATGGTCGAGGCTGTCCAGTGGGTTCTTGGTCAGGATGCTATCGCGCTGGGGATCGGTGTTGGCCATCCAGCGGAAAAGAACTTCCGAAGTATTTTGCACGTCGCAGTCCTCATCCACGACGACGATGTACTTGGCGAACATCATCTGCCCCATGCCCCAGAGTCCATGCATCACCTTGAAGGCCTGCCACGGGTACTGCTTCTTGATCGAGACAAAGACGAGGTTGTGGAAGGTCCCCTCCGCCGGAAGCGCCATGTCGACGATCTCCGGGAAGTTCATTTTGAAAATGGGCAGGAAGATCCGGACGCTCGCCTCCCCCATGTAGAAATCCTCCATCGGCGGAATCCCGACGATCGTGCAGGGGTAGACAGCCTCCTTCCTGTGGGTGATCGCCGTGACATGGAAGACGGGGTAGTCATCCACCGGCGTGTAGAAGCCGGTGTGATCGCCGAACGGTCCCTCGGGCCGCATCTCCCCGGGCTGAACATACCCCTCGATCACGAAGTCGCTCTCGGCCGGGACCTCTAGTGGCTGGGTAACGCATTTCACAAGGTCGACAGATTTTTTGCGGGCGAATCCCGCGAAGAGGATCTCATCAATTCCGTCGGGGAGCGGGGCCGTGGCGGCCAGCGTGAAGGCGGGATCGCCGCCGAGGCAGATGGCAACGGGCATATTCTCGCCGCGCTCGTAGTAGCGCTTCCCGTGGCGGGCTCCGACCTTATGAACCTGCCAGTGCATTCCGGTGGTCTTGCCGTCGTAGATCTGGATCCGGTACATGCCGACATTCCGCTCACCCGTGTCGGGGTCCTTGGTGTAGACGGTCGGTAGTGTGATGAACCGTCCGCCATCCTGTGGCCAGCACTTCAGGATCGGCAGTTGATCCAAGGAAAAAGGCTCCCGATTATTCCCATCCCTCATCCGATTCACGATTTCCTGACAGGGAGCGCTCTTTACGGAGCGAGGGCGGGCATGAATGAGATCGATGCCGTTGCGCAGGAGCTTGAGGGCGTCCTTAAAGCTCTTCGGCGGCTTCGCCTTCATCAGGAACTCAAGTTGTCCGGCAAGCTCATCGACGGAGTCAAGTCCGAGAGCCATCGCCATGCGGCGCTTGGAGCCCAGGGCGTTGATCGCTACACGGAAGGCGGAGACCTTGCCGTTGATCGTCGGTTTCTCGAAGAGCAGTGCCTTCCCTCCTCCCGGCGACTTCATCTCACGGTCGGCGATCTCCGTGATCTGTAGTTCGGTGGCCACGGGCTCAGAGATGCGCCGTAGCTCACCGGCTTCTTCGAGAGCCTTCAGGAAGGCAGCATAGGATGGATAAGCCATAGTCTTGTGCTAGCAAGAATGACCGGCAACTGCAGGAAAGTCACAAAAAAGATTGCCGGGAACGCGATTGCATGGATGATTACCAGCCCTCGGTAGTTTGCCGAGAGATCCCTGGAGTTGTAGCTCAATTGGTCAGAGCACCGCCCTGTCACGGCGGGGGTTGCGGGTTCGAGCCCCGTCAACTCCGGTGGGATTCTATTTCAGGGATTGCAAACTGGCCTGCAAAAATGCATTTGGCATCTCTTGTTCCAAGTGGGGTTCAGCAGGGAACACGATAGCTCTTCCTTAGTTCCGCATCCCCTGCCATCAATGAGTTGGCCGCGTCCTCGGGTCACGACCCCCATGAATACTTCACTCGATGCCTTGTTGGAACGAATGAATGTACTGGAGAAGGAAATTCTCCAGGAGCTCCAGAGGAAGGAAGCCGAGTTTTTCTATGAGGTGCGTCAGGGCAAAGTGCGTTTCACGGAGGAAGCCCGCGCCAGACACCGCAAGCTGGTCACACGGTTCACCTCCTTCGTCCGGAGTTCCCGCCTTATCAGCATTCTGACTGCACCGGTGATCTGGTCATGCCTGATCCCGATCGCTCTGCTGGACCTCATGCTTTCTGCATACCAGTTTGTTTGCTTTCCGATCTATGGCATTCCCAAGGTCCGGCGCCACGAATTCATCCGTCTCGATAGACGCCACCTTGCCTATCTCAACTGGATCGAGAAACTGAACTGCGAATACTGCGGATATGCCAACGGGGTACTGGCGATGACCGGGGAGATCGCGGCACGAACGGAGCAATACTGGTGCCCCATCAAACATGCGATCCGCAGGAAGTCCGCGCACAGTCGCTACCGGTATTTTTTCGATTATGGAGACGCCGAGCACTACCGGAAACAAGTCGAGAAACTCAGGCGCTCGTTTGAAGACCTCAAGGGATCTTGAGAGCGTAGATATTCCCAGCCCAGCGCCATTCGCTATTGCTGATCAACGCGTCGTGGCGTTGATAAAGATGAGAGCCAGAATGAAGGCCACTGCCTGAATAACCACGCTGATTTTGTCTACCCACTGAGCATTCTTGAATTCATTGAGCAGGTGCCTCTTTTCGAGAGCCCCTTGGATCACGACCTGAACCAATGAGGCAATAATGAGCAGATAGACAACGACGTATATCTTATCCATCAGGACCAGATAGTTCACCTCGGGCAGATTCGAGGAGTATCCCTGCTCTAGGAAGACCGTGGTCAGCAGGGCCGTTCCCGTCATGGCGACACGTGAGGCCAGCTGAGTCGGATGCAGCAGGAGTGCAGTCCAGTTGGCTATCAGGACGATCATGACCGGGAGCATCATCTTCCAGAGGAAGAAGTTCACGGGACGCGTGACCTCGACCTTGAAGGTTATCGATCCATAGTCCACCCCCTCGGTTCCGACCGTCTGGTCTCCGAGATTGGTCGGGAAGTGGTGGATGCCGGCGAGGCCCGACCATGATTTCACGCTCCAACCGGGGATATTGATACCCGGATCGATGCCTGAGTTTTTTTGATCCAACCGGTAAATAATCTTATCGACCGTGTAGGTGTTATCCTCCAGCGAGAGACTAAGGGTGTGGTGCTCCAGAGGGAATCGCTTCAAGCTAAAGGGCTGGAAAAATCGTCCCTCAATCCTGAGGCACTGGTACTTGCGGCCATCGGGGAAGGTGATCGGCTTGGGGTAGGTTCTAACCTTTGTCAGTCCCCAGCTCTCCACATTGTTGACTAACTCGGCGGTCTCGCTCGGATCGATGTCACCCCTCCAGATGAACCAGACGTAGGCGGTCATGTAGAAGGTATTAGAATGGACATCCAGGTTGTAGATGACCGTGGGCCAGACACCGACATCGACGATCTCTGGCCCCGCTGGCGGAACGACTGCCGGCGTTTCTGGTTTCTTACCCGGATCAGCGCTAATGGATGCCGGAAGAACCAGCGCAAGAAAACCGGCTAGAAGCAAAAACCGCATGTGATTCATCATCTGCATGGCAGATGCCTAGCCCCATCAGCAATGGGAAGGCAAGCCCTGGCTTGGAGAGAACAAACGGGGGATAGCCTCATGCG